>NZ_CP046455.1:1554593-1865511 GCF_009734425.1 Corynebacterium occultum
AAATAGTCAGTGTTTCCGGTAGGAACCCTGGTTTTCTTCCATGTAGGCGATCAGTTCGTCCACGCGATCATCGACCGTGTTGAAGGGATCGTCAAGTTGAATCGAGCGAGCTTCCGGCTGCTCAATCTTCAACCGCATCCAGTCCACCACCACGGGGGCACCCAGTTCATCGGCGCGGGTGAGGAATTTTCCTCGCAGCGCGGCCCTGGTGGTCTGCGGGGCCAGGGTCCTGGCCTCCTCGACCGCAGCTTCGGTGGTCCATCGCTTGGCCAGGCCCTTGGCCTCCAGCACCGGGAAGAGACCCCGGCCGGGCCGGATGTCATGGTAGGTCAGGTCGATCTGGGCGAGTTTGGGGTCATCGAGGGAAAGTCCCAGCTTGTCCTGGTAGCGCTGCAGCAGCTTGCGCTTGATCACCCAGTCAATTTCCTGGTCGACCTCGGAGAAGTCCTGGGTGTGGATGGCCCGCAGCATCCGCTTCCACAGGTCAATGACCTGTTGCAGCACCTCATTTGGGGTACCGGTGTCGGGGCGTTCCTTGAGCCAGAACTCAGCGGCCTCGCAGAAGGTCTGCTGAACCTCCAGGGCGGTGACGGTGGAGCCGTCGACCTTCTCCAGCAGGGTATTTCCGGTCTGGTCGCGGGCGATATCGCGGACATGGGCGCTGGGATTGCGCAACTGCATGTCCGGCAGGTCGAAACCTGCCTCGAACATCTCCAGCACCAGCAACATGGAACCGACCTTGAGGGCGGTGCTGGCCTCGGACATGTTGGAGTCACCGACAATGACGTGCATGCGGCGGTAGCGTTCGGAGTCCGCGTGGGGTTCATCACGGGTGTTGATCATCGGCCGGGCCCGGGTGGTTGCTGAGGACACCCCCTCCCAGACGTGATCAGCCCGCTGGGAAACCACCCAGCCACCCTTGTAACCACTGGCGGCACGGGCGATGGTACCGGCACCGCAGATCAGCTGGCGGGTGATCAGGAAGGGCAACAGCTGGGTGCCCAGCTTCTTCAGGACCACGGAACGGCCCACCAGGTAGTTCTCATGGCAGCCATAGGAGTTGCCGGCGGAGTCGACGTTGTTGCGGAAGAGATAGACCCTGCCGCCGATCCCCTCGTCGACGAGGGCTCGCTCCGCTTTCTGGGCCAGGTCATCGAAGATGCGGTCCCCGGACCGGTCTGCAGCCAGCAGCTGCAGGAGGTTATCGCACTCCGCGGTGGCGTACTCCGGGTGGGCACCGACGTCGAGGTAGAGCCTCGAGGAGTTCGGCAGGAAGATATTGGAGCTGGAATGTTTCTCCACCACCGGTCGGAAGAGGTAGCGGGCGATCTCTTCCGGCCCCAGCCGACGGGAGCCGTCCTGGGAGGTACAGGTGATGCCGTACTCGGTTTCCAGACCGACGATGCGGCGGGTGAACACCTCGGGTGCGGTCATGGGGTCTACTGTCCACCCTTCTGAACGTAAGAGCGGACGAACTCTTCGGCGTTGGACTCGAGCAGGCTGTCGATTTCATCGAGGAGATCATCGGTGCCGGTGTTGTCGATCTGGGCCTGACCGCCGGAGAGGTTGAAGTCTTCGTTGTCATCCTCGCCGGAGCCACCGCTGTTGACCTGGGCCTGGGGATTTGCTGCCATGGGAAATCATGTCCTTTCAAGGGATTTTCAGTTTATTAGGTGTTGAGACCGGGCTTGGGGGCAGCAGGCCTTCAGGACAGGCTGCCCCTCCCGGGGGGGGCACGAAGATTCAGGGAGCTCCCCGGGTATAACTCAAGGATAGAGCTAGTGCAGGTGAGGCTTGTTGATCTCACCCTGCAAATTGTGCTGGGTGCGGATCCCCTCCACGTGAACACCGTGTTCGCTGAGGCCTGCCACCAGCTCCGCCACGGTTTCGGCGTTTTCCACCAGATCCCCGGCCACCTCGCGGTTCATGCCGTCGACCTCGCTGAGGGAGATCTTGGCTGAGGCTTCACCGAGGTTGAGCACCATGGTCTGCCAGCTGACGGCGGTGATGGACTCACCGAAGCGGGAGACCACCCGACCACGGAAGTAGGCGCGGGAATTTTTCGGCGGATTCTTCGCGGCGAAGTCGATCTCCTCCTGGGAGACCAGGGTCTTCATGCGGCCCTTGCGCACCAGGGCGTGGTAGAGACTCTTGGCCGGATCGATATCGCTGTACTGCAGGTCGATCAGGGCCAGCTTGGGGTCGGAGATGTCCGCACCGCGGTCCAGGTAGGACTTGATCAGGGACCACTTGGCGGTCCAGTCCAGCAGGTGGGCGGTCTTCAGCGGGTCCTCGGCGAGCAGGTCCAGAACCTCGCCCCACAGGGCGATGACCTTCTCGTCGACCTCATCGGTGGCGCTGACGCGCTCCCGGTAGATGCCGAGGATCTCCAGAGCACTGAGTTCCCGGCCGTCGACAAGCTTGATCTTGACGTTCAGGCTGAGGTCCCGGGAGATGGTCCGCAGGTCCTCCACCGGAGTCGAGAGTTTCAGGTCGGAGAAGTCCACGCCCTTCTCGATGGCGTCCATGACCAGTTTGGTCATGCCCAGCTTGAGGAAGTTGGCGGTCTGGGACATGTTCGCATCACCGATGATGGTGTGCATGCGGCGGAAATGGACGGCATTGGCGTGCGGCTCATCGCGGGTGTTGATGATGCCACGATTGAGGGTGGTCTCCAGGGAGAGCTCCTGGTAGAAGTAGTCGGCGCGTTGGGAGATCTGGAAACCCGGGGTGTCACCGGCCTCCCCCAGTCCGATGCGGCCGGCCCCAATGATCACCTGACGAGTGACGAAGAAGGGGATCAGCCCCTGGGACATGACCTCGAAGTCGGTTTTGCGGCTGTACTGGTAGTTCTCATGGGAGCCGTAGGAGGCACCCTTGCCGTCGACGTTGTTCTTGTAGATCTTCAGCGGCGGGCAGGGATCATGCTTGTCCAGGATGGAGATCCCCTGCTGGGTCAGCTCTGCGACATCGGCGACGGCCTGGTTCATGACCACATCGCCGGCAGCGTCCCAGATCATCGCGTCCCAGGCGTTGTCGCACTCCGGGGAGGCGTACTCTGGGTGGGCGTGGTCGACGTAGAAGCGTGCGCCATTGTCGATGACGACATTGGCCACCCCCATCGCGTTGGGGTCGACGACGGGGACGGTGCGGTAGCGACGCAGGTCGAAACCACGGGTGTCCTTCAGGGGTGCCTCATTCTCGAAGTCCCAGCGGGTGCGTGCCCCGGTGTTGACCGCCGCGAAGGCCACCACTGCGTGAGTGGAGGTGATGATCTGACTGAGGTAGGGGTCCTCGGGGGTGGATATTCCGTACTCAGTCTCAGTGCCCATAAATCGTGCCATGGGCCACACCTTAGCGAAGAACGCGAGCTGCGATCACCATCTGCCCCTGTCGTCCGGAGATGCGGCTCCACTCATCCGGGTTGGCGGTGTTGGGCAGATCCTCGGATTCGGACTGCTCCATCTCGATGGCCTCCTCGATGTGCCGGATGCTCACACCAGCATCGGAGACCCCTGCGATCTGGTCTTTGATGGCGAGCTTTTTCGCTCTGTCCACGACATTTGCGATCATCGCACCGGAGACGAAGTCCGAGTAGTGCAGCACCTGCCGGGTGCCGTCCGCCAGGTCCAGCTCCACATAGGGTCGGGGGGTGAAAAGCTTCTCGACGGCCGCGTCGATGAGCTCCTCGGCGGGGGTGGCCAGGGGGATCGAAGATGTCAGATAACGGGTGAAGATATCCCTCGAGCCTGCCCGATCCGGGCGTTCCACCCGGATCTTCACATCCAGTCGACCCGGGCGCAGCAGCGCCGGATCAATCAGTTCCTCACGGTTGGTGGCACCGATGATGATGACGTTGCGCAGCCCCTCCACACCATCCATCTCGGTTAACAGCTGCGGCACCACGGTGGTCTCCATGTCGGAGCTGACCCCGGAGCCACGGGTGCGGAAGATGGACTCCATCTCATCGAAGAAGATGATCACCGGGCGGCCCGCGGAAGCCAGCTCCCGGGCACGTTCGAAGATCAGACGGATGCGGCGTTCGGTTTCGCCGACAAATTTATTCAGCAGCTCCGGGCCCTTGACGTTGAGGAACCAGGAGGGGGAACCATCACCGACACGGGTGGCCAGGGAGTTGGCCACCGCCTTGGCGATCAAGGTCTTACCGCAACCGGGAGGGCCATAAAGAAGCACACCCTTCGGCGGGGAGAGTTCATAGGCCGCATAGAGCTCCGGATGGGCGAAAGGCAGCTCCACCGCATCGTGGATCTGCTCGATCTGGTTGTCCAGTCCGCCGATATCGGAGTAGGTGATGTCCGGGACCTCCTCCAGCGAGAGACTGGAGATCTCGGTTTTGGGGACACGTTCCAGGGCCATGCCGGCCCGGGGTTCAACCAGCAGGGTGTCCCCTGCCCGGGCCACCGCGGCGATGGGGGCTGCCAGGTGCACCAGGCGTTCCTCCCCGTTGTGGTCGGCAACCAGAGCACGCTGGGTACCGATCCGCTCAGTCAGGGTGGCGATATTTCCGGTGTCCGGATAACCACAGGCCTCCACCACCAGGGAGCCGTCTCCCAACCGGACCAGGGAACCGGGACTCAGTTGGGAACGGTCCATGTTCGGGGAGACCTTCAGCCGCATCTGTCGGCCATTGGCGAAGACCTCGGCATCATTGCCGAAACCGGAGCTCTTCAGGAAGATACCGTAGGTGGAGGCTGGCTCCGCCAGGGCATCAATCTGGGCATTGAGCTCCTGGAGCTTCTTCTTCGAGGCGGTAAGCAGCTGTGCCAGCTTGGCGTTGCGTGCGGTCAGGGTCTTCAGCTCCCGCTGAAGGTCAGCGGGCTCAGGCGAAAATGTCTCGGTGGGCTTCATGAGCCCAATCTAGCGCCCCTACTTGCGTGCGCGCCGCTGCGGGCGGGGCGGGGTAACCCCATCGGCCAGACGACGGGTCCAGATCAGGAAGGCGGTGTGGGCATTCATGCGGTGCTCCGGGCGGGTGGCCAGGCCCTCCACCTTCCATTCCCGCACCAGTGATTCCCAGGCTTTGGGCTCGGTGAAACACTGCAGCTCACGAATACCTTCCATGACCTTCATCAGCTGTGGCACGGTGGCCACGTAGGTCATGAAAACACCACCCGGAATCAGCAGATCACGGACCACCGGCAGACATTCCCAGGGCTCGAGCATGTCGAGGATGATACGGTCCACCGGCCCATCGGTGTCCTCGCTGGTCACCTCCTTGAGGTCACCCAGTCGGGGGGTCCAGTTCGGGGGGCGGCCACCGAAGAACTCATCGACATTGGCTTCGGCGTACTCCAGGTGATCCTCGCGGATCTCATAGGAGATCAGTTCGCCCTTCTCCCCCACCGCGCGCAGCAGCGCCATGGACAGGGCGCCGGAACCAGCCCCGGCCTCCAGGACGCGGGCGCCGGGGAAGATATCGCCTTCGATGAGGATCTGGGCGGTGTCCTTGGGGTAGATCACCGCGGCGCCACGCGGCATGGACAGCACATGGTCGACCATCAGGTGACGGAAACAGAGATAGTCGCCCGCCCCGGAGGAGCGAACCACGGTGCCTTCGTCCTTGCCGATGATGTCATCGTGCAGGATCCCGCCCTTATGGGTGTGGTACTGCCCGCCCTCCTCCAAGACGATGGTGAAGTGTCGGCGCTTGGCGTCGGTCAACTGGACTCGGTCACCGGGTTGGAAGGGGCCGGAGTATGCCATGGGATCCTTTCGAAAAGGGTCGGTTAATGATTGATCAAGTATGCCTCAAGAGCCTGCGAGAACCACAGCAGGTCCTGTACCCCGGCTAATTCACGGGCCGAATGCATGGACAGCAGTGGCACACCGACATCGACGGTATCGATACCGAGGCGGGTGGCGGTGACCGGACCGATGGTCGAACCACAGGGCACAGAATTATTGCCCACAAAGGTCTGGGAAGGCACCCCGGCGGCCTGGCAGGCCAGCTGCCACATGCCGGAGGTGGCGGCATCGGAGGCGTAGCGCTGATTGCCGTTGACCTTGAGCACCGGGCCCCCACCCAACAGCGGGTGGTGGTTCGGATCATGCTTACCCACATGGTTGGGGTGCACCGAATGCGCGGCATCCGCCGACACACAGGAGGAACGGGCATACATCTGGCGCAGCTCCTCCGGACCTGCCCCCAGGGCGGTGGCGGTACGCACCAGCACATCCTCCAGGATGGGTCCGGCGGCACCGGTGGTGGAGGCGGAACCCACCTCCTCATGGTCGAAGGCGGCCAGAACCAGCACATCGTTTCCAGTGTCCCCGGAGCGGATGGCCCGGAGCAGCGCCTGCAGGGTGGTATAGACGGAACTGAGGTTGTCCAGGCGACCGGCAGCCAGGAAGTCTCCCCCGACCCCGAAAACGGCACCCGGCTGGGTGTCCACGGTGATCAGGTTATGGGCCATGATGTCATCGGCGGCCACCCCGGCGGCGGTGGCGATGGCATCCATCAGGGAAAGCTCCGGGGAACCCACCGCATAAACCGGTTGCATGTGCTGCTGACGGTCGAGCTTGAGTTCGGTGCTGCGGTCCAGGTGGACCGCCAGGTGCGGGATCCTCAGGATCGGCCCGGTATCCACCAGGCGGTGGGATCCGTCCGCCAACACCACGCGACCAGCCAGGCTCAGTTCACGATCCAGCCAAGAGGCCAGGATCGGCCCGCCGTAGACCTCCACGCCGGCCTGCTGCCAGCCGGCGGAATTGAATTCCGGGGTGGGCTTGAGCGTGAAACCAGGTGAGTCGGTGTGGGAACCGAGGATCCGGAAGCCAGAATCCGGGGTGGCGTCCTCCGGAACCCACCAGGCCATCACTGCCCCACCACGGACCATCACATGCCCACCCGGGGTGGCATCCCAGGGGCTGGTGGGGTCCTGGGTCTGAAAGCCAGCGACGATCAGGCGGGAGGCAACTTCCGCTGCCGCATGGTGGGAGCTGGGTGAGGCGGCCAGAAAGTCGAGGAAATCACGGGTTTCATTCATACACCCACCCTAAGCAGATTCAGCGGGCCGCGGGGATCCCGCCAAGGTGAACCAGCCCCTCCGATCCCGACTCTGGCCCGGCGCGCTCCCCTGGGGGTGGGATAGATGGGCTATGGGTAAACCTTGAGGGGTGGGGGAAGTTTTGTCTGTTCGGTCTCTTGGGTGGGCGGCTTCGTGCGTTAAGGTCATGGTCATTATGAGTGATCTTTTTGAAGCTGCTGATGTTCCTTCTCCTGAGCCGGTTGTTAAGCCGAGGAAGCCGAGGCCGTTGGCGTTGTCGCCTTCCCGGGCTTCTGATTACCAGCAGTGTCCGCTGCTTTATCGTTTGCGTTCGATTGATCGTCTTCCGGAGCCGAAGACGGTGCCGCAGGTGAAGGGCAATCTGGTGCATGCGGTGTTGGAGGAGATGCATGAGAGGCCTCGGACGGAGCGGGAGTATCCCGGTGCGGTGAAGCGTCTGAAGCCGTTGTGGGAGCAGATGTGTGCCAAGGATGGGGAGTTGTTGGAGTTGGTTCCGGAGGCGGAGCTCCATGATTTCCTGGTGGATTGTCGTTCCTTGTTGCGGGGTTATTTTCAGATGGAGAATCCGCAGGGTTTTGATGCCCACAAGGTGGAGATGTATGTGGATACGGTGTTGCCGAATGGGGTGCCGGTGCGTGGTTTCATTGACCGGGTGGATATCGCTCCCACTGGTGAGGTGCGGGTGGTGGATTATAAGACGGGTAAGAAGCCGTTGCCGCGTTATAGTCATTCGGCGACTTTTCAGATGAAGTTTTATGCGCTGGTGTACTGGCGGTTGTTTGAGACTATTCCGGCGCAGTTGCGGTTGATGTATCTGAAGGTGATGGATTCGATGTTTTTGGCTCCTTCGAGGGAGGAGTTGGAGTATTTCGAGCGGGATCTGGGTGAGCTCTGGGCCAAAATTGAGGGGGATGGCAGGAGTGGTGATTTCCGGCCGAAGACCTCGAAGTTGTGTGACTGGTGTTCTTTCCAGGAGTTGTGTCCTGCTTTTGATGGCACTCCGCCGGAGTATCCGGGGTGGCCGGGTTCGACTGCTGATAAGTAGGTTGGCCGCAGGGGGGTGCTTGTCGACGGCCCGGGGTTTCTGTCTGGCTGGGTGGGGTCTGGCAGGTGGGGTTGGGCACGGGCCGTCGATAAGTGTGGGGGGTGTTTAGTTCCCGTCTTCTGGTTCTTTTGCCCAGTTGGCGTTGTCGAGGGATATTTCGCGGATCATGTCTTCGAGGAAGGTGATGACCACGTTTCTTTCCTCGGGGCTGAGGCGGGCTGCGGCATGGAAGCGTCGTGAGTGGAGGCGGCCCACGGTGTCGGTGGCTGAGGCCTTGGTGTCGGGTGTGACCTCGATGGCGAAGGCGCGGCGGTCCAGGGGGTGCACATTGCGGATGATGTGGTCCCCGCGTTCCAGGCGGTTGAGCAGTTTGGTGGTTGAGGCGGCTGAGATGTCCAGATGGGTGGCGAGCATGCCTGGGGTCACCAGTTCCTGTCGGTTATTTGCCACGATCAGGTAGTGGAGGGCTCGCATGTCCTGGGAGCTGAGTTTCATGTATTTTTCGGAGGCGGATGCTACCGCGCGTTCGGCTTCCCGGAGCCGGGACAGGGACTGCATGATCTGGCCGATCTGGGCGATGTGTTCCGGGGTGAGGTGGGAGCGGTCCACCAGCTTGCTGTCCGGGTCACTGGAGTTGACGTCATACAGGTGTTGGGAGATCGAGTCCCGATCTCTTTTATCACTGGTGTCCGACATGGTGGAATAGTACTTCTTTATCTGTAGAAAATGGATATATTAACCTGATAACTAATATATCTTCCTGTTGAAGTTATGAAATTTCTTGGAGCTCGGCACCTAGCCCAGGAACACCCAGGCGATCGTGATGGTGACCACGGCACCCACCAGATAGTTGAGCCAGAGGAATACCCGCCATGCCTGGTTGACGTCTTCACAGGTCTCATCGCTGATATTCCAGAAGCGGAGGGTGTTGGCGACATAACCCAGCCCGGCGATGCCGACGATCCAGGCTGGGCCGGGCATCGCGAAGATCAGCAGGGCTGCAATCAGATAAGCTGCGGCCGCCAGGCGGGTGGTCAGTCGGGCACCGAAGGCGGTGGCTATTGAGCTCAGACCACCCTCACGGTCCGCCTTGACATCCTGTACCGCACCCAGGGCGTGGCTGGCCATCCCCCAGAGGAAGAAAGCCAGGACCGCGAACCAGAAGTAGCCGCTGATGGAGGTCCCCAGGATGGTGGCACCGACCAGGGCCGGGGTGGTGAAATGTGCTGACGAGGTCAGCGAATCCAGCACGGGGCGTTCCTTGAACCGCATGGGTGGCGCGGAATAGGCCACCACCGCCAACATCGCGATACTCAACCAGATCGCAGACACCCAGGTGCCGGCCGCATAGAGGGCGATGAGGAAGGGGATCGTGCTCAATGCTGAGGCCCACAGCAGTGGGGCATGCATCGACCGGGGCAGGACCGCACCCTCAATTCCGCCCTTGCGGGGGTTGCGGATATCGGACTCATAGTCGAAGACATCATTGATGCCGTACATGGCGATGTTGTAGGGGATCAGGAAGAACACCACACCGGCCCAGAACAGCCAGTCCAGTCCCCCACCGGCCAGCAGGTAGGCCAGGCCGTAGGGGAAGGCGGTGTTGACCCAGCTGACCGGGCGGGAGGCGGATAAGATTCCGCCGACTATGTTCAGGACACTCATCGGGCGGACTTCTTCCTTCCCGGCCACAGGGCCGGGACAATCAGGGCGACGAAGACGGGGTAGAAGAAGTCTTCGATGGGAACCAGGCCGATCTGCAGACCAAGTCGTTGGGCGTCGCCATAGCCGACCAGCTCACCCCAGATCATCAGGTTGTCGAAGATCGCCGTGAGCACCAGCAGCACCGCCATGACAAGTGCGGTCACCGCCACCTGTCGGGGCGCACTCTTACGCCTGGCCACCCACACCACCACACTGATGAGGAGAAAAGGCAGGCTGATCAACAGGTAGGTCATGCGTTCTGCTCCTTCCGTGTGGCCGCATTCAGCAGCAGGCGCGCACCGGAGGTGAGGTTGATGGTCAGGTAGGTCAGGAAGAAGAGGAAGAGGGGTTCCTCCACCGGCATCTCCGGGGCAAGAATGATCCCGGTCATGTAGTCCGAACCACCCCGGAAGAAGGAACCGGTGGCGATCCCGAGGCCATCCCAGACCAGGAAGGCCACCACCACCACGATGCTGAGGATCGTGGCGCGGCGGGCATCAAGGAAAAACGCCAGCTTCCACCGCCAGTCACACAACACCATGCAGCCCAGGGTGACCAGGAGGATCGTCAGGTAGGCAAAGGGCAGGAGGGTCTCCATCTACACTGCCCCTCCCCCGGGGATCGGCTCCGGCATCGGGCCGGGTGTGGTGTCCCCCTTCAGCCGCTTGACCACATTCTCCGCGGAAATCAGGCACATCGGCACACCCACCCCCGGCACCGTGGTGGCACCGGCGTAGTAGAGGCCGTCGACCTTGGCGGAGACATTCTTTCCCCGCAGGAAGGCGGACTGACGCAGCGAGTGACCGGGCCCGATGGACCCACCCCGCCAGGCGTTGAAACGCTCCGCGAAATCCGCCGGGCCCATGGTCTTGCGCACCACGATGCGCTCCGCCAGATCAGGCACACCAGCCCACTGGGCGAGCTGCTCAATCGCGGCATCGGCAATGGCCGCCACCGAGGCGGAGGCACCGTCGCGGTAGGTGTCCCCGTGGCCGATCTGCTCTGAGGCGGGGACCGGCACCAGAATGAAGAGGTTCTCATGATCAGCCGGCGCCACCCCAGGGTCGGTGGCTGAAGGCATGGAGACGTAGATCGAGCGGGAGGCGTCCAGGGGGCGCTCGGCGTTGGGCCCGTCGAAGACCACGGAGAAGTCGGTGGACCACTCCCGGCTGAACAGCAGGTTGTGGTGGGCCAACTGCGGCAGCTTACCCTTCACCCCCACCATGACCAGCACCGTGCCCAGACCCGGGTCCCGGGAGGCAAAGTACTTCTCCGGGTAGGTGCGCAGCGGGGCCGGCAGCAGATGGTTCTCGGTGTGATGCAGGTCCGCACCGGAGACGACGATATCGGCCGTGAGCTCGCCGACCTTGCCCGCCGCATCACGCACCCGCACCCCGGTGGCCTTCACCTTGCGGCCCTGACCGGTGGTGGTGATGGCGGTGACCTCGGTGTTCAGCTGTACCTTCACCCCGTGCTCGAGCGCCAGGCGGTGGATCGCCCGGATCACGGAGGCGAAACCACCCACCGGATAACGCACCCCCTGCACCAGGTCGGTGTGGCTCATCAGGTGATACATCGAGGGTGTGTTCTCCGGCCGGGAGGACAGGAACACCGCCGGGTAGGTCAGGATCTGACGGAGACGATGGTCGGAGAAACGCTCGTTGACATAGCTCTCCAACGGCTGGGTGAGCAACCTCGCGAGCTTGCCCAGGCGCTCGCGCACATCGCGGTGCAGCAGGGGGCCAGGGGTGGAGAAAGTCGTGTAGAGGAAACGTTCGACGGCCACCCGGTAGGTGTCCCCCGCACTGTCGAGGTAGTCCCGCAGCTTCTGCCCCGCCCCGGGCTCCAGGGACTCGAAGAACGAGGCCGCGGCCTCGATACCGCTGGGCACGTCCAGGGATGCCCCGCCCTCGGGGAACAGACGGTAGGCCGGGGTCAGATCCACCAGCTCGATCTGCTCCTCGGTGGTGGTGCCCAACAGGCGGAAGAAGTGGTCGAAGGCATCCGGCATGAGATACCAGGAAGGACCGGTGTCCCAACGGAACCCATCGTGGTTGTCCAGGACCAGATCACCGGCGCGGCCACCGACAGTCTCGGTGCGCTCCACGACGGTGACGGCCACGCCATCACGTGCCAACAGAGCTGCCGTGGCCAGGCCGGCGACACCAGCTCCGATGACCACAGCCGTGCGGGGTGCGGGGTTGTTCATGTTCTACTTCTCTTTCCTACGGTGGGCACGGGGTGCGGCGGTCAGGGCACGCGCCAGGATCGCGGCCTTGGTGCGGCGGGGCACACTCACCCGCCGGCGGGCCAGCTCTGCCGCGGGGAGAACATCAAGTCGGTTGGTCAGCTCGGTGAACAACTCGGTGGCGGCCAGCACCCCGGCGCGCGCGGAGAGCGGCAGCAGGGGAATGGCGGTGTGGGCGTCGGAAAGGTCCTGGCGGATATCCCGGATCAGTTCCTTCTTGTGTTCGTCGCTGAGTTCCCGGGTTTCCAGGCCGGGGAAATAGGCCCGTCCCAGGGTCTGTGAGTCCTCGGCGAGGTCCCGGAGGAAGTTGATTTTCTGGAAGGCTGCCCCCAGGGAGCGGGCGCCGGCTTCCATCCGGTTTCGTTCCGTCGGGGTGGCGGGGTGGTCAACCAGGAAGGCGGACAGGCACAGCAGACCGATGACCTCGGCGGAGCCGTAGACGTAGTCCTCGAAGCTGTGGGCGTCATGGGTGGACTGGTGCAGGTCGCGGCGCATGGAGGCGAAGAAGGCGCGGACCTGGTCGGGGTTGAAGTCGCAGCGTCGGGCGCTGAGTGCGTAGGCGTGCAGGACGGGGTCGACGTGGAAACGGGTGTCGACGGATGCGAGTACGGCCTGTTCGTACCGATCCAGGGTGTCGGTGATCTCGGTGGGGTTCATACCTGCGGCGGCGGCGGTGCCGTCGACGATTTCATCGGCGATGCGCACCATGGCGTAGAGATTGCGGATATCGGCCCGCACCTGTTTGCCCAGCAGGCGGGTGGCCAGGGAGAAACTGGTGGAATAGCAGGCGATGACCTCATGGGCGGACCTGATCGCCATGTGGTCGTAGCGGGTGAGGAAGTCGGTGAGGGATCCTCCCGGTGGGGGCAGGTGTTCAGGCATGGGTGCGCAGCATCCCTTCGATGGTGTCGGTGACGTGGTGGAGTCCTTCCCGCACCCCTTCGGCCAGGTCGGTGTCGTCGATGATGCGGCGGGCCTGGGCGAGGTGGGTGTCGCCTTCCTTGATCACGGCCTGGATGATGGCGTCCAGCTGGGCTGGGTCGGTGGGGAATTGCCCCTCCATCCGGGTGGTCATCAGGGTGGCGCGACCGTTGATCACATCTCCCCCGGTTGTTTTTCCGGTCACGGCGCTGTCCCCGATCGCGCCGGCGATGTCATCGGCGGCCTGGTAGGCGCAGCCCAGGGCGTGGGCGATCGGTTTCATGGGGGCGGGGTCCCGGCCGGCTGCCAGGGCACCGAGTTTCAGTGGGGTCCCGAAGCTGTATTCGCTGGTTTTGAGATGGTTGCTCAGGCGTACCTGCTCCAGATCCGGTTTGGGTTCCGTCAGGTGGGCGATGTCGAGGATTTCACCGGTGATGGTTTCCTGTGCGGCGGCGGAGAGCAGGCGCATGCCGTGGCGGACGAGGGCGTCTTCAAGGTGGGAGTTCAGCAGCAGTTGCAGGGCCCCGTTGATGCCCAGATCCCCGGCCACGATCGCCAGGGAGATCCCCATGTGGGCATCGCCGAACTCATCACGGACCGCGGCATGGATCGTGGGTTTGCCGCGCCGGGTGTCATCCCGGTCGATGATGTCGTCCTGGATCAGGAAGGCGCCGTGGAGCAGGTCCACACATGCTCCGAAAACGGTCGCCGCATACAGTCCCTGTCCGCTGACTTCACCGGCGGAGATGTGCACCAGTCGGGAGCGCAGATGTTTGCCTCCCAGGGCGAAGACCGCGACACCTTCATAGGCCATGTTCAGCAGGCGTGCGTCACTGGCCACCGATTTCCGACCCTGGTTCAGGAAGTCCTCCAGCAGTGCCAGGGAGGCGGTCACCCGGGCCTCCACATCAACACTCATGGTTTGAGCACCTCTTTCAGTCGGGGTCCGAGGACACCGCGTTGGGCCAGCCGGAGATGTGGGGGGTGGGTCCGCCAGTTCCGCAGCATGGTGTAGAAACCACGGTGGAAACGGACCAGTACCTGCCGGAACCCGTGCAGGGCACGGTCATCCATGCTCAGGAGCAGGTCGGGCTGGTACCAGACGGTTTCATTCTCACGTACCGCGAAGGACAGGTGCATGTCTTCATGGACATAGGTGTCACTGAAGTCCACTGCGTCCCGGATCTGGTGCCACCACTGTGCCCGGATGGAGTAGTTGGTGCCGAAGAAGGGATGGTGTCCCAGGGCGGATCCCACGCTGGTGCGGTAAGCACCGAGGTAGAGGGAGGTGGCGATGGTGCCGAGGGCCCCGGGGATTTCGAACCGGGCGGAACCGGTCACCCCGACCACGGTGCGGCCGGGTGACTTTTCGGCGGCTTCCCAGGCGTGGTGCAGCCGGAGGATGAAGTCCTCCTCAGCCCTGGTGTCAGCGTCAACCCGTAGGAGGATGTCCCCGGTGGCGGCATCAAAACCGGTCTGGGTGGCCCAGGTGATGCCCCGGCGGGGTTCGGTGACCACCCGGGCCCCCGCCTGGTGGGCGATGGCTGCGGAGTTGTCGGTGGAACCGTTGTCCACCACGATGATCTCATCGGCGGGGAGCAGCTGTGTCTGGAAGCTGTGCAGGCAACGCTCCAGCAGCTCCGCATCGTTGAGGCAGGGGATGATCACGCTGATGCGGCGGGGCTCAGCTGGGGTGAGAGGTTCATTCATCGGTGTCTCTTAAACTCAAGGGCCACATGGGCGGGGGGTCCTATTTAAAAAGGTCGGGGTTGGCTGGTGGTGGGACAACACTACTGCACTGTTTCCGCGCTCACTGCAGAGTTGGCCACCTCAGCGCCAAACTCAGGAAGGCCAAACTCAGGAAGTACGAGACATGCCTGTCCCCTCATCCCCTGTCGCCGGAGTCATCCTCAGGTCTGGGGTGTGCGGGGGTCAGACGTTGTCCAGGTGCGATCTTCTTATTGGGTGCACAGCGGGGCAATGTCACCGCGGCCCTCTGCCATCGGGACGGTGAGGAAGGAGCAGGACCAGAAACCGCGGGACTCGACGGTCTCACGAACCTGGGACCACTGCTGGGGACTCAGGTCCGGGGTCCGGGAGAGGACGAAACCGGAGGTGCGGTTGGGGTCACCGACCACTGCCAGGGAGTAGTCCTCCGCGAGGTAGGTCACCCGGTAGTTGGTCGGGCCATTCGGGTCCTGGAAGGGAACATCGGGGAAGTTGACGCGCAGGGAGGCGTCGGAGCGGGTGGTGGCGGTGCCCTCGATAACGGAATCCTGGCCGAAGAGGGTGCCGCAGGAGTTGCGGACCGAGATGGTGTCTTCGTCGATCACCGCGTACTCGGCGGTGGTGTCACGGGCGCACTGCAGGGTGTAGGGCTGCGGAAGGGCGGCCACCTGGTACCACGTGCCGGCATAACGCTCCAGATCCACCGCTTCCTCGATCTCGGCAAGCTGGCTGCCGGTGGAGGAACCGCTGGGGATGAGCTGGGAGGAACCGCCACCGAGGCGACCACCGTCGAAGAGGTCCTGGGCCCCGGCGACCGGGGTCAGGAGGGTGGCGGCGAGAGCGATGGTGCCCAGGGAGGTGAGGAGACGGCGCATGGTGAAGCCTTTCAATCAGAGAATTACTAAACGTAATTCAAATATTAACCTTGGTGTAGCAATACTGTACAACATCTTAAACCTCTCCCCCCCCGGGTTTTTCCCGATGAACTCAAGCCCCGGGAAAACCCGCAGCTCACACCAAGGGGTGGCAGGGTGGGGGTTTTAAGGGTTCCTGCGTTCTGCAGCACTCAGAATCTTGCGCAACATGATGGGAAAAATGAAGAAATGGAAAGGCGCCACCGCCCACCAGTAGAGCCGGCCGACCACACCGTTGGGTGCATACAGTGCCCGCTGGGTGTAGGTGCAGCCCTCACCGCGATCCTTAATCTCCATGATCAACCAGGCCCGGCCGTCGATCTTCATCTCCGCAGCCAGCACCAGACGGCGCGGCGGATCCAGTTCCACCACCCGCCACCAGTCGACCCGGTCGCCGACCCTCAGATGCCGGGGATCACGCCTGCCACCCAGTCCGGGACCACCGAAAAGCCGGTCCATGATCCCCCGGATGCGCCACAGCGAAGGAGCGGAATACCAGCCGTTTACCCCACCGATCCCCTCGATCACCTCCCACACCTTCACCGCAGGCAGATCGGACTCCCCCGAACGCACATCCTCATACACCGAATCCCCCGACCATTCCGGGTCAGTGGGAAGACTATCGGCCGCATCGCTGACATTGGTCCAGCTCCGGTCCCAGGAGGTGGGCACTCCCCGCCCCTTAGCCGCCTTGGCCGCCAACTCCACCGCAGCGGGATAATCAATGAGACCACCCGGGGGATCCGGGATGATCTCGGCGATATCATGCTCCTCGGTGACCGCATCCTCAGCCATGGACTGCGCCAGAGGCACCGCCAGACCAGCCGGCACCGGGGTGACCAGACCGATCCACCCACCCGAAAGCTTGTCCATGGGCAGCGGCAACGGCAACGAGAACACCCGGCGGGTCAACCCGTTCAGGCGACCATAAATCCGGAGCAGGTCAGCGAACTCATAGCTCTGCCCGCACCCGATATCGAACTGCCGGTTCACCGTCTCCCCCAGATCAGCCGCCGCCACCAGGTAATAGAGCGCATCCCGGATCGCCAGGGGCTCAATCCGATTACTGATCCACTGCGGTGCCACCATCACGGGCAGTCGCTCACTCAGGTGCCGGATGATCTCAAAGGAGGCCGAGCCGGAACCGATGAGGGTGGCCGCCCGGAACACCAGAGTCGGAGTCTTGGCGGCCAGGAGGATCTGGGCCACCCGTTCCCGGGAGCGCATGTGCTTGGACAACTCCGCCAGCTTCTTGTCCCTGGGATGAAGACCGGAGAGATAGACCAGCTGCCGCACCCCCGCCGCATCAGCCACCTCAGCCACCGTCCGGGCGGTGCGCTCCTCGACCTCCTCGAAGTCCTGGTCCTTATCCCCCATGGAATGCACCAGGTAGAAAACCACATCCACCCCCGCCATGATCCGGGCGACATCCTCGGCATCACCAAGATCTGCCTGCACCAGCTCCACCTGATCACTCCACTCAAAACGCCGCAGACTCGCAGCTTTCCGCGAGGAGGCACGAACCTGGAAACCGGCGGCGAGCAACTCGGTGACCAGCCGGCCCCCGACATAACCGGAGGCTCCGGTCACCAGCACAGTCCGCGCCGGATGATGGGCGGTGAAATCCAGGGTGGCAGGCAACGAGGTAGACATGGACTAAGACTAAACACCCCGGAACGGTTGTGCTGGGTATCCGGGGAATTCAACGCAGATTGATGGTCTTGACTCCCCCAGCGGCGGATCCTCCTGACCTCCCCGGCGCGCCCCCTCCGGGCTCGGAGGCTGAGGTCTTTCTAATGTCTGGTGTCCTGGTAGGCGGCCAGCGCCATGGCCCGGGATTCTTTCAGGTCGACCACGGGTGCCGGGTAGTCGGGGCTGCCGTGTTCCGGGATCCAGGTGTTGATGTAGGTGGCCCGGGGGTCGAAACGGGTGGCCTGGGTCAGGGGGTTGAAGATGCGGAAGTAGGGTGAGGCGTCATCGCCGCAGCCGGCGGCCCATTGCCAGTTGAAGGGGTTGCTGGCGGGATCGGCATCGACGAGGGTGTCCCAGAACCATTCTTCACCGTGGCGCCAGTGGATGCCGAGGTTTTTGGTGAGGAAGGAGGCGACGACCATGCGCACCCGGTTGTGCATGTGGCCGGTTTCCCAGAGTTCACGCATGCCGGCGTCGACCAGTGGGATGCCGGTGGTGCCGCTGCGCCAGTCGCTGAGGTCCGCGCGGAAATCCTGGATGGTGGTGTCTTCCTGCGGGGATGGGCCAGGGTGTGGGATGTCGGGGTGGCGTCGGCCATCTCTTCCCTCGGCTGTGGTGTGGGCGAATTCGGTGGGATCCCAGGCCCAGGGGAAGGTGTTGAATTCGGGGCGGACGTTAACGGTGGCCAGGTCCGGTCGGTGGTAGAGGCGGTGCCAGGCGAAGTCGCGCCACATCAGTTCATTCTGGAAGACGGTGGTGTCCGGTGTCTCGGCGGTGTGGTTGGTGACGGCCTCCCAGACGGTGTGGACACTGATTTCACCGAAGCGCAGGTGTGGGGAGAGCCGGCTGGTCACGGCCCTGCCGGGAAAGTCGCGACCCTCGGCGTAGCCCTTCTTTCCGGGGCGCCGGGTCAGGGTCTCCAGGAAGATGTCCAGGCGTCGTTGGGCACCGTGTTCCCCTGGGGTCCAGGCCTGGTGCAGGCCCTTCGCCCAGTCTGGTTCCTGGCGTGAGGGGTGGGTGGGTAGCAGGCCCAGCTCCGCCAGGTCGGTGGTGCTCAGTGCGGGGTGCGCGCCGGGGCCGTGAAGCTGCGTCGGTTCCGGCCCGGGGTGCTGCACACTGGTCCGGAGTTTCTTGGCGAAGGGGGTGTAGACCTTGTAGGGCCCGCCCTGTCCGGTTTCAATGGTCCAGGGTTCCGCCAGCAGATGGCCGGGAAAGCTCTGCGCGGTGATGCCGGTGGAGCGCAGGGTGTCCTTGATCTCGGCGTCGACCTCGCGTTGGGGGTGATGGTAGCGGCGGTGCCAGGTGACGGTGCCGGCCCCGGTGTGTGCCACCAGTTCGGGTATGAGGGTGCGGGGGTCGCCGTGGAGGATGACCAGGGGGATCTGGTGTGCTGCGAGGTCGTCGATGAGGTGGCTCAGGCTGTGGTGGAGCCACCATTTCGTGGCTCTTCCCAGAGGGCGGACATGTTCCCTCTCCTGGGTTTCGAGAATGTATACCGCGATCACCGGCCCCTGTTCTGCTGCTGCGGCAAGGGCCGCATTGTCCCGGAGACGCAGATCATCGCGGAACCACATGAGTGCCGGGGGTGTGGGTGGGTGGGTGGAGAGTGCAGCCAGGATCCGGGTGAGGGCTGGTGTCTGGTTCATGGCTCCAACTTAATCGGATCTGTTGGGGACAGTGGCTGCTGGGGACTGCCCTGACAGTCTTCGGGCACCACCGCGGTGTGATCATCCTTGCGTCCCCTCCTCTGACTCCAGGCAGCGTGAGGTGCCCCACAGTCAGGAGGATTCTCTCTACCATGGTGTGCAGGAGGTGTCCCTGAATGAAAAACCCCACAGCGAACAACTCAACCCAGACATCCACCCCCAGCCAAGGCTGGATCCTTCCGCTCATCGTCCTCATCGGTGTCGCCGTTGCGATCGTGGCTGCCTTCCTCGGCAGCGGCGCGATCGTCGGCACCCCGATCAATCAGGCGGCCGGTGGTGCCCTGTCCGCGGATTCCACTCCGCTCGCACCTGCCGGACCGGCCTTCCGCATCTGGAGCGTGATCTACCTGGGGTTGGCCGGCTACGCCTTCTGGCAGTTGTCCGGCACAGCCCGTCGCTCCGCCCGGGAGCACAGTTTAAGACCCTGGGCATTATTGTCCGTCCTGCTCAACGCCGCCTGGATCTGGATGGTTCAGCTCGGCCTGCTCTTTGCCTCGGTGGTGGTGATTGTCCTGCTGTTGGCGGTGCTCATCAAGATCATGTACCTCCTGGGGGCTCCCCGCACCGCCGGTTGGGTGGAGCTGATCCTGACTGACGGCACCTTCGGCCTGTATTTCGGCTGGGTACTGGTCGCCACCTTCGCCAACATCTGGGCCTGGTTGGCCGCCCTGGAGGTGGACCTGTTCCGGCAGGTATCCCTCGGGGTCGTCGGCATCATCGTGGCCGGTGTGCTGGGTATCCTCATCGCGGTACTCGATGGTGGGCGTGTGGCACCTGCCCTGGCCACCGCCTGGGGCCTGGGGTGGATTGCCGTGGCCCGGACGGAGGGACAGTACGAGGCGGCCGTGCTGACCTGGTCGGCGGCAGCCGCAGCCCTGCTGATCCTGCTCGCCACTGCTGCCGCCAGATTCCGGCGGACAACCCCACGCCCCTGAGGCGGATCCCGGGCAGAAGAACAGCCCAGCGGGAACCCCACCGAGGTTCCGCTGGGCTGTTGCCCTGAGAAGCAGGTATCAGAACAGGCCGGAGATCTGGGCCTGCTCGTCGATGTCGATGTTGAGCGCGGAAGGTTTCTTCGGCAGCCCCGGCATGGTCATCACATCACCGGTGAGGGCGACGATGAAGCCGGCCCCGGTGCGCGGCAGAAGTTCCCGCACGTGCAGGGTATGTCCGCTCGCAGCGCCCAACGCCTTGGGGTCATCACTGAAGGAGTACTGGGTCTTGGAGATACAGACCGGCAGCTGATCCCAACCGTGTTCCTGGATGGTGGCCAGATCCCGCTCGGCCTGGGGGGAGAACTCCACGTCATCAGCACGGTAGATCTCCCGGGCGATGGTGCGGATGGAGGCCTCCACACCCTGCGCCGGGTCGTAGATCTGGCGGGAGTCAGCCGCCAGGTTCGCCAGCACCAGTTCCGCGAGCTTGGCGGCACCCCGGCCACCCTTGGCCCACACCTCAGCCTCTGCCAGGGCCACCCCGAAGTCCTTCGCCCAGGTGGTCATCCACTCGCGTTCCGCCTCGGAATCCAGGGTGAAGAGGTTGAGGGCGACAACCGGCTCCACATTGAACTTGCGGATATTTTCCACGTGGCGTTCCAGGTTGACCACACCGGCGGCGAGCGCCTCAAGGTTTTCTTCGTTGAGACTCTCCCGGGCCACCCCACCGTTATACTTCAGGGAGCGGATGGTGGCGACGATGACGGCACCGTCGACATTGAGTCCACCGGCCCGGGCCTTGATGTCGAAGAATTTCTCCGCCCCCAGGTCAGAACCGAAACCAGCTTCGGTGACCACCACATCACCCAGTTCCAGGGCGGTGCGGGTGGCCAGGAGGGTGTTGCAGCCGTGGGCGATGTTGGCGAAGGGCCCCCCGTGCACGAAGGTGGGGGTACCCCCCAGGGTCTGCACCAGGTTCGGGTTGATGGCCTCCTTGAGCAGGGCACTGAGGGCACCTGCCACCCCGAGATCATCAACCGTGACGGGCTGGCGGTCATGGGACTGGCCGATGGTGATGGCCCCGATCCGGCGTTTGAGGTCCGGCAGGTCGGTGGCCAGACCGAGGATGGCCATGATCTCACTGGCTGCGGTGATGGTGAAACCGGTTTCCCGGGGCACCCCATGGGCGGGTCCACCCAGACCGGTGACCACACCGCGCAGCGCCCGGTCATTGACATCCATGCACCGCTGCCAGGTCACCCGGCGGGGGTCGATGCCCAGCTCATTGCCCTGCTGAATGTGGTTGTCGATGATCGCAGCCAGGGTGTTGGTGGCGGAGGTGATGGCGTGGAAGTCACCGGTGAAGTGGAGGTTGATCTCCTCCATGGGAACGATCTGGGAGTAACCCCCACCAGCGGCACCACCCTTGATGCCCATGACCGGGCCCTGGGAGGGTTCCCGGATTGCGGCGATGGCGTTCTTTCCTGCCACCCGCAGCGCATCCGCCAGACCGATGAGGGTGGTGGACTTGCCCTCCCCCGCCGGGGTGGGTGAGATGCCGGTGACCAGCACCAACTTGCCGTGCTCAGCTCGGTCCAGCTGGCTCAGATCCACCTTGGCCTTGTTGCTGCCGTAGGGGATCAGAGCCGCCGCCGGAACACCGGCACGGCTGGCGATGTCCCCGATCGGCTCCAGGGTGTGGGCCTGTGCGATCTCCACATCGGAGAGGGGGTTATTGGGATCCTGTTCCAGATTAATGCTGTTGTCAGTCATGACTTTCAGCTTAGTCAGCAAAGATCCTCAGGAAGGGCGAAATCAGGCCCGGTGGCATCCCCGACCCCCGCACCCAGGGCACCCGGGGGAAGTCACCGTGCGGGAATGTTCCAGGCCCGGCCCTAGAACTCGAGGTAGAGCTTGCCCCGGAAGGTGGGGTGCATCAGGTTCTCCTTGGACAGCACCTGGTCCAGGGTGGCCTCATCCATCAGTTCCCGCTCCAGGACCAGCTCGCGCACCGACCGCCCCGTGGCGGCCGCCTCCTTACCGATCAGGTCACCATTGTGGTGGCCGATGAAGGGGTTGAGGTAGGTGATGATGCCGATGGAGTTGTCCACGTAGGAACGGCAGACCTCCGGGTTGGCGGTGATGCCGTCCACACACTTGGTGCGAAGCGTGTCAGCGGCGTTGCCGAGCATCCGGATGGACTGGAAGATGCACTCCCCGATCACCGGCTCCATGACGTTGAGCTGGAGCTGGCCGGCCTCCGCGGCCATGGTGACGGTCATGTCATTGCCGAAGACTTTGAAGCAGACCTGGTTGACCACCTCCGGGATCACCGGGTTGACCTTGGCCGGCATGATCGAGGAACCGGCCTGACGGGGCGGCAGGTTGATCTCATTGAGCCCGGCCCGCGGCCCGGAGGAGAGCAGTCGCAGGTCATTACAGATCTTGGACAGCTTCATCGCGGTGCGTTTGACCGCTGAGTGCGCCAGCACATAGGCACCGGTGTCGGAGGTCGCCTCGATCAGGTCGCGGGAGGACTTCACGTCCAGGCCGGTGGCCTCCGACAGGGAGGCGGTGACCTGGTGTCGGTACCCTGCCGGGGTGTTCACACCCGTGCCGATGGCGGTGGCACCCAGGTTGACCTCCAGCAGACGGTCCGCGGCATGGCGCAGCGTGGCCTGCTCCTCAGCCAGGTTATGCGCCCAGGCTTCGAATTCATCCCCTAAGGTCATCGGCACCGCATCCTGAAGCTGGGTGCGACCCATCTTGAGGATGTCGATGAATTCCTTGCCCTTCTCCTGGAAAGAGGACTGCAGCAGATCCATCTGGATGATCAACTTCGACATGGCGGAGAACACACCCAGCCGGAAACCCGTCGGGTAGGCGTCATTGGTGGACTGGCTCATGTTGACGTCATCATTGGGGTTGAGGACCTCATAGCTGCCCTTCTCCTCCCCCAGGTACTCCAGCGCCAGGTTCGCGAGCACCTCATTGGTGTTCATGTTCAGACTGGTGCCGGCCCCACCCTGGAACACGTCAATCGGGAACTGGTCCATGCATCGCCCCTGTTCCAGGATCTGGTCACACGCCCAGACGATGGCCTCCGCCTTCAGCTTCGGCAGGGTGTGGAGGCGACGGTTGGCCATGGCCGCAGCCTTCTTGACCTGCACCATGCCCTGGATGAACTCCGGGACATCGTTGATGGTCGTGCGTGAGATCCGGAAGTTCTCCATCGCCCGCAGGGTGTGGATGCCGTAGTAGGCATCCTCCGGAACCTCCTTGTAACCCAGGAGATCCTCCTCCATGCGGTAGCCCGGCCGCGGCTTCGGGGCCGGTTCCTGCCCGCTCTGGGCCTCCGCCTTCTGATTGTCCTTCCGGCTGGCGGCGACGGTGTCCGCGGCACTCTGGCCGGCGGAGGCATCCTTCTCCGGCATCTTGTGCTCAGCAGCGGTCTCAGGGTTCCCGGTGTCGGTTGCGCCGTTTTCCGGGGTTTCTTCAGGCTTGGTGGCAGGTTTCTTCGCAGCCGAGCGGGCTCCACTGTCGACGTTCTTCGGCTGTTGTCCCTGAGTCATGATGAAGAAACCTTTCCCTCGAAAACTGTTAGATATATCACGTGCTGCCGCCCCATGGTAGACCCTTAATGGGGGCAAGGGGTGGACCTTGCCTGAGCACGTGGCCTCCTCTTCAGGCACCAGGTGGGCACTTCCTGCCCTTTTCCGGCATCCCCAGGCCCAGCGTCACCCCCCACGACACCCAGCTTATCGACGCCGCGCACCCCCCGATTCCGGGGGTGTGGGCGGGGAACGACGGAACCCACCTGTGAGGCCATGGCCTCACAGGTGGGTTCTTGAAAAGGGGGGTGTCTCAGATCCGGGCGATGCGTAGCTCCGAAGCCAGGATGGCCTGCCCACCGAGGTCGGCGATCTGATCCATGACATTGTTGGCGCTGGACTTCGGGACCATGGCACGCACAGCCACCCAGTCATCCAGGGCCAGCGGGGAGACGGTGGGACCCTTCAGACCCGGGGTGATCGCCGCAGCAGCCTCCAGATTTTCGCGGTGGATGTTGTAGTCGAGCATGAGGTAGTTCTGCGCATGCAGGATACCCTCGATGCGACGCAGCAGACGGGCCTCCTCCGTGGTGAGCTCAATGCCCTTCCGACCGATGACCACAGCCTCAGAGTCGCAGATCACCGGGCCGAAGGGGGTCAGCCCCTGCTTGCGCAGGGTACGGCCGGTGGAGACCACATCGGCGATGGCATCAGCCACACCCAGGCGGATGGAGATCTCCACCGCACCATCAAGGCGGATGACCTCGGCCGTGACCCCACGGGCCGCCAGGTCATCGCGGACCAGGTTCGGGTAGGAGGTGGCGATGCGCTTGTCCTGCAGCTTCTCCACGGTCCAGGACTGGTCCGCGGGGGCGGCGTAACGGAAGGTGGAGCCACCGAAACCGAGGGTGAGCACCTCATCAACCTGAGCACGGGAATCGGCCGCCAGGTCACGGCCGGTGATGCCCAGGTCCAGCTGACCGCTGGCGACATAGATGGCGATGTCCTTGGGGCGCAGGAAGAAGAACTCCACATCATTCTTCTTGTCGAAGACATTGAGCTCCTTGGAGTCCCCACGACCGGCATAACCGGCCTCAGAGAGGATCTCCATGGCTGCTTCAGAGAGGGAACCCTTGTTGGGAACAGCGATCTTGATCATCGGGGGTGTGCTCCTAGAGGTTCTTGTAGATGTCTTCGGGGGTCAGTCCGCGGGAGACCATCATGACCTGGGTCCAGTAGATGAGCTGGGACATCTCCTCAGCCAGCTCCTCATCGCTCTGGTACTCGGCGGCGATCCACACCTCACCGGCCTCCTCGATGATCTTCTTGCCGATATTATGCACACCCGCGTCCAGGGCGGCGACTGTGGCGGAGCCCTCCGGTCGGTTGGTGGCGCGGTCCGTCAGTTCAGCAAAGAGCGAGTCGAAGTTTTTCACATGTTGCATTATTCCACGCCACTGAAATTATTGCGGGATCCGGTCGAACCATTCGTGGACTTTCTCGGCCGTGACCCCCTGGAATGAGTTGCTTCCCTGCAGGGAACGCAGCAAAACCACCCCTTCCGGGACCGGGGAATCCGGATCCTCCGGCAACCCGATCACCCGGCAACCCGCAGCGATCGCACCGGACATGCCGGCAAAGGAGTCCTCAAAGACCAGGCAGTCAGAGGGGTTCGCCCCGACCCGGCGCGCTGCCTCCAGGTACATGTCGGGGGCGGGTTTGGGGGCGGGGACCTCGTCGCCGGTGACGGAGCCGATGAAGAAGTCCCGGCCGACGGCGTCGATGCAGTTGTCGGCGAGTTCACGTTCGGTGTTGGTGGTCACCAGCATGGGGAGGTTCTGGGCCTTGAGTTCGGTGAGCAGTTCCCTGACCCCGGGGTTGGGGGTGAGGTCGCCGGAGAAGAGTTCAGCCATGCGGTCGAACATGCGGCGACGGTAGCGGGGGTAGTCCTCTTCGCTGAGGGATATACCGGCGTGGAGGGCGCAGATGGAGAGGGTGTTGGGAAAGCTGCCACCGATGGTGGATTCCCTCAGTTCGGGGGTCAGCCGTCTGCCCAGGGCTTCGCTGAGTTCGTAGGTTGCCACCCCCCACAGTGGTTCGGAGTCCACCATCGTGCCGTCCATGTCCCAGAAGATCGCTTTGAGCATGGCGGATATTTTAGCAGCTCAGTGGGGGTTCGTCGGGTGAGTGTGCCAGGAGGGGTGGAGGTGAGTGTGTCAGGTTGGGAAATATCCGGACCCCGACAGTACCGCTGGAGGTGTGGGGTCCGGATGGGGGTGGATCAACTAGCTCATGAGGTTGGGGATGACCATGACCAGCCAGGGGAAGATGGCCAGGATGACCACGACGATGAGGTCGGAGATGATCCAGGGGATGGAGGCCTTGTAGAGGGCGGACATGGGGATCCAGGGGGCGGTGGACTTCATGACGAACAGTCCCATGCCGAACGGCGGGGAGATGTTGCCGATCTGGAGGGTCACCAGGACCAGGATGGAGAACCAGATGCCGTTCCAGCCGAATTGAAGGGCGATGGGCATCAGCAGGGGTGCGGTGATCATCATGATGGAGGCCTGGTCGATGAAGGCACTGAGGATGACCAGCAAGATGATGATGATCGCCATCATGATGATGCCGTTGGAGACGGATTCGGTCAGCCAGGCGACCAGACCCTGGGTGGCTCCCATGTAGGCCATGATCTGGGAGTAAAGGGTGGAGGCCATCACGAGGAAGAAGATGGTGGTGGTGGTGCGGACCGAGGCGACGGCGGCTTCCCAGAGTTCGCGGGGCCGGAGGCGGCCGATGATGGCGGCGATGATCACGCTGGCGGTGGCGCCGAGGGCGGCGGATTCGGTGGGGGTGGCCACACCGAAGAAGATCAGACCCAGGATGATCAGGGCAAGGATGCCGGGGATCAGCAGGTTTTTGAAGAAGCCGCGCCAGACCTCGGCAGGGGAACGTCGGCTGGTACCGGGAACCTTGACATCCCGGTCGCCGCGGCTGCGCCAGAGCACGATGATGACGTAACCCAGTGCCATGAGGATGCCGGGGATGATGCCGGCCATCATCAGCGGTCCGATCGGAACCTGTGCGATGCCGCCCCAGAGGATGCCCAGTGCACTGGGTGGCAGCACCATGGCCAGGCCACCGGAGGCGAGGATGGAACCCGCGGCGAGGTCGCGGTTGTAACCGGCGTCGCGCATCTGCGGCAGCAGGGTGCGGCTGAAGAGTGCGGTGTTGGCCAGGGATGAGCCGGAGAGCAGGCCGAAGGCACCGCCGCCGGCGACGGAGACCATGGGCAGTCGCCCGGGTACGCCACGCATCAGGATGGAGATTTCGGCGAGGGCATCTTGGGCGATGCGGGAGCGGAAAAGGACTTCGCCCATGAGGATGAACAGTGGGATGGCGGAGAAGGTGAAGCTGTTGACGGAGCTGATCACGCTGAGGCCGACGAGTTTGGAGGCGGCGGAGAAACTCTCGAAGATCAGGAAGCTGGAGACGATGCCGATGCCGAGCATGCCGAAGGCGACGGGGATGCGCAGCAGCAGCACAACCACGAGGGCGCAGATGAACAGCGGGAGAAAGGTATACCATTCCATGGCTCAGGCCTCCGGGTAGATGTGTCGCTCGACCCGGTTGGATCGGAACTTGAAGATGACGATCAGCGTCGAATAGACGATGCCGAGGAATCCGGCGGCCACCGGCAGGGAGAGCAACCAGCGTGGCCATTCCAACTCGCCACCCATGGTGGTGCGGGTGGCGATGTCGTGGAGGAGCAGGTCGATGGCGGCTGCGGCCAGGAAGAGGGCGACCAGCAGCTGTACCACCAGGCTGAGGATGTCCAGGATGCGGAGTCCCTTTTCCTTGAGGAAGAAGTCGGCGACCTCGACCCGGAAGTTCTCATCGGCTGCGGTGGCAGCGGGGATAACCAGGACGGTGGTGACCACCATCAGCATGGCGGCGATCTCCACGGCGCCGATGATGCCGTTGCCGGTGTAGCGCAGCAGCACGGCGATGGTGATGAAGATGGCGAGGAAGACCAGCATGGCGGCGCCGATGGCCTGGAGGATGCGCTGCGGAAGGTAGATGGGTGATTTCAGCTGGCTGATGTCGTGGGGGGTGTCGGCTTCATCGCCGAGGTCAATGACCCCGGTGGAGTCCTCTGGGTGGGTCATGAGTTGTCCTCCTGCTCGAGCTCTTCAATGAGGGCGAGGGTGCGGTCGATGGTGGAGCCACCAGGGACCGCCTCCGAAAGATCACCCTGGAGGCCTTCTTCATAGGCGGCTTTGAGTTTTTCGGCGTCCGGGGTGGTGGCGAGGATGTCCTCCCAGGGCAGGAGTTCCCATTCATCGCGGTAGGCCAGTTCGAAGATCTTGGCGGCCTCCTCTTCCGGGAGGAGGGTTTCCCCTACCCCGGCCTCCTCCCATTCCCGGGTTTCGGCCACCGACTTCTTCAGGAAGTGCTCGAAGATCTGGGGTTCGGTGGCGGTGATGGTGTCGGTGATCGCCTGCTGGGTTTCCGCATCGAGGTTTTCCCAGGTCCGTTCATTCATCACGAGGTTGGCCACCGACTCATAGAAGCGGGGTGCCAGGTGGTGGCCGACCACCTCCTGCAGGCCGAGGCTCGAGGGGCCGACCGCAGCCCAGCTGGCACCGTCGACCACGCCACGTTCCAGGGCGGTGTAGACCTCACCGCCGGGCAGGTCCACGGGCACTCCCCCGAGCGCATCAACGATGCCGGAAGTGGCGGAGGAGGTACGGATGGATTTGCCGCGGAGGTTGGCTTCGGTCAGCGGGGTGTCCACCAGGATCACCTGGGCCATTCCGGCCACGGAATGCCCCAGGTAGGTGATGCCGAGCTGATCGCGGTGCATCTCGTCGTAGATGTCGGTGATGCCACGCTCCCGCTCCTCCATCGGAGAATAAGGGGTATAGCGCGGGATGTTCATCGCCGGCATCTGATCCACGTAGTAGTCACCCGGCATGGAGCCCATGTCGAAGACTCCGGCGGACACCCCCTCAATGAGCAGGTTCGGGGCCATGACCTCAGGTCCACCCTTGTAGTCGACGGTGATCCAGGGGGCGTTTGCCTCCAGGTTCTCCACGAACAGCCACAGTCCGTCATTATTGGAGTGGGAGCGGTTGAAGCTGGAGGCAAGGGTCAGAGTGACCTGCTCACGCCCCCCGTCATCACTGGCGGCGGGTTCCGCCGAGGTGCAGGCGCTCAGGAAGAGCGGCACCATAAGCAGTGCGGTGGTTATTGTTCGGGTCGATTTCATCAAGGATCCTCCTGCGGGGAATCGACAAAGGAAATGAGCATTCAGGATCACAGGAACTACACAGTTGTGACTTAAGTGATGCTATTTCCACTTCCCCACCTGGGAAATCAGAAATTCCTATCACCCCCCTAAAGGAAATACCTATCTTTTAGCCCGCGGCCCCACCCAGACCCCGCATGTCCCCTTCACATAGCCCACCCCCGTGGTGCGGAAAAACCGGTCCGAAACCACCTCTTCAGTGGTTCCGGACCGGTCAGGGCGGGTGGGGTGCGGGGAGGATCAGTCCATGTCGGGCAGTTCCGACAGTGTCGCCTCATCAGCACCGGTCGCGGCGCAGGCCTGGTGCAGCAGCTGGGTCAGCTCTTCCTTTTCTTCAGGCTCGATCACCGCGTCAGCATTGCGGGTGTTGAAGGCGTCGAGGTCATCGATGGTGGTCTGCACGACCTTGACCAGGGTTTCTGGGGGCACCTCCCCGGCCAGCAGGTCCAGTGCGTCGAGGAACTTCTCCAGGATGTTCCGCAGCTCGGGGAGCACGGCCGCGTCGAAAGGCTCCTCCCAGAACTCTTTCTCGTCGGGCTTGAGGTAATTACCGGTGGCGAAGGAATCGAGGTTGTCGATGAACTCATCAACCGTCGGCTGGAAGGTGGCGCGAATGCTCATGGCTCTATTCATACCGGATTTGGCAGGTCCTGCAGGACTGGGTGGGGAAACTTTTTCTACACCACAGCGGATCCCCCACCCCGGGATTAGTGCAACCTGATGCCCAGCAGGGCGTCAACGGCGGCGTTGAGGCACTGCCCGGCCCGGGCCAGTCCCTCACCAGCCGGGGTGTCGGTGTCTACTCCGGCAGCCCAGGTATCAAGGGCGGCCAGCGCGCCGGGGGTGTCCAGGTCATCGGCCAGGTGGGTGCGCAGCTGTTGCACGACCTCAGCTGCGGCCTTCACGTCCGTGGCATGTGCGACGGCTTCCCGCCAGGTGGCCAGACGCTGCTCCCCTGCTGCCAGAACCTCATCCGACCAGTCCCGGTCGCTGCGGTAGTGCGCGGCGAAGACCCCCAGGCGGATGGCCGCAGGATCATGCCCCGCCGCAGTCAGTTGGGAGACCAGCACCAGGTTGCCCAGGGACTTCGACATCTTCACCCCGTTGAGGGCGATCATGCCAGCGTGGACATAGTGGTCGGCCATGCGCTCCACCCCGTAGCCGGCTTCGGCATGGGCGGCGGAGAACTCATGGTGCGGGAACACCAGGTCGGAGCCGCCGCCCTGGATGTCGAAGTTGGCGCCCAGTCGCTTCGTGGCGATGGCGGAGCATTCGATGTGCCAGCCGGGGCGGCCGGGGCCGAAGGGGGATTCCCAGCTGGGTTCCCCATCACGCCGGGCGCGCCAGAGCAGGGCATCCAGAGGGTGGCGTTTGCCGGCCCGCTCCGGGTCCCCGCCGCGTTCGGCGAAGAGCTCCGCCATGGTGTCGCGGTCATAGTTGGATTCGTAGCCGAAGTTCTCGGTGGCCTCGATGGAGGCGTAGACATCCGGGTATGCCTCGTCATCGACGACATAGGCGGCACCGGAGTCCAGCAGTCGCTGGACCAGGTCGATGACCTCGTCGATGGATTCGATCGCGCCGATGTAGTCACGCGGGGGGATCACCCGGAGGGTCTCCATATCGGAGCGGAAGAGGTTGATCTGGCTGGTTCCCAGGTCCCGCCAGTCCACGCCGTCGCGCTCGGCGCGTTCGAAGAGGGGGTCGTCGACATCGGTGATGTTCTGGACGTAGTGCACCTGGTGACCGTTGTCGAGGAGCTGACGGTAGATCAGGTCGAAGGTCAGGTAGGTGGCGGCATGACCCAGGTGGGTGGAGTCATAGGGGGTGATGCCGCAGACGTACATGCCAGCGGTCTCCCCCGGGCTCACCGGGCGGACTTCTTGGTCCGCGGTGTCATGGAGTTGGAGTGGGACGGGCGAGCCAGCCACGTCGGGAACCTTAGGGGTGGGCCAAGAATGCATGACACACACTCTAACGTTTCACCCCGACGTGGGGATCACCACGGCGATCACATGGGGGAAAGTACCCCGGTGGCCAGCAGCAACATCACCAGCAGGCCCACCGGGATGCGGTAGGCGGCGAACCAGGCGAAGGAGTGGTTGGAGACGAACTTCAGCAGCCAGGCGATGCAGGCATAACCCAGGACGAAGCAGATCAGGATGCCCACAAGCAGCATCGGGATGGAGGCCATCTGCCCGCCGGCCTCCCCGGAGAGGGCGTCGGGAAGCGAATAAAGACCCGAGGCCAGCACCGCCGGGATGGCCAGCAGGAAGCTGAAGCGGGTGGCGACTTCGCGGTTGAGGCCGGTGAACAGGCCGGCGGAGATGGTGCCGCCGGAACGGGAGACACCCGGGATCAGCGCCAGACACTGCGCGAAGCCCATGATCAGCGCATCCTTCATGGTCAGGTCCTCGAAGTCGCGTTCCTTCTTGCCCACCTTCTCGGCGATGATGAACACGAAGGAGAAGAGCACCAGCACACTGGCGGTGATCCACAGGTTGCGCAACCCGTCCCGGATCATGTCCTGGAAGAGCAGGCCGATGACACCGATCGGAATGGAGCCGACGATGACCATCCAACCCATGCGGTAGTCGAAGTTGCGGGCTTGCTTGTTGAACAGCCCCCGGAACCAGGCCGTCATGATCCGCCAGATGTCCTTGGCGAAGAACACCAGCACCGCTAATTCGGTGCCGAGCTGGACCACTGCGGTGAAGGAGGCCCCGGCATCAACCCCCCAGAAGAGCTCCGAGACTATCCGGAGATGCCCGGAGGAGCTGACAGGCAGAAATTCGGTGAGGCCTTGGACGATGGACAGGACAATGGTTTGGAGCCAGGTCATTTCCCCGGCGCTGGCGGCGTCCGTGGTGGACTGCGCCAGCGTTGTCAGATCATTCACGCGGACAACCGTACTACTAGTCTGGAGTCGTGGAACAAAGATTGCTCGGTGTCAGCGGCCTACGGGTCTCAGAGATTGGCCTGGGTACCTCAACCTGGGGTGCCGGCACGAAGCCCGGGGAGGCGGGGAAGATCCTCCGCACCTTCCTCGACCGGGGTGGCAGCCTGATTGACTGCTCCCCGGTCTCCGGGCCGGGTCAGGCGGAGGAGATCCTCGCCGAGCAACTGCGGGGTGGGGTGTCCCGGGAGGAGCTGGTGATCTCCGCCGCCGGCGGAGTGGACCCCAGGTCACCGGTCGGCAGCCGGGTCGACAGTTCCCGCCGTCGCCTGCTCTCCCAGCTGGACACCACCCTGCGTACCCTGGGCACTGACCATCTCGACCTGTGGAGTGTGGGGCACTGGGATGACCGCACCCCACCGGCGGAGGTGGCTGACACCCTCGACTACGCGGTACGCAGTGGCCGGGTCCGCTACGCCGGGGTCCGGGGTTATGCCGGTTGGCAGCTGGCGGTCACCGGGGCCGCCGCCCGAGGCCGGATCGTGGCTACCCAGAATGAATACTCCCTGCTGGTGCGAGACATCGAGGAGGAGCTGATCCCCGCCGCCCGCCACTTAGGTGTCGGTCTCATCGCGGCTGCCCCCCTGGGCCAGGGGGTGCTCAGCGGTAAATACCGGGATGGGTTGCCCACCCCGGCAGGCAACTCGGAACGGGATGCCGAGGTGCACGCCTACCTGGTGGAACACACCCGCACCATCGTCGAGGCCTTGAGCACCGCAGCCGCCGGGTTGGGCATCTCCCCCTCGGTGGCCGCCCTGGCCTGGGTCCGGGACCGCCCCGGAGTGTCCAGCGCGGTGGTCGGGGCGCGAACCCCCACCCAGCTCATGGAGCTTCTCGACGCCGCAGACAAGATGCTGCCCCGCGCGATCGCTAAAGCGCTCGACGATGTCTCCACCTGAGGGCTGCTGCTAGGCTCAACAGTTGTGAAAAAGCGTGGACTGATCCTGGGCTCCCTGGCCGTAACGGCCACCGTCGTCTTAAGTGGCTGCACCACCGGCAGTGTGCCGGAACCGGGGCCGGACATGGGAAATGCCGCGGCGGTGGTCTCCCCCGCCGCCACTGACCCGGCGGGGAGGATCATCGACATTCCCGCCGAGCGCGCCGGGATCACCGACATGGAACTGGCGGGCGAGATCATCGCCCTGCGCTCCGAGAACACCCTGAGCATCGGGGAGCTGAGCGCCCAGGAGTCCGGTGCAGCCGAGGTGCTGGCCATCGACTCCACCTGCGGGGATCTGGCTGTCAGTGGTGCCGGGGACACCTTCACCCTGCCCTGCGGCAACACCCTCTACCTGATCGACGCCCTGAACCCGAACCTGGATGAGGTGCTGGAACTCCAGGCGCCGGCCACGGTGGCCACCCAGACCTCCACCGGGGAGGTGCTGGTGGGTAATGACGTGGAGGATTCCCTGACGATCTACCGCGCCGGGGAGGAAGCCACGACCTTCGCGGTGGAAGGCGCCAACACCCAGTTGATCTCGGTGCCGGTGAAAGGCCAACCGGACGCGGTGGTGCGCACCTGGAACCCCGAGACCCTGATCCAGGATGTGGACTGGACCAATGACCGCCAGGGGGCGACCCTGCGGGTGGGGATCGGCCTGGGACAGATGGCTGGCGGCCCGGATGGCCTGGTCCTGGTCTCCGATAACCTCGCCCCCCAGATCGCGGTCTACTCCGCCACCGATATCATCCGCCTGCACCAGACCGCCCCGGTGGATGAAAGCCCCTGGGGCCTTGCCTGGGATCCAGCCAACGAGCTGGCCTGGATCGCCTCCACCGCCGAGAACACCCTGAGCGCCTATGATATTTCCGAGGGGGTGCCCACCGAGCAGGCCAAGCTGAACTCCGTGGCCGATGCGAAAAATATCCTGGTTCTCCAGGACGGCACCCTGCTGGCCGCCTCCGAGTCTGGGGATGGCCTCCAGGTCATCGAGCAGCCGCTCAGCTGAATCACCCCGCCACCACCCCTGATCCACCTCGACCGGGAGAAACCATGACCACAGCGGCCCCCATCCGCAAGAAGCTCTACCACGTCGCCCTGAAGCTGATGTTCCAGATCCGCCCCGAGCGGATCCACGGTCACATCAACACCACCCTGGGTGCCGCACAGACACTGGGCCCGGTCAACCGGGCCATGGGCCAGGTCCTGCCGGTGAAGGACCCCACCCTCTCCCAGGAGGTGTTCGGGGTGACCTTCCCGCGCCCCCTGGGTCTGGCCGCCGGTTTCGACAAGAACGCCAACTCCCCTGATGTGTGGGCACCCCTGGGGTTCGGTTATGCCGAACTGGGCACCGTCACCGCCTCCCCGCAGCCGGGTAACCCCACCCCGCGGCTCTTCCGCCTCAAGGCAGACCAGGCGATCCTGAACCGGATGGGATTCAACAATGAGGGGGCGGCCGAGGTGGCCGCCAATCTGCGTCGTCGGCGTTCCCGGGATGTCATCGGCATCAACATCGGCAAAACCAAGGTGGTTCCGGCGGAGGAAGCCGTGGATGACTACCGTCGTTCCGCTTCCTTGCTCGGCCACCTGGCTGACTACCTGGTGGTCAACGTCTCCTCCCCCAACACCCCGGGGTTGCGTGACCTGCAGGCCGTGGAATCCCTGCGCCCCATCCTGGCGGCGGTGCAGGAAGCCACCGGGGACACCCCGGTGCTGGTCAAGATCGCCCCGGATCTCTCCGATGAGGATGTCGACGCCGTGGCCGACCTGGCTCTCGAGCTGGAACTGGCGGGCATTGTCGCCACCAACACCACCATCTCCCGGGAGGGGCTGCAGACCCCGGCCCGGGAGGTCGCGGACATGGGTGCCGGCGGTATCTCCGGCCCACCGGTGGCGGCACGTTCCCTGGAGGTGCTCAAACGTCTCTACGCCCGGGTCGGTGACCAGCTGGTGCTGATCTCCGTCGGCGGTATCGTCACCCCGGAGCAGGCCTGGGAACGCATCGCCTCCGGTGCCACCCTGCTGCAGGGCTACACCCCCTTCATCTACGGCGGCCCGGACTGGATCCGTGACATCCACCGCGGCATCGCCGAGCAGCTCAAGCGACACGGTTACGAAAATATCGCCGAGGCCATCGGCTGCGGCAAGCCCTGGCGAGAGAACTAGAAGTTCGGTGACCTAAAGCAAAGAGGGAAGGCCCCCTGGGGGGAGGAAAATATATTCCTCCCCCCAGGGGGCCTTCCCAACTCATCTGTGTGCGGCCCGGGGGGCGCACTACTTCTTCGGGGTCATCGAACGACGGATCACCAGTGCACAGATCAGCGCCAGGATGCCATAGCCCAGCAACCAGGGCTGGGTGATGTGGGTCAGCGCCTCAGTGGGCAGGAAACGGCTGGCGATCACCAGCACCATGGCAACCGCCAGGGCGATGACCTGGGTTCGGCTGGACTCCTGGTTACGACTCATCGTGGCGAAGGCACCGAGGATGAGGGCTGCCACCACGATGGCCAAAAAGCGTGGGGTCACCGCGAAGGGCACCAAGAAGCCGGCACTGAGGTACTCAATGAAGAGGAAGATGAACAGCACCATCGCCAGTGCCATGAAGGCCCCGCCGACTCGGAGTGGAAGCGGAACGCGGAAGCCCTCAGGGGCCGATGAGTTTTTAGCCATAATGTGACCCAGCTTAACTGTTCTCGTACCAGCCCCAGAGGATGGCCCGACCGAGGGAGTGGAAATAGAGGTTGAAACCCAACACCGTCGGGGTGGCATCGGCCGGAATGTCCAGCTTCTCCACATCCACCGCATGCACGGCGAAGAGGTAACGGTGCGGGGCATGACCGCCCGGGGGGTTGGCCCCGTAGTAGGTGGCCTGGCCGGAGTCATTCTTCAGGGAGATGACCCCCTCCAGGCCCAGATCCGCCGCGGAACCGGCACCGGTGGGAAGTTCGGTGGTGTCCACCGGGATATTGAAGGCCGCCCAGTGCCAAAAACCGGCAGCGGTGGGGGCATCCGGATCGAAGCAGGTCACCGCGAGGGATTTGGTTCCCTCGGGCAGATCAGACCAGGCCAGCTGCGGGGAAATACTCTGCGCGGCGGTCTGTGCCTCCGCCAGTTGGGCACCATCGGCCAGATCAGTCGAGCTCAGCGGAAAGGAGGGCAGATCCTTCAGCGGGGCATAGGGATCGGGGCCGGGAAAACGGCTGTCATCAGCATAAGTGTTCATGACCCTGTTTGTACCTGAACTCACCGCCTTCCGCAGATTTTTCACACCTGCCCCACCTCCCCACCTCCCTGCCGCCACCGCTGGTAGAGCCCGGCATAGCGGCCCCCGGCGGCCAGCAGCTGCTCATGGGTGCCGTCTTCGAGAAGCTCACCCTCCTCCATCAGGATGACCCGGTCAGCGCTGACCGCCTGATCCAGACGGTGCGCCACCACCAGGGCGGTTCGGCCCTGCGCCGCAACTGCAGCGGCCTGTTCCAATAACCGGGAACTGTCACTGCCGGCTTCACTGGTCGCCTCATCCAGGATCAGCACCGGCGGGTTACGCAGCAGGATCCGGGCCAGGGCGACCTGTTGGGCCACCTCCGGGGCGAGTTCCTCCGCCCCGGCCCCGACCGGGGTGTCCAGATCCTGGGGGAACCAGCGGGAAAAGTGCGCCCCACCCGGCGGCAGGCCGACCCTGGTCAGGGCGTCGATAAGCAGTTCATCACCGGCCCCGGGAGCCGCCATCTGCAGGTCCTGCCTTAAGGGCCCGGCAAAAAGATGCACCTCCTGACTCAGCAGGGTGACCTGGCGTGCGATCCAGTTGTCACTGACCTGCTGCGTATCGACACCCCCGATCCACACCTTCCCACCATCTGGCCGCAGCAACCCGGCGAGCAATGCCGCCAGGGTTGATTTTCCTGCTCCGGAGGTGCCCACCAGCGCGGTGGTGCTACCCGGATCCAGCACCAGGCTCAGTTCCTGAATCAGCCCGGCACCACCCGGATAAGCATAAGACAAGTTCTTGATCTTGACTTCTGGGGGTTTTTCCAGATTTTCAGGCTCTTCCCGGTGGGTGACCCCACCTCCGATCCGGGCCAGGGACACCGCCCGCCCCAACCCGGTGATCGCGGTCTGGATTTCCCCGGCGAAAAGCATCACATTGAAAAGGTGCACCTCCATGCGCACGATCAGCACCACCGCAGCGGTGGCTGCCCCGGGGCTCAGGAGCTCCTGTTGGACAAGCCAGGTGCCCAGCAGGAAGGTCAACAGCAGCAGCAGACCATAGGCGAAGAAACCCAGACCGAGGATGCGGGTGAAGATGGGGGCACGGTCTGCCCGGGCCTGGACCGCCACCCAGGAGGAACTGGCCATGCGGGTGTGCGCCCACCGGTCAAGCCCCAGGATGCGGAGGGTCTGCGCACCGCGGATGGTGTCGAGCAGGAGGTTATTTCTTCGGGCCTCAGCACTGGAGACGATATTGCTGGCCTGCGGAATGTACCGCAAGACGGTACGGACCCCGGGGATGAGGATGAGGGTGACGCTGAGGAAGACCAGGAGGTAGGACCAGTGGATCAGTCCCAGGGAGAGAATGGTCGCCGGAAACATCAGGGTGGTGATCACCAGGCGAACCCCGATGAATGAGGTGATGCGGACGGTAGTGTCGATGTCCTGGGTGATACGCGTGATCAGATTGCCGGTACCCAGGGCCATCACCTCCGGCACCGGGGCGCGCAGAGCCGCGGCGAGGGCATCTTTGCGCAGGTCGACCGAGAGCCGGCGGACCCGGGAGATGATCAGGTAGCCACCTGATGCCCGACCGATGGTCTCCAGCAGCAACAAAGCAGCCACCACCCCGAGCAGAAGACCGAAACCTGCAGCACCACCCCCGAGCACGGGCAACGCTCCCCCGCCGTCGATCAGATCCACCGAGAAGCCCAGCAGGGTGGAGGTGCCGACCATGCAGAGCAGGGTGAGCAGAAAGATCGGGGTGGCCAACAGGTACCAGCCGGGCCCCGGACGTGCGGGCAGGGTGCCCAGGTGCCGCAGGGAAATGGCCAGGGTCGTCGGCGGGAGGGCATCTGCCTGCCGCCCGGCGGAATTCACCGCCCGACCTCTCCGCGGAACACCTGATCAGCCAGGGAACGCCAGGTGGGGTTGGTGGTGATCACGATGGTGACCTTCCCGGCGCGTAACTGCCTGATGGCCCGGGCAACCTGGTCGAGGGTGACGGCATCCAGACCGGTGGTGGGATCGTCGAGGATGAGGACCTCGGGGTCGCGGGCCAGGACCCGGGCCAGGGCCACGCGTTGACGTTGGCCCCCGGAGAGGTTGAGTCCGGCCTCCCCGATCGGGGTGTCGGGCAGCTGGAGCTGCTGGCCTGTCTGGGGCAGCTGGCCACCCAGGCGGCGGAGGATGTCCCCGCAGGCTGCGGCAGTCAGGGCGGCCACCAGCTTCTGGGGTGGGATGTTCCCCTCGGGGTTGAGGTTGTCTGCCAGGGTGCCCTCGAAGACGTGGATTCGGTGTGGTGCGAGCAGCACCTGTTCTGGAGGGTGGTGGGAGGCCAGGCGGGTCAGTTGCTCGAGCATGTTCTGCTGTTGGGTGGCGTCATGTGGGTGCCAGATGCTTAAGCCGGTGGGTAATTCCGCGGGATGTGGCGGCGGCTTCCGGTTCTGCTCTGGCGCTGCCCTGTCAAGGTCCGTGAGGAGACCACTGACCCTCTGGGTGGAGGCCGCGCCCCGGGCCCAGACTTCGCTGAACATGCCGAAGGAGTAGCCCATCACCGTCAGGGCAGGTGGCACCAGCAGGGTGACACTGATCATCTCACCCGGGGTGATGACCTGGGTGAAAGCCAGCAGGCCGGCATAACTGAGCAGGCCGATGGTGCACAGGGTGGGCACCAGTTGGCGCAGAAAGGTCAGCCAGGCCTGGAGTCGGGCTTCCACCAGCATCAGCATCAGGGCCTGCTCGGCGGTCCGGGCGAAACGTTTCTCGCTCTGCTCGGTCGCCCCGAGACCCTTGAGCACCCGGGAACCCTGAGCCAGGTCGGTGGCGACGGAGATGGAGGTGGCTTCCGCGGCGCGGCGGCGGGCCGAGATCCGGGTCAGGGGTTTGGCACTGATCCAGGTTGCCAGGGCGGTGAGCAGACCACCGACCGGGAGGAGCACCGCGATGATCCCGGAGATCGGGAGGAGCGCGATGGTGGAGCCAAGCAGGAAACCGATCATCATCACCGGGAAACCCAGCACCTGTTTGAGTTCCCCGATCTGCATCGAGTCCTGGTCGACGGTGTTGAGGACGGTGCCCGGCGCGATCCGGGGGTCAGGAGCGGCCAGCACCCTGGCGCTTAATTCCAGGCGCAGGGTGTGCACGGTTCGGGCCGCACCCAGATCGCCCAGGGCGTCCCCGGTGGCCCCCAGGATGAAGCTGGAGAAAAGCAGGCCGATGATCACCACCCCGATCCAGATCACCGCTCCCGGGTCTTCCCCGCCGAAGGCCACGTCGGTGCCGCGTCCGATGAGGAGGGATATCATCGCGCCCAGCAGATTGGACACCAGCATGCTCAGCAGGATGCCGGCGGCGGCGATGGGGTGGGCCCAGAGCAGGGCCCAGGTACGTCGCGACAGTGAGGTTCCGGCAGACAGGGTGGCGTCGAGAAGCGCTCGGTCGTCGGGTGGGGATTCGGGCACGAACCAGGACCAGGTGGGCATGCGCCTGAAACGCGGGGCCATAGCTCTTAAAGTTACCCCAGTCACAGTCCTGGGCCAGGGAAAGGGAAATGTGGATCTCCCGCGGGGTGGTGGGAAGTCTGGGCTTAGCAATGCTTACAAAGATGTCATTAAATCTTGCCGAAACCATCCTCTAGCTGCCGATTTGTAAAGAAATGCGGCTTAAGGCTACAGTATTCCATGTGCCCAGCCGAGAGGTTGAGAACACAAACACCCAGCCCGGGTGGCGGAATGGCAGACGCGCTAGCTTGAGGTGCTAGTGTCCTATTAACGGACGTGGGGGTTCAAGTCCCCCTCCGGGCACAGAATTAAAACTCCGGTTCCTGATCGTGAAGATGATCAGGAGCCGGAGTTTTCTGCTTTCCGCTCCCCCGGGGATGAATCGGGGGGTTGATTCACCCACTGTGGGGCCGCCCGGCCTGGGATACTTCAGATCATGAACACCTCCCCCAAGTTCCGGGACCACTTCACCGGTGTGGCCGCCGACTACGCCCAGCACCGTCCCACCTACCCCGGTGAACTCCTCGAGAAATTAGTGGAGCTCTCCCCCGACACCCGCCACGCCCTGGATGTCGGCTGCGGTAACGGGCAGCTTTCCCTCCTCCTGGCGGAGCACTTCGACCGGGTCATCGCCACCGACGCCAGTGCCGCCCAGATCGCTGCGGCCATGCCCCACCCCAGGATCATCTACCGGGTGCGCCCCGCCGAGGACAGTGGACTAGAGGACGGAAGCGTCAGCCTGGTCACCGTCGCCCAGGCCGCCCACTGGTTCGATCTGGCCCCCTTCTACCGGGAGGTTCGCCGGGTCGGCGCCCCTGATGCCCTCATCGCGTTAATCAGCTACGGCAGAATGCGCATCGACGGCCCCGCCAACCCCGCTGTCCAACACTTCTACGGTCCCGAACTGGCGGCATACTGGCCCGCCGAAAGAGCCCATGTGGAAAACGGTTATGCCGACCTCGACTTTCCCTTTTCGGAACTGAGGCAACCGGCATTCGAGATCACCCGGGAATGGGACGCCGGGCAATTCCTGGCATACACCGACACCTGGTCCGCCACCACCGCAATGCGCACCGCCCTCGGGGATGCCGAGGTACGCCGCCGCCAGCAACCCCTCCGGGAGGCCTGGGAAGGCATCCACAAGGTGCGCTGGCCGATCACCCTGCGGGTCGGAAAGATCCACCCCGGATAAACCCGACTCGGGTTCCGGACAACGGGCGGATTAAGCTGGATCCTCGTGAAATCCCTCCGCATCAGTACCTGGTTGAGAAGCCTCCGGCAATTTCTCGCCGTCCTCTTCAGCGATGCCGTCACCGCCTTCCTGGAATGGTCCTGGCTGCGCCGGATCGCGGTGATCACCGGCCTGGTGGTTTTCCTGCTGCTGACCCTCCTCGTCGATGTTCCACCCCTGACCACCCTGCGGGAGTGGGCGGATGGGGCCGGCAACTGGTTCCCCATCCTCTTCTGGTTCGGTTATGTCCTGATCACCCAGTTCCCCGTACCCCGCACCATCCTCACCCTCTCCGCCGGGGTACTCTTCGGCCCCTGGGTGGGCATCATTCTGGCGCTGAGCGCCACCACCCTCTCCGCCGCCATCTCCCTGAGCGTGGTGCGCGGACTACTCGGCGAATGGATCCGCCCCCGGCTCACCCACCCGGCGGTCGTCGGGATCGATGCCCGCCTCCGCCAGCGCGGCTGGCTGGCCGTCACCTCATTACGGATGATCGCGGGAGTCCCCTTCTCCATCCTCAACTATGTCGCCGCCCTGACCTCGGTGCCGTTGCTTCCCTTCGCCCTGGCCACCCTGATCGGTTCCGCGCCGGGTACGGTCCTGACGGTGCTGCTAGGTAATACCTTCACCGGGGAGGCAGATCCCCTCCTGCTGGGGTTGACCATTGCCTTGGCGATTCTGGGAATCATCGGACTCGCGTTGGATACCCGCCTGCCCGTCAAGCCTTAAGGGTAGACTGAATTCGAATGGTTCCGCGGTGTGCGGATTTCTGTCCAGGTCGAGTCCCCATTCCCCGCTCACGTCCCCGGGCAGTAGGCCGACACCGCTTAAAGTTTAAGGAGGCAGTACCGTGTTGGCAGTGCACGCCCGTTACCGTGGCAAGGCGGTCCGCCGGGCCGATCTGGTCAAACGTTCCGCCGAAGCCTTGTCCACCCTGAAGGGGGTCGGAAAATTCGAGGTCCTCGGTGTGGAGGATATTTGTGCCGTCATTGATTCGGCCCAGCCCGCCTGTGATGTGGTGATGGCCCTGCTCTCTGATGGAGAGTGGGCCGTGGGGCTGGGTATCGACCCCAGCCTTGACAGCGGGGATGAATCCGCCCCGGAGCGGGTCCGCAAGATTGCCTCCTCCGCACTCGGGCCAGTTGGCCGGAGCGTGCGGGCCGGTTCCGTGAAGGTCAAGGTACTCAACTCCTCTCAGGTCAGTGACACCTCAGCTTTCGACATCGCAGCCACCTTCCAACTGCTGGGCCAGGTGCTGTCCAAACGTTCCCTGGAGGGCCGGGAGGCCACCTCGCTGATGCGCCGCGGACTGAATCAGAATGAGGCCGCCGAGGAGCTGGGCATCTCCAAGCAGGCGATGTCCCAGCGGCTGCAGGCCGCCGGTTGGCAGGCGGAGAACTCCGGCTGGCGGTTGGCGGTCCATCTGATTGACTGGGCGAACCGTCCCGCCGCAGCCGTCGCCTGAGCCAGGTCCCCCCCGGACACCACAGATCCCCGCCTCCCCCGCCAGTATCTGGCGGCTGGGCAGACGGGGATCTGCCCGTGTCTTGAGTACTACAACCGTGGCGGCTGTTGATCGGGGTTGACGCCCCATTCCGACTGGGGAGACTCATTAGTCGGAGCCGGATTCGAATAGGGGCCGTTCTGGGTCCCAGCAGCAGGAGAGCCTGCCCCGGCTTCCGGAGTGAGGCCGGCCTGGCCGAAATCACTCTGGCCATAATCGGTTTCCGGCTGCTGCGCGGCGCCCAACGCGGGGGTGCTGCCCTCCGGGTCTTCCTCGCGGCGGCGGTTCTTGCGGCGCGGGTTGATCATCTCACCAGGCTCCGGATCCACCGGCTTCTGGGCCACCGCATTGGCGGCAGCCACGGCGGCGGCAATCGCCGGGTCAGACTTGGTGTTGAACCAGTCCGCCGGGTCATCCGCCTCGGCCCATTCCTTGGTTTCCGAGGAAACCTCACTGGCCTCATAACGGAAGACACCTTCGTCATCCTTCTTGGCCATGGCCTTGGCGAACTGCTCCAGGGAGTCACCGAACTGGCTGGGAATCATCCACATGGTGGAGGCCTGGCCCTCGGCCATCTTGGGGAGCTTATCCAGGTATTGGAAGGCCAGCACCTCCGGAGTCAGGCCCGAGGCCTTGATTGCGGCATTGACCTTTTGAATGGCGCGGGCTTCACCCTGGGCCTGGAGGTATTTTGCGGCCCGCTCACCCTCAGCCTTGAGGATGGTGGCATGCCGCTCCGCCTCCGCCCGGAGGATGGTCGCGTGCTTCTCGCCTTCGGCAGACAGGATCCGGGCCTGCTTCTCGCCTTCGGCGGTCTTGATGTCGGACTCCCGCCTGCCCTCGGCGGTCAGGATGGTCGCCCGCTTTTCACGGTCCGCCTTCATCTGCATTTCCATCGACTGCTGGATGGAGGCCGGCGGGTCAATGGCCTTGAGCTCCACGCGACTGATGCGCAGACCCCACTTGGTGGTGGCGGCATCCAGCTCGCCACGCAGCCGACGGTTGATGACCTCACGCGAGGTCAGGGTCTCCTCCAACGTCATGCCACCGACCACGTCTCGCAGGGTGGCCACGGAGATCTGCTCCACGCCGATGATGTAGTTGTCCACACCATAGATGGCCTTTTCCGGCTCATTGATCTGGTAGGTGACCACAATATCGATGGCCACCGTCAGGTTGTCCTGGGTGATCACGGCCTGCGGGGGGAAGGACACCACGCGCTCACGGGTGTCGATTCTGGTACGGACCCGGTCGATGAAGGGGACCAGGAAGGTCAGGCCACCGGAAACGGTGCGGGTATAACGGCCGAGGCGCTCAATGACGGCGGCCTCACCCTGCGGGATGAGTGCAATGGATTTAACGACGACGATGGCGACAAAGATGAGCACCACCAGTAGCAGGATTGTGCCTACCATTTAATCTTCCTTCCATACGACAGCAGTCGCGCCGTCGATGCTGATGACAGTGACTCGCTCGCCCACGGCGAACGAATGGGAGGGATCCATGCTGCGGGCCGACCAGATGGAACCGTCCAGGCGGACCTGTCCGGAATGACCGTCGACCAGCTCCAACACCTCCGCCTGGTTACCCACCAGGGCCCTGGTGGAGGTGTCCAACATCAGGGGGCTGTGAAAATGCCGCTTCAGGGCCGGACGCAGGAAGAACATCAGGCCGATCGACATCAGGGCGAAGGTCAGGGTGGCACCCCAGAGTGGAGCCCCGAGCAATGACACCCCGGCTGCTGCCAGCGCCCCGCCACCGAGCATGAGAAGGGTGAACTCCCCGACCATTAATTCCAGGCCAGCGAGCACCAGTGCCGCTATGAACCAGACTATTGCTCCCACAGGGCCACGCTACCGCAGAATGTGACTAGAGGAGGTCGGACTTGGAAATCTCCGGTGTGGTCACAAAATCAACCAGCCGCTCCACTGCCCCGATCAGGGTGGCATCCAGATCCCGGAAGGAGTTCACGGCGTTATAGACGCGGTGCCAACCCTCTTTGGGATCCGACCAGCCCAGGCGACGACAGATACCGGTTTTCCAGTCCTCTCCACGCGGGACCTCCGGCCAGGCCCGGATCCCCAGCCGCTCCGGCTTCACCGCCGCCCAGATATCGATATAGGGGTGACCGGTGACCAGCACATGTTCCCCCACCCCCTGCACCAGCCGGGTTTCCTTGGAGCCTGCCACCAGGTGGTCGGCCAGCACCCCAACCCGACGCCCCACCCCGGGCTGGAACTCGGCCAGGCGTTCCGGCAGGTTATCCAGACCTTCCAGATACTCCACGACCACCCCTTCAACCCGCAGGTCATGGCCCCAGACCTTCTCCACGATCGCGGCATCATGGATGCCCTCCACCCAGATCCGGGAAGGCGCGGCGACCTTCGCCTGCACATTGGCCACCCGGCGGGAACCAGAATTGGAGCGCTGCGGCTCCTGCTTGGGCACATAACGGGTCAGGGTCACCGTCTTACCCTCGAGGAGGAAGGCACCTTCCCGCATCTTGAAGAGATGCTGGGCACCCCGCCGGTCCTCCAGGCGGAGAAAATCACCGTCATAGGTGCGTTCGAAACCGACCACCGCGCCCACATAACCGGTGGCCTTCACCTCCACCACCAGTCCCGGTTCCGCCGGGATCTTCGGGTAGGTGGGGCGGGCGTTGCGTGAATGGCCGGCGAGAATATCACCGGAATAAGGATCCTTGGAGCTCATGGTCATCCACCTTATCGGCTAGACTCCTCCCACCATGGATATTCGCGCCAATGTCTATTCCCCACTCCAGAACACGGCCGTCTGGCTCGCCGCCTGGCTATATGGTCTGGAATCCACCGATGAGCTCATCACCGCCCTGAAATCCCTGGGCGGTGAGCAGTCCCTTAGCGACGGCCGCGGTTTCCCCGACTTCCTGGCCGGCATCAGGACGGCCACCGAGCCGGTACTCGGGGTCGATGAGGAACCGGTACTGCGCCTGATGTTGTCCGGGCCGGGGGAAGCCCCGGGACTGCCAGCTGCTTCGGCATCCGCCCGGGCAGCCGCCGCCAATGGGATGGGTGCCATCATCCTCCGGACGCAGGATCCACTGACCCACCATGTGCTGGTACCCCAGGAGAGTGAAATCGGCACGAGGTGGGAATGGTTCCGGGAGACCGGCCTTCTGCCGGCCCCAGCCCATCTCTCCCCCGGTGAAGCCGATCAGCTGCTGGCACAGGCCACCGCACAGGCGGCACACCTGATCGAGTCCGCCGGCTATCGCAGCAACACCCTGAATAATCCGCGGTTGACGGTGGGTACTCTGGCGGACTTTTATGACATGCCGGGGTTACCGGGTGCCACCCCGCCGCGGGCGGCGAAACTCTTCGCCCGGGCGGATCGGGTGGCGGCCATCATCGAGACCGTGAAGGAGCGGATGTCCGAGCATTCCCTGGATCCGCATCTATTGGGGCTGTGGCGCCATATCCGGCAGGCCCGGATGGCCGGGGTCTCCTACGCGGTGGCGGACTTCGGCCGCTGAACCTGACAGCAGCCTGGTGCACAGGGGGCACCGTTGACGGTGCAGCCGGAGAGGGTGTGCGTACCCAGCCGGGCGGGCGGGGCGTCGCGAAGCAGTTCCTCAATGATGTCGACGACCATGCGGGAAAACTCCGGGGTGGCTCCCGCCGTGTCGACCCGGGCGAAGTCGACGCCGAGTTCCTTTGCGGCGTCGGCAAGCTCGGAGTCGAGATCCCAGATGACCTCCATGTGGTCGGAGATGAAGCCGATCGGGCAGACCACCATGGCAGTGACACCCTCGTCCCGGTGGATCTGCTGCAGGTGGTCGACCACGTCCGGCTCCAGCCAAGGGGTGGCGGGGTTACCGGAACGGGAGTTCCAGGCCTGGTCCCAGGTATCCACATCCGCCGCCTCCGCCACCAGACGGGAAGCCTCCATCACCTGGCGGGAGTAGAGGTTGCCGTTGCCGGGGCCACCCGCCGCATCATCGGCGGCATCGGGCACCGAGTGGGCGGTGAAGATCAGACGGGCGTCGGCACGCCGATCCTCAGGGAGGGTGTCAAAGGCGGCCCGTACGTGGCGCGCCATGGTCTCGATGAACAGGGGGTGGTCGTAGAACTGGCGGAGCTTGGTGAAATTGATCTCCGCCAGCTCCGCCTCCCCGAGATACTCACGCATCCGACGGATATCCTCGCTGTACTGGAGGCAGGCGGAGTAACCTGCCCAGGCGGAGGTGGCGAACACCAGGGCGTTGCGCACCCCATTGCGCGACATCTGGGCGGCGGTGTCCTCCGCCATCGGATGCCAGTTCCGGTTGCCGAAGTAAACCGGAAGCTGATGGCCACGGTCAGCCAGCTCGGTCTGGAGATTATCGATGATCTCCCGGTTGAGGCGATTCAGTGGGCTGACCCCGCCGAAGTGGAAGTAGTGTTCCCCGACCTGCTTGAGGCGTTCCCGCGGGATACCACGGCCTCTGGTGACATTCTCCAGAAATGGAACGACCTCCTCCTCTCCCTCGGGGCCACCGAAGGAGAGGAGGAGGAGCGCGTCATAGTTATGAGTCCCTGTGTCAGACATGAACCAAGACTATCAATTGTGGCTTAGATGAGACGAACCACCGAAGGGCTCATTCCCGACCAGCGGACCTCGGAGATCTGAACCGTGGAACCGGACTGCGGTGCCTCCACCATCATCCCGTCACCCAGATAGATGGCGACATGCTGTTCACCATTGGGACCGTAGAAAATCAGATCACCACGCTGCATCTGGCCCGGATCAACCTTGGTGCCGTGATTGTACTGGTAACCGGTGTAGTGCGGTAGTGCGATACCCACCCCGGAAAAGGCATAGACCACCAGGCCGGAGCAGTCGAAACCGACCTTGTTGAAGTCCCCGTGGCTATCGGCCACTCCACCATCACGAATGCCCTGGGTCGGACCGTTGGCAGCGCCACCACCCCAGGCATAGGAGACACCGACCTGCGAGGTGGCGCGGGAAATGGCCAGCTCAATCAGTTCCTCCCGGGAACCGTCAACTGTTTCCTGAGCATCTTCGGTGACCGACTCCAGGGTCACCAGCTCCGGCCCGGCCGAGAGGGAGTCATCCTCTGCAACGACCTCTTCAGGGGGCGCTTCCGGGACTGCCTCAGTGGGGGCGTCCTCCGTCGGCGCGACTTCCGGGATGACGGCATTCTCAACCGGGTTCTGCACCGCTGCGATGGGCACCTCGGCGGCATCTTCCCCACTGGGATAGGGGTTGTCCAGGGTGGTGTGCTCGGCCGTGTTCTGGGCGATCAGGGCGGCGGCCGCGGCGGTTGCCGCAGTCACGGCCGCATCACGGACCTGCTCAGTCTGGGTTTCCCGCGCAACCGCCTGCTCCGCTTCACGACGGGCCTGCTCAGCAGCGTCCTCGGCGGCTGCCACTGCCGCCGTCGGTGCGCTCTCCGGCTCGGCTTCCTGAGGTGTGGGGGCTGCAGCTTCGGCGGCCTCAGCAGTCTCTGGTGCCGTCGGGGTGTGCTCCTCCGAATCGGCACGCTCCTGTGCTGCCACAGCCTCGGCGGCTGCCCTGGTTGCTGCGGCTTCCGCCTCCCCGCGTTCCTTGGCCGCTACTGCAGCCTGGGCTTCCGCGGTTCGGCGGGCAGCTTCCGCAGCCTGGTGCTCCTGGTATTCCTGGCGCTGGTTCTCCAGCTGGCTGACCTGCCCGCGGGAACGGTCCAGCTGCGCCTGAGCCTGATCGCGTTCCGCAGCCAGGCGATCACGCTCGGTGCTCTTTACCTGCAGCTGTTCCCCGGTTTCACGGATCTGGCGTTCGGCATCCAGCTTTGCCTGCTCCGCGGCAGCCTCGCGCTCCTCCGCGAGGTTCTGGGCCTGGCGTAGGGCGGATTCCTCATTGGCCTGACGGGTTCGCAGCTCATCGAGTTCATCGATGGCGCTGCGTTGCTTCTGGGCGGTGGTTCGAAGGTAGGTCTGACGGTCCAGCGCATCCTCGGCGCTGTCGCCACCGGCGGCGGCCGTCACCGCACCATTTTTCGCAACATTGCGGTAGGCGGCCCGGGAAATCTCATTGAGCTTTTCCTGGGCCACGTCGATCTCGTCCTGGGTGCCGTCCAGCTGTTGGCGGGCGGCGATGACGGACTGTCGCGCCTGCTCCGCGGCAGCCTGTGCATCATGCAGGTCCACCAACGCCTTGTTGACGCTTTCCCGCAGTCCGCCGATCTCCAGCTCCAGCCGGTTGATCTCGTCCTGGGAGCGGGAGAGCTCGCCGGCCAGCGCGGACACGGTGGCGGTACCACTGTCCACCTCTTGCTCGGCACGCTGAATGCTCTTGTCATCGGGATTGACCGGAGCAGCGACCGCCGGGATGGTCTGGCTGAGCAGGGCGCCGCAGGCGAATACGGCTGCGGTGCGCATGAGCAGCACTCCCATACGCTGCCCGGGGGCGCCAATGGTGGATACCAAAGGATCTCCTCTTCTCGGAAGTTCTTGTGAAGGTGGTTGATACCCTTCAGCAGAGACAGTCGATCGTTTAAAACCTTGGCCACGGATTGGTCACAACCGTGATTAAACCGAGATCCTGAATCTCCCGGCAAGCTTCCCCACCTGCCTGAATTTTCAAGAAGCCCTTTCAAATCAGGCCTTAAGGCTTGACTTAAGAATGGATTTCGAGATGATCACTATTGGAATTTTCGACCCATGAACCGACATGGTGAACCATAAGTCACAGAGGCCCCAGGCGTGAGGATTCGCCCCAGGTGTCGCGGCATTCAAGTCTAGAACCTGCACTGAACAGCCCTCTCTGCCTGCAAGATCACGGGAAAATCTCAAAAAGGTGACGAATGTCGCAGTCAACGCTCTACCTACCCCCATTTGTGGGGGCGGGAAACAAAAGGGGCCTTAATGGCGATTGCCTGAAAAATCACAGCTTCAAGCTTGACTCTAGGACCAGGTCTAAGTTTCCGCGCCGCCTGGGTGGAGAATTTCCAGGGAATTTTTCAGCCGTCCTTATTGACAGCAAAATTTTAAACACCGTCGAGGAGGGCGATGGTTGTTTCGTTATGGAAAGGCTCTAAACGGGTTGAAGTGGACTGTGATTTTCTGTCCGACTTTTAACAGTTGTTAAACCGTGGCCCGCTCCCCCACGACCCGCCCCTTATTCTTGTCTCCCCTTCCGAGACCGAACCAGGCCAGAACAGCCACCGCGGTGAAGAAAAGGATCGCCAGCAGACTCAATAAAATCCAACTCGGCTCCGGGGTGTCCACCATGCGGTCCACCAGCTCCCTGGTGGCGGCGACATAGTCATTATTTCCCAGGAAGTGCCACTGCGCCGATTCAATGTCGGAGCGGGAATGAATATCACTGACAATCGCCCCCGACCCGGGACTGCGCACGATGACCGTGTCCACGCCGGTGAGATTGAGCAGCTCCTGGGCGATATCACGCTGATCTGCAGCCTGAACCGGGGTCTGGTCCAGCACGACGATGCCGGTGGAGCCGAAACCCCTGGCATCAGCATGCGCCAGCGTCTCCAGCAGCTCCCCCTCCATGATCGGATAGTCCTGGCCCACCCCACCGATGGCGACCCGATCCTCCTGCAGCTGGAACGCAAGGTCCTCAAGATCGATATCGGCGGGAATCATGATGGGCGACCATCCTCAGGTTGGGTGGCGGTGAGGGGTCAGCAGACCTCACCGGTGAATCAGGGGGGGGTGAAACTCTTCCCCCGTTATATATCGGGGCACCACGATGGTGGGCGGGGCACGCCGAAGGGGGCAATACTCCACAACAGAACGCGCGTACTGTTAGACTGGGAGCAGACGATGGAACTCGCCCCTACACTTGGTATTGCGATCCGTCGCGTGTTCTGGCGGTTGCCACTTCCAGCCGATGTTGGTGCCGTCCGCAGAACTCACCCAACAATCCGAAGCATTGGAGCTCACTGTGACTGAAAGCAAGAACTCCTTCAACGCCAAGCGCAAGCTCGAAGTCGGCGAGAAGTCTTATGACTACTTCGCCCTCGACGCTGTGTCCGGCATGGAGAAGCTGCCCTACTCCCTCAAGGTTCTCGGCGAGAACCTGCTGCGGACCGAGGACGGCAAGAACGTCACCGCCGATCACATCAACGCGATCGCTAACTGGGACCCGAAGTCTGAGCCGAACACTGAGATTCAGTTCACCCCGGCCCGCGTCCTGATGCAGGACTTCACCGGTGTCCCCTGTGTCGTTGACCTGGCCACCATGCGTGAGGCAGTCAAGACCCTCGGCGGTGACCCGGACAAGGTCAACCCCCTGAACCCGGCAGAGATGGTCATCGACCACTCCGTCATCATCGAGAGCTTCGGCAACTCGGGGTCCCTCGAAGCCAACGTCAACATCGAGTACGAGCGCAACGAGGAGCGTTACCAGTTCCTGCGTTGGGGCACCGGCGCCTTCTCCAACTTCCGCGTCGTTCCCCCCGGAACCGGCATCGTCCACCAGGTCAACATCGAGTACCTGGCACGCGTCGTCTTCGACAACGAGGGCCTGGCATACCCCGACACCTGTGTCGGCACCGACTCCCACACCACCATGCAGAACGGCCTGGGCATCCTCGGCTGGGGCGTCGGTGGCATCGAGGCTGAGGCTGCCATGCTCGGCCAGCCGGTCTCCATGCTCATTCCGCGCATCGTCGGCTTCAAGATCTCCGGCGCGATCCCGGCCGGTGTGACCGCAACCGACGTGGTGCTGACCATCACCGAGATGCTGCGTAACCACGGCGTCGTCGGCAAGATCGTCGAATTCTACGGCAAGGGTGTCGCCCAGCTGCCGCTGGCCAACCGCGCCACCATCGGCAACATGTCCCCGGAGTTCGGCTCCACCGCCGCCATGTTCCCGATCGACACCGAGACCATCGACTACCTGCGCCTGACCGGGCGTGACGAGGACTCCATCGCCCTCGTTGAGGCCTATGCCAAGGCACAGGGCATGTGGCTGGACGCTGAGAACGCTCCGGAACCGGAGTTCTCCGAGTACCTCGAGCTGGACCTGAGCACCGTCGTTCCCTCCATCTCCGGCCCGAAGCGCCCCCAGGACCGCATCATCCTGGCCGAGTCGAAGCAGCAGTTCCGTAAGGATCTGGGCAACTACACCAACGGTTCCGGTGTCTCCGACGTCCAGAACTTCGTTGCCGAAGGTGGCAGCACCGGGGACCGCGGCATCTCCCGCGATCTTCCCTCCGTGGCTGTCGACGCCCCGAACCTGGCCCGCGGCAACGCTGGCCGCCCGACCGCTCCGGCCAAGGTCGAATACGCCGGTCAGGAAATGGTCCTGGATCACGGTATGGTCGCCATCGCCTCCATCACCTCCTGCACCAACACCTCCAACCCCTCGGTCATGCTCGGTGCCGGCCTCGTCGCCCGCAACGCCAACCGTCTGGGCCTGAAGGCCAAGCCGTGGGTCAAGACCTCCATGGCTCCGGGCTCTCAGGTCGTCACCGGTTACTTCGACCGCTCCGGTCTCTGGGAGGACCTTGAGGCCCTCGGCTTCTACCTCGTCGGCTACGGCTGCACCACCTGTATCGGTAACTCCGGTCCGCTGCCGGTCCCGGTCTCCGATGCCATCAACGACAACGACATCGCCGCTACCGCCGTGCTGTCCGGTAACCGTAACTTCGAGGGTCGTATCTCCCCCGACGTGAAGATGAACTACCTGGCATCCCCGATGCTGGTCATCGCCTACGCCATCGCCGGCACCATGGACTTCGACTTCGAGAAGGAGCCGCTGGGTCGGGATCAGGAAGGCAATGACGTCTTCCTGAAGGACATCTGGCCCTCCGCCGAAGAGATCGAGGAGACCATCCAGAAGTCCATCTCCCGCGAGCTCTACGTCGAGGACTACAAGGACGTCTTCGCTGGGGACCAGCGCTGGCAGTCCTTGGATGTGCCGGAGGGCAAGGTCTACGAGTGGGATGAGGATTCCACCTACATCCGTAAGGCCCCCTACTTCGATGACATGTCCGTCGAGCCCTCCCCGGTGCAGGATGTCCAGGGCGCCCGCGTCCTGGCCCTGCTGGGTGACTCCGTCACCACCGACCACATCTCCCCGGCCTCCACCATCAAGCCCGGCACCCCGGCAGCCCAGTACCTGGATGCCCATGGTATCGAGCGCCAGGACTACAACTCCTTCGGCTCCCGCCGTGGTAACCACGAGGTCATGGTTCGCGGCACCTTCGCCAACATCCGCCTGAAGAACCAGCTCCTGGATGATGTCTCCGGTGGTTACACCCGGGACTTCACCCAGGAAGGCGCTCCGCAGGCCTTCATCTACGATGCCTCCCAGAACTACCAGGCCGCCGGCACCCCGCTGGTCGTCCTCGGTGGCAAGGAATACGGCACCGGCTCCTCCCGTGACTGGGCTGCCAAGGGCACCCGTCTGCTGGGTGTGAAGGCTGTCATCGCCGAGTCCTTCGAGCGTATCCACCGCTCCAACCTGATCGGCATGGGTGTCATCCCGGCACAGTTCCCGGAGGGTGAGTCCTGGAAGTCTCTGGGCCTGGACGGCACCGAGACCTTCGACATTTCCGGCATCACCGCCCTCAATGAGGGCGATGCCATTCCGGAGACCATCCATGTCACCGCCACCAAGGAGAGCGGCGAAAAGGTCGAGTTCGACGCAGTTGTCCGCATCGACACCCCCGGTGAGGCCGACTACTACCGCAACGACGGTATCCTGCAGTACGTTCTGCGCCAGATGATCAACTCCTAGTTCATCGCGCTCAGCTGAAAGGGGGCTGCACCTCGACCCCGGGCCTGGCCCGTCGTCGCTGGTGTGGTCCCCTTTTGGGTTTCCGAATCAGGGACCCCCAGACAAGGAGGCTTCAATGCCGGTTGTCAGTAACACCGAATTATCCGGACGACGCCTCGAGATCCTGGAAGGCGCCCGCCGGTGTTTCGCTGAGTTCGGTTATGAGGGTGCCACCGTCCGACGTCTGGAGGAGGCCACCGGTAAATCCCGGGGCGCCATCTTCCATCACTTCGGAGACAAGGAGAACCTCTTCCTCACCCTGGCGAGGGAGGATGCGGCACGGATGGCCCAGGTCGCTGCAGAGGAAGGTCTGGTGGAGGTCATGCGTGATCTCCTCCATCATCCGGAGAAGCACGATTGGTTGGCCACCCGCCTGGAGATCACCCGAATGCTGCGCACCGATGAGAACTTCCGGGCACGGTGGCAGGAGCATCAGGCACTGCTCGATGAGGCGGTACTGACTCGACTCACCCGCAATGCCGCGCAGAGCCGGATGCGCACCGATGTTCCCGTCGACGTACTGCACGTCTACCTGGACACGATGCTGGAGGGATTTCTTTCCCGGCTGGCATCAGGGCGTTCCGTGGAGCACCTGGAACAGGTGCTGGCACTCGTCGAAGATTCGGTGCGTCGCGGCACCTGAGCACCTCTCGGACGATCATGCCGACTCAGGAGCTAACCCCCTCCGGACACTTTCCCACAAAGTGTCCGGAGGGGGTTTTAAGCATTGACTCAGTCACCTCAACACTGTGTCAGAACAAAGATTCTGGAATTACCATACCGCTTAGTCTATACTGCTCGGTATGCTCTCAGTTCTTCTTGTTTCCCCACGTCAGGGCGCCGCTGTTGCGGCCGCCGAGTATCGGGACGTGCTCAAGGCCACCGGGCTTGAGCCGGAGGAACTGACCCAGCGAATGCTCGACTCCGAGGATGCGGTGATCGGGGATCTCAGTGAGTTCGACGGAGTCATCGTCGGCGGCAGCTCCTTGAACGTCACCGACTTCGAATATGGCCCCTGGCAGCGTCAGGTCCATGAAGAACTCACCCGCCTCTCCGAGGCGTCCATCCCCACCCTGATGGTCTGCTATGGCGCCAGTTTCCTGACCTATGCCGGCGGCGGCCGGGTGGGGCGCAGCCACCCGGAAAGCAGCGGACCCACCATCGTCGAACTGACCGAGGCCGGCCGACGGGATCCGCTGAGCGCGAATCTTCCGGAGCGTTTCACCTCATTGACCGGGCACACCGAGAATATCGAGCGGCCGGGCCGGGGTGCAGTGGTATTGGCCACCGGCCCCAGTTGCCCGGTGCAGATGATACGCACCAATGAGTGGACCTGGGCCTGCCAGTTCCATGCTGACATGGACGCAGCTGCGATGAAGGATCGGATGGACTTCTACTTCGACTACGGTTACTTCTCCCCCGAGGACTATGCAGCCATTGTCGCCCACCTGCCCAGTGTGGACACCACCTGGTCCCGCCAGGTGCTGCGCAACTTCGTGACTTACTGCGCTGAACACAACAGCGCCACCCTCCAGCCACAACTGGAGAAGGCGCCCGTCGGTTAGTGCGGGGATCCCGCTCAGAATTCGCTGGGTGGGGTCTTCCCGTCCGTGAAAGCCAGCACCTTTTTCTCCGGCAGCTCTTCCCTGCCGACCATCTCCGTGATCACCTCGGCCACCAGGTAACGGGAGGTCTTCCGCTCCCAGGGGCTCTCATTCTCCGGATCGAGGAGGGTTCCTCCGCCGGGGGAATCATCCATGGTCAGCTGGCCAGGGGCCAGGATGAGGCCATCCAGGTCCTCGGCGGCCAGCAGCTCCCGGTCCACCTGCTTCTTGGACTCGGCATAGGCGTAGAAGCTGTCCTCCGGGTCGACCTGCAGGTTCAACGAGCCCAAAAAGGAAACCATCAGATAGCGCGGGACGTGCTCTCCGCGGGCCAAAAGGTTACGCATGGCCTCCAGCGAGGTGAGGGCGGCATCCCGGTCGACAGCGTAGGTTCCTTCGACACTGTCCCTGTCGCCATGCCCGGCGGCCCAGATCACCACATCATATTGGGTGAGCCTCTGCTCCCAGGTTTCCACCTCAAGGCCGATGATATCGCGGACCAGGGGGGTCGCACCGATGGCCTCGATATCAGAGACGTGGTTGGGGTTGCGGATCACGGAAGTGACATCATGACCCGCAGCAATCAGCTTCGGGGTCGCAATCAGGGCCACCCGGCCGTGTCCGCCGATGATCAGTACCTTCTTGCTCTTCTTGTCTGCCATGGCCCCACCTTAGTGAAGCTGCTGCAGCTTCGCAGGGACCTAACTCACTAACCCACCTAGGGGAGCGCTCAGACCACCTCTCCCAGGGCGCTGCCGGACACCCCGGAAAAGATTGCTGAAGTCAGGAGAGTACCCTGCTCAGAGGACCGATACCTCACCGTGTCCATTGATGAAGTCCAGGCGACCCCAGACCGGCAGATCCTCCCGGAAAGCCATCTCCACGAGCACCCGGGAGACCAGGCCACGGGAGGTGTCACCGGGTCGGACCCAGGGGTGAGGGGTCGCACTGGAGTCAATCAGACGGATGCCGGATCCATTTCCGTCAACGAGCCCACCGGGCCCGAGAAGGAGGGCATCTTCCAGTGCCCGGCGACAGAAATAATCCTCAACAGCCAACCGAGCCTTCAGCCATGGCTCCAGGCTCGGATCTGACCGGGCCTCCGCGGCGGTATGCGCGCGGGTGCTGAGCAGCAGCAGGCGGGGCGCATAGGGCGAGTTTGCGACGGCATCGATAAGCTGGATCGCAGCCTGCTGTTCCGCTTCCGCGGGCATCTTGCCCATTCCATCGACGGCCCAGATCACCAGATCCATCCCATCGAGCAGAGCTTGCCAGGTCTTCAGATCTGCGCGGGTGATGTCCTGGATCACGGGGGCTGCACCCAGCTCGATGATGGTGTCCACGTGACCCTTATCGTGGATCACGGAAGTGACCTCAAATCCGCCGAGCTGTAGTTTCGGGGTGGTCAGCTGGGCCACCGTCCCATTACCACCGAGGATCAGTGCTTGTTTCATCACAATTCCTGATGATACGGTCTCAACTCACTTCCCGCCCGATTCCTGCCACCCAGAAAATAGGGGGCCCTGCGCGAAACCATTGAACATGTTGCCCAGATCCGGGGTCCACTTCGGTCACCACTTCATCTTTCGCTCGGCGGGCCAGGGAGACCCGGGGTTCCGGAACGTGTCGGGAAGTTCGAGGGACGGGGCGTTTTTCCGGCATCCCCGCTGCACCTAAGGAGCGGGATCCCCCAGGAAAGAGCATTGTCTGTGTCCTTCCCGAACTTCAGCGGGCAAGAATTTTCCTGGGCAAAATAATCAGGGGGTGGGGGTGACCGGGGCACAATGTCCAGAAATGGTGTGATCAAACCCCCAGTCGGTTGAGCTTCCCCCCTCCAGGTAACATTGGCCACTATGAAAGCCATCATGACCGTGACCGGTATCGACCACACCGGAATCATTGCCGCAGTTGCCACCGCACTCGCTGAGCAGAACATCAACATCCACAATGTCCAGCAGTCCATCATGGATAATTTCTTCACCATGATCCTGCATATCGCGCTTCCCGAGGACTCGGTCATCGCCGGTGTCCAGGAAAAGATGGAGGCTGTGGAGAAGCAGGAGAACCTGGTCATCCGCATCCAGTCCGAGGAATTCTTCACCGCAGTCAACGAAATTTAAGGGTCGGAAATCAACATGGCATTCGATGACAAGGGCACGCAGATCCTCGACACAATCGAGATGATCGAGCGCTACCGCCTTGATATCCGCACCGTCACCATGGGCATCAGCCTGTTGGAGTGCACCCGCTCCACCATGGCCGAAACCTGTGAGGCCGTCTATGACCGCGTCTCCACCCAGGCCCGCCAGCTGGTGGAGGTCTGTGAGGGAATTGAACGGGAACTCGGCATCCCGATCGTGAACAAGCGCATCTCGGTCACCCCGATCGCACTGATCGCCGGTGGGCTTGACGGGGATCCGGTGGACCTGGCCAAGGCACTGGATCGCGCGGCCAAGGAGGTCGGCGTCAACTTCATCGGCGGTTACTCCGCACTCGTGGAGAAGGGCGGCACCACCGCCGAGAAGAAGCTGATCCGCTCCATCCCGCAGGCCCTGACCGAGACGGACGTGGTCTGTTCCTCGGTGAACATCGGTTCCTCCCGCGCCGGCATCAACATGAACGCCGTCGCCGAGATGGGCCGCGTGGTCAAGGAGGCCGCCGCACTGACCGCCGATCGCAGTGCCATCGCCTGCGCCAAGCTGGTGGTTTTCGCCAACTCCGTCGGTGACAACCCCTTCATGGCGGGTGCCTTCCACGGCATCGAAGAGCCGGACTGCGTGGTCAGCGTCGGTGTCTCCGGGCCTGGTGTGGTCTCCCGCGCACTCGCCAACATGGGCGGCGCCACCCTCAATGAGGTCGCCGAGGAAATCAAGAAAGCCGCCTTCAAGATCACCCGCGCCGGTCAGTTGGTGGGCAATCTCGCCGCGGAGCGCCTCGGTGTTCCCTTCGGCATCGTGGACCTCTCCCTGGCTCCCACCGCCGAGGTCGGTGACTCCGTGGCCAATATCCTGGAGGTCATGGGCCTGGACCAGGTGGGCACCCACGGCACCACCGCCGCACTGGCACTGCTTAACGACGCCGTGAAGAAGGGTGGCATGATGGCCTGCTCCCGCGTGGGTGGCCTCTCCGGCTCCTTCATCCCGATCTCCGAAGATAAGGGCATGATCGAGGCGGTCCGCGCCGGAACCATCTCCATAGACAAGCTTGAGGCCATGACCGCCATCTGTTCGGTCGGCCTGGACATGATCGCCATCCCGGGTGACACCTCCGCCGAGACCATCGCCGGCATGATCGCCGATGAGGCCGCCATCGGCGTGATGAACCATAAGACCACCGCGGTACGCGTCATCCCGGTGCCGGGAACCGTCCCGGGTGATGAGGTCAACTTCGGTGGCCTGCTGGGCTATGCCCCGGTCATCCCGGTCAACCAGGTGGGTAACTCCGCCTTCATCAACCGCGGCGGTTTCATCCCCTCCCCGGTCCACGGTTTCCGCAACTAATTATTGCCGGAACCCTCAAGAAGAAAGCCCGCGGGCTCCTCACCTCCCTGAAAGGAAGTGAGGAGCCCGCTACTTTCTTAAAAACTAGGACTGCTTGATCTGCGGCAGTTCCCGGGGAACCACCTTGCCCGCATCATTACGCGGCAGATGATCACACCAGACGATGTGATCGGGCACATTCTGCCAGGCCAGGTTATCCGCGGCCAGCTGACGGACCGCCTCATTGTCCAAGGAGCGGCCGGCTTCGGTGTCGTCCCGGACCACATAACAGTTCAGGTCGGCGATGATGTCATTCTGCACCCCCTTGACGAAGACATCGGCGATGCCTTCCTGCTTGACCAGAAATTCCTCGAGTTCCCGCGGGTAGACATTCTCGCCCCCCTTGATCACCATGTCATCGGCACGGCCGCGGACATGAAGATAACCCTGTTCATCGAAGAAGCCGAGATCACCGGTGGCCAACATGCCGCGGTAGGAGCGCACCTGGTCCTTCTCGGAGAGGTAGCCATGCATGGATTCAGAGTTGGCACTGTAGATCTCACCCACCTGCCCTGCTGGCACCTCATTGAGGTCCTCATCCAGGATGATGGTGCGCACACCGGTGGCGACGGTACCGGCACGGTCCGGATCCTCTGCCAGCTCCGCCCCGCTGGCGACAGCGATGGGGCCATGTTCGGTGGAGCCGTAGAAGTTGCACACCACCGGACCGAAACGAGCATTGAGGGTGCGCACCAGTGAGGGCGGGATGGCATTGCCGGAGGAGACTATGAACTCCATCGGCCCCACCTTGGGGGCGACCTTCGGATCAGCATTTTCCGCCTGCTCCAATTCAGCGATGAAATCTCGGAGGAACACCGCTGCGGAGACCACTCCGTTGATGCGGTACTCGATGCAGTCGGACACCGCCTGAACCGGGTCGAAGTTGCGTCGCAGCACCATAGTGGACTTGGTCAGCAGCGAAATATTGAGGTTCAGCCAGCCCCAGGCATGGAAGAGGGAGGCGCTGAGCTGGATAGTTCCCCCGAGCCGCCAGGGCACCTTCGGCAGAACCGCGCCGAGTACCTGCGGGGTCTTAGGCACGCCCCGGACCACGCCCTTCGGGGTGCCGGTGGTGCCGGAGGACATGATGATGGTGGGATGCTGGGTGGGGCGGAAGGGTAGCGGGATATTTGGATCAGTGGTGGCGATGACCTCCATGATCCCGGGATAGCGGGAGACATTCTCCGGCAGGGATTCCGGCTCCGGGTTATACCCGAGGATGACCTGGATTCCCTCGAGGTTCTCGATCTCACCGACATATTCCGCATCAGCCACCAGGGCCATGCCCTTATACTGCCTCAGGATGGCGCTGACCTGGTTTCCGGAGGAGTAGGGGTTCATGATCAGCGGGCTCGCACCCAGGTAGGCGCAGGCGATCAGTGCCAGCGGGCTGACCCGGCTGTTGCGGGCGAGCACACCGACGTTGTGGCCCGCACGCACTCCCCTGGCCTGCAGTCCGCGGGCCAGCGCCCGGGCACCGTCGCGAAGCTCGAGGTAGCTCATCTGGCCCATGTCGTCGATGATGGCGGGATGCTTCGGGCTGTGGCTGGCAGCAGCTTCCGCAAGGAAGGCGAAGGACATCCCCCATCGGGTGACTGACTGACCGAGGGTGGCCACACCACCGACCCCACGGAAGGCCAGCGCACCAGCGCCCGCCAGCGAGGGCACCGACTCAATGAACTGCCGGGCCAGTTCCATGGGGGGAATCTCCACATTGAGAGCGGAGCCGATGGGTTGATTTTTTGCCACGTTGGATGTTCCTCAGGTCTTGGTCAGTGCCCCGCGCTCGAGCAGGACGGGATGGATGAAAGAGAAGGCCGGATCCGGTGCGTTTCTCACTGGATCCGGCGGGGCGCCTCAGGCGCGGGCGATGATACCGCCAACCTCGGTCATACCGCGGGCGGTCATGTGGACGGGCAGGTTGGTCGACTCACCGAAGTCGAAGAGGGCACCGTACCAGCGCTGGCCGTCCCGGGCGCACATATCGTGCCCGCGGGAGGCGGCTCGGATGTCGACAAACTTGGTCCCGGTGCGCTGTGCCAGTCCGGACTGCATGGAATGGATGAGGTTCTCCGACTGCGCGACAATCGGCAGCGGCTCATAAGTGCGGATATTATTTCCCAGCTGCAGTAGGCACACCGCGGAACCGTTGGTGATGGAAGGGTAACCGACGATCTTGATCTCAGCATTGGGGGCGGCGGCCTTGATCCGGTCGACCTGGCCAGCGGCCACATTGATGTAGGTGTCCCGGATCCACTGCTCCGTGGCACCATTCATCAGCGGTCCGTAGGTGTCATTGAAGCCGAAGTTGACCAGCACCTCGCGGGTACCCCGATCAAGGTGACCATCCTGGATGGCCCAGTCAACCTGGGTGGACAATTGGTTGCCGCCGCTGAAGACGGAGGCACCGGTGCAGGAGTAGTCATGCGGGACCATCCCCTGCTGCCAGGCTGCATGCTTGGAAAAGCTGTTCGGGTCGGTAGGGCAATTGCGGCCGTCGCTGCTGCCCGAGGAGGACCCCAGGGCGCGACTGTTGAACCAGGAACCCATGTCCGGGTTGGACATCACGGAGTCGCCGAAGGCAACCAGAGAGTTCGGGGAAGCCGATGCCTGGGGTGCTGCCGCCACTCCCAGGGTTGCCATGACCGCGGCGAGAATTGACGCCAGAGTTTTCTTCTTCATATTTATTACCACCTTCAGGCTCTACTTCGGCTGGGCCCAAGAGTTCGTTACGGTTGGAAGAATAGCGCAGGATAGCTTCGGGAAACAAAAGTTATCCCGAGCCTCAGGAATCAACTTTCGTAACACCAGACCCAAAAGTACCAGTATTCTCCGCGCGGGCTGGGGACTCGCTGGATCAGACTTCAAAGAATGATAACAATAAGATCACGAAAGAGAGACGATGAAGCTTTTTCCCGCTCAGATCAGCCCGCCACAACACAGGCCATCTCCAGCAATTTCTCAGAGAAACAGACCCCACTCCCCCGTCTCGCGGATCGACGTTCGAAGCGACCCCCAGGAAGGGCCCGAACTGAAGGAGGTAGCACGGAAGCAGGCCTGCCCAGGAGGACGGAAGCGCCAGGTCAATACTGTGGAAGCCTCGCGGCCCTAGGACCGCATTCCCCGTAGATAGGCATCAGTGACCGCCAGCTGTACCACTCGTGCCACTGGCTTTCCCAGTCGAGCCCAGAACCAGGCAGGTTTGGAAAAGGCCACGCACCGGGCCCGAACCTCACCTGAGGGTTCCAAGGTGATCAGGAAGGCCTCTTCCCCATTTTCCACATGACCCGGCAGAGTTCCGTACATCAGCAGAGACTGCTCCGCCCCGCGCTCCTCAACCAAAATCAGACAGGGAGAAAGGGTGGGCCCGAACTTCAGCTCCACCACTTGACCAGAACGCTGCACCTTCACCCCTGCGTGGGCATGTGCCCGCCAGTCGAAGAGGCGCTGTGAGGCCTGCTCGAAACAGTTCCGGCCCCGACCCAGCACGAGGGAACGGTCGGTGATCTGCCATCCCTCAAGTCCCAGCTCCACAGGGTCTATCCCAGCCGCTAATTTCAGACTCGCCCCACGTAAGAAGGTCGGGTAGGTCAGCGTGCTCATGCTGCTGAGCCTAGGCCAACTCGACGATTTCCATGTACTCGTCACTCCACAGATCCTCGGTGCCGTCAGGCAACACGATGACCCGCTCCGGCTCCAGTGCCTTGACGGCACCCGGGTCGTGGGTGACCAGGACGACCGCGCCGGTGTAGGTTCGGATGGCATCCAGCACCTGTTCACGGGACTGCGGATCCAGGTTGTTGGTGGGCTCATCAAGCAGCAGAACGTTTGCCCGGGATGAGACCAGGCCAGCCAGCGCCAGGCGGGTCTTTTCACCACCGGAGAGGGTGCCGGCAGGCTGCTGCAGTTGATCGCCGCTGAACATGAAGGCACCGAGCACGCCCCGCAGATCCTGTTCCACCGCATCCGGACAGGCGTCGAGGGTGTTCTGCCAGACCGACTTATCCGGATCGATGGTGTCATGCTCCTGGGCGAAATAACCCACCTTCAGGCCATAACCGGAGACGATGCCACCCTCTCCGTCGGTGCGTTCCACACCGGCCAGCAGCTTGAGCAGGGTGGTTTTACCGGCGCCGTTGAAACCCAGCACCACCACCCGGGATCCCTTGTCAATGGCCAGGTCCACACCCGCGAAGACCTCCAGGGAACCGTACATCTTGGTCAGCCCCTTGGCGTTCATGGGGGTCTTGCCGCAGGGTGCGGGCTCCGGGAAGGAGATGCTGGCGACCCGGTCAGACACCCGGATCTCATCGAGGGAGTTGACCATCTTGTCGGCACGAGCCAGCATCTGCTTGGCTGCGGCAGCCTTCGTGGCCTTGGCACCCAGCTTCGCGGCCTGCACCTTCAGTGCACCGGCCTTCTTCTCGGCGTTGGCGCGCTCCCGACGACGACGGGCCTCATCGGTGGCACGGGCGTCCTTGTACTTGGTAAAGCCCATGTTGTAGACATCAGCCTCACTGCGGACTGCATCCAGGTACCAGATCTTGTTGCAGACCGCGTCCAGCAGTTCGACGTCGTGGGAGATCATGATCAGCCCACCCTCGTGCTTGGAGAGGAACCCTCGCAGCCAGGAAATAGAGTCGGCATCCAGGTGGTTAGTGGGCTCATCCAACAACAGGGTGGTGGCGGACTTTCCGGAGCCGTTGGTGGCGGCGAAGAGGATCTGTGCCAGCTCTACACGGCGACGCTGGCCACCCGAGAGGGTGTTGAGCTTCTGATCCAGAATCCGGGCGGGCAGGCCCAGGTTATCGCAGATCTGGGCGGCCTCGGAGTCAGCCTCATACCCGCCGAGGGAAGCGTATTGTTCCTCGAAGCGGGAATACTTGCCGATCGCCGCATCGCGCTTGCGATCATCGAGGGTCGTCTCCATGATCTCCTGCTGCCGCTCCATCGCGGAACGGATCTGATCCAGTCCACGGGCGGAGAGCACACGGTCCCGAGCGGTCTGCTCGATATTGCCCTCCCGGGAGTCCTGGGGCAGGTAGCCGATATCACCGGCGGTGGTGACCTTACCGCCGTAGGGCTGGGTCTCTCCCGCCAGGATGCGCATGGTGGTGGTCTTGCCGGCACCGTTACGGCCGACGAGTCCGACACGGTCACCCGGTTGGACCCGCAGGAGCTGCCCGGGGGCATTGAGCAGGGTTCGGGCGCCAGCGCGCACTTCAAGGTCGTTGGTGACAATCACAGCAGGCCAGTGTATCAATTCAACTGCTGAAAGCTAAACGGGAGAATAAGCGAGCCCCAGATCACATTGAAGGCAGAAGGTTTTCCAGGTGGACACTCCCCCACCAGTACCGAAATCAGAGAGCGCTCACCCCCTGTTTTCTGTGCCGCGCAGGTTCATTGGCGGCTTTTCCACAGCTTCGAATGATGGCTTTGAAGGATCGACATTCAGGTACGGGAATTGAAAAACGGTGACCTGTCAGCGTCCCCGGGGGCAGCTTTCCGGCGGCATGATGATTCGTGGCCTCCGCTCCAGCGTGAGGCCATATGTCCTGGTTGGGTTCGGGAAATATTTAACCCTACGAGGATGCTCAGTATCCCTGCACCAGTGCCTCAATTCAGGGATATCAGACACTTTCACCAGGATTTTCTCTACGCTGAGAAGCTAAAAGTCCTTAGTGTTTTCCCGCGGGCTCCGAGTCCCCGAGTCCCACCCCCTTAGTCAAGAGCAAGGATCATCAAACTACGGGTATGACTTCTCAGATTCCTGGACATGCAGGTGTCATCGGGGTCAGAAAATGATCGAGACGGAGTGTACGCGGTTCGAGGCATAGGTGAGCTCGCATGAACGACCCCGCCCCGATGATGTGGCATCGCATCATGAGCGCAGCCTGGCGAATTACGCTCGTCATCGCCGTCCTCTGGGGCTGCCTCGCAGGCAGCGCCGACTTCCTGCCCACAGAGTTCTCCTCCGAGCCGGGGCCCTGTTGGCCCGAATCGGTGCGGGAGCGGCAATGGGCGCTGTGATGCTCGGGCTCATTGCTCTCCTCATCAGAAAAGCCGACCCCCGTCAGATGCCCGATGCGGGGATCACGAAAATGCGCGCGGACTGGCACCTCGCACCAAGGGGTGCCGCGCTCTGGTTCATTCCGGCTCGCTCACCTTCGCTGTTCTCGCGCTCCTGGGGACACCGTTGACCCTCACTGTCTCCGTCGGAGAGTTGGTCAGAACTGCTCTGCTGCTGTTTGTTGCCGTCCTGGTCACTGAGGCAATTCCTGAAGAGGCAGTTTTCCGGGGTTATGTCACCACCGCGCTGTCCGCCGTGCAGAGTCGCTGGTGGGTCATCACCAACCAAGCGCTGCTGTTTACCGTCTTCGCCGGCATGCTCCACCAGGACTGGAATCTCCTGGATCTCTCACTCTTCCTGAGGATGGGCATCGGTTTCGGATATCTGCGACTGATCACCGGTTCCATCTGGATGTCCCTTGGTTTCCATGTCCCGTTCCAGACCGGGGCCCAGCTCGTCCTCACCCATGAGGCGGTCGTCTTCGCAGGTGGATCCGGAGTGGCGATGCTCTCCCTCGGTGTCATCCCCTTCACCCTCGCCGGAATTCTGATCACCACCCGATGTCCGCGAAAGCGAGAGGAGACATGATTTGGAGCCGAAGGTGGCCCATGCGTGGAGTGGTCAGGATTTCAGGGGTGAAGGCTTAAAGTTTTTCATCTCTCGATGATCGCTGCGTGACGGCGTTTCACAGTTGCGGTGGCAGTAGGTACGAAGATTTTTCTCTCATCACCGCTCAGCGCGGTGAGCATTCTGGGATTCGGCGAGATCAGCGCCGGAACCTCGCCAGGCGGGGCAAACACAAGCACCCCCAGGGATCGATCCCACCAACTTTGGCGGGATCCCCTGGGGGTGTGCTTCTTGCTGCGGGAGTTAGACCGCGAAGCCGAGGGCGCGGAGCTGTTCGCGACCCTCCTCGGTGATCATGTGCGGACCCCAGGCGGGGATCCACACCCAGTTGATGGTGAGGCTGTCGGCGACCTTGTTACCGACAATGGCTGAGGTGGACTGGTCCTCAATGACATCGGTCAGCGGACAGGCGGGAGAAGTCAGGGTCATGTCCATCATGGCATCCCGCTCCCCCTCGATCCAGATGTCGTAGACCAGGCCGAGATCGACGACGTTGATGCCCAGCTCAGGGTCGATGACATCGCGCATGTACTCCTCGACGTCAGCGGCCATCGCGATCTGTGCTTCGGTCTGCGGCGGGCGGGCCTGCTGCTTCTCGAAGGTCGAGGAGGACTCGCGCTCCTCGGTGGACGGGGTGTCCTGTTGGGTGGTGTCTTGCTCGCTCATAGCTTCTCCAATGCATCTGCGGTTGCGGCCTGGAAGGCCTTCCAGCCGAGCAGGGCGCACTTGACTCGGGCGGGGTACTTGGACACGCCGGAGAAGGCGACGCCATCTCCGATCATTTCGATGTCACCCTCCTTCTTGCCCCGGGAGGTGATCATCTCCTCGAAAGCCGTCAGTTTCGCCATTGCCTCTTCCACCGGTTTGCCGATAATTTCCTCGGCCATCACGGAGGTTGAGGCCTGGCTGATGGAGCAGCCTTCGGCATCATAGGAGACGTCTTCGACGGTCTTGCCGTCCGCGGAGAGGTGAACCCTCAGTGTGATCTCATCGCCGCAGGAGGGGTTGACATGGTGCACCTCGGCCTCATAAGGATCCCGGAGACCGGCGTGCATCGGGTGTTTGTAGTGGTCCAGGATCACTTCCTGGTACATGGATTCGAGGTTCACTAGCTCACTCCGAAGAATTCCTTGGCCGCGATGATCGCATCGACCAGGATGTCGACCTCTTCGCGGGTGTTGTACAGGTAGAAGGAGGCGCGTGCGGTGGACTGGATGTCCATGCAGCGGTGCAGCGGCCAGGCGCAGTGATGACCCACGCGGATGGACACGCCACGGTCATCGAGGACCTGCCCCAGGTCATGGGGGTGGATGCCATCGACTACGAAGCTGAAGGCACCCCCACGCAGGTGGGTGTCCAGCGGACCGATGATCCGCAGTCCCTCGATCTCGGCGAGCTTCGGGAGTGCATAAGCCACCAGGTCCTGCTCGTGGGCGTGGATATTTTCCATCCCCACCTCACGGAGGAAGTCCACTGCAGCGGACAGTCCAACGACCTGGCTGGTCATCTGGGTGCCGGCTTCAAAACGCTGCGGCGGGGCAGCGTAGGTGGAGCCGTCCATGGACACAACCTCGATCATGGAACCACCGGTGAGGAAAGGGGGCAGCTTCGCCAGGTGTTCCGCCTTGCCGTAGAAGGCACCGACCCCGGAGGGACCGAGCATCTTGTGTCCGGAGAAGGCAGAGAAGTCCACATCAAGCTCATGGAAGTTAACCGGCATATGCGGCACCGACTGGCAGGCATCCAGCACGGTCAGCGCACCGACCGCCTTGGCGCGGGACACCAACTCCTGGACCTCAGCCACCGCACCAGTCACATTCGACTGGTGGGTGAAGGCCACGACCTTGACGGTCTCATCGAGTTCCAGGGAATCAAGATCGATGCGCCCATCCTCCGTCAGTGAGTACCACTTGAGGGTGGCACCGGTGCGGCGGCACAGCTCCTGCCAGGGAACCAGGTTCGCATGGTGCTCCAACTCGGTGACGACGACCGTGTCGCCCTCCTTGACCTGTAACTCCCCTGCCCGATCATCACCCAGCACGTAGGCGATGAGGTTCAGTCCCTCGGTGGCGTTCTTGGTGAAGGCGATCTCATCGGTGTCAGCGCCGACGAAAGCGGCGATATTATCGCGCGCCGACTCATAGGCGTCGGTTGCCTCCTCCGCGAGCTGATAGGCGCCACGGTGGACTGGGGCGTTGGTGTGGAGCACAAACTGCTCCTCAGCACGCCACACCCGCTCCGGGCGCTGGGAAGTCGCACCGGAATCCAGGTAGACCAGCGGCTTCTCATCTCGCACGGTGCGTGAGAGGATGGGAAATTCCGCCCGGATGGCCTGGACGTTGAGGGTTCCGTCAGGGTTGGTGAAGGTCATCATCGACCTCACAGGAACTGATCGTAGCCGTCGGCCTCGAGCTTGTCGGCGAGCTCAGCGCCACCGGAGGTGACAATGCGGCCGTCGGCGAACACGTGGACGAAGTCCGGCTGGACGTAGTTGAGGATGCGCTTGTAGTGGGTGATCAGGAGGATGCCGCCATTGGTCTCCGCCTGGTAGTTGTTGATGCCCTCAGAGACGATGCGCAGTGCATCCACATCGAGACCGGAGTCGGTCTCATCCATGACAGCGAACTTCGGCTTCAGGACACCGAGCTGGAGCACCTCATGGCGCTTCTTCTCGCCACCGGAGAAGCCTTCGTTCACGGAACGCTCACCGAAGGAGGGGTCGATGGCCAGCTCCTCGCGTGCCTCACGGACCTCCTTGACCCAGTCGCGCAACTTCGGAGCCTCGCCGCGGACGGCAGTGGCTGCGGAGCGCAGGAAGTTCGACATGGAGACACCCGGGATCTCGGTCGGGTACTGCATGGCCAGGAACATGCCGGCACGGGCACGCTCGTCGACGCCCATCTCCAGGATGTTTTCGCCGTCGAGAAGCACCTCGCCACCGGTGACTTCATAGCGGGGGTGGCCTGCGATGACGTAGGCCAGGGTGGACTTGCCGGAACCGTTCGGGCCCATGATGGCGTGGACCTCGCCGGCCTTGATGGTGAGGTTGACGCCCTTCAGGATCTCCTTGGGTGCGGCGCTTTCATCGCTCGGCAGGACCTGGGCGGAGAGGTTCTTGATTTCAAGGGTGCTCATTGATGCTCTTTCAGTGCTAGATCGGGGGATGAGCTGGGCCGGGGTGCAGGTGAACCCGGCCAACTCAAGGGGGTGCTCAACGAAATGGGTGCTTAAGCGGTGACGGACTCAAGCTCGGCGGTGACGCGGTTCTCTAATTCTTCCCGGATGGACTCAACCGGGATCTGGTTGATCACCTCGGAGAAGAAGCCACGGACGATGAGACGACGGGCCTCTCCCTCCGGAATTCCGCGGGCCATGAGGTAGAAGAGGTGCTCGTCATCGAAACGGCCGACGGTGGCGGCGTGGCCGGCACCGGCGATCTCACCGGTCTCGATCTCGAGGTTGGGCACGGAGTCGGCGCGGGCGCCCTCACTCAGCACCAGGTTGCGGTTGACCTCATAAGTGTCGGTTCCCTCAGCCGCCGCGCGGATGAGCACATCGCCGACCCAGGCGATACGGGCTTCGGGGCGGTCACTGTCCGGGTCAGCCTGCAGGGCACCCTTGTACATGACGTTGGAGCGGCAGTTCGGGACAGCGTGGTCGACCAGCAGACGCTGCTCAAAGTACTGGCCATCATCGGCGAAGTAGACACCGAGCAGCTCGGCGTCGGCACCCGGGGCGGTGAACTTCACCCGCGGGGTGATGCGCACGATCTCGCCACCGAAGTTGGCCAGGTTGTGGCGCAGGACTGAGTCCCGGCCCAGCTGTGCCAGGTGACCGGAGAGGTGCACTGCATCGGCGTTCCAGTCCGTGTCAACGACAACGTTGAGGCGGGCGTTGTCGCCGATCAGGAACTCCAGGTTGTCGGCGTGGGTGCCGGAACCCTGGTAGCGGATGACGACGGTTGCCTGAGCACCCTGCTCCACCTCGACCACGGTGGCACCGAAGGAGGTGACATCATCGCCGCGGCCGGTGATGGTGACCACCACGGGCTCAGCATTGAGGGAGTTACGCTCAAACTTGATCAGCTGGGCGGACTCCATGGAGGTCCAGGCCTGTGCGCCGACCCGGTCGATGGGGGCACCGGCGCGGCCGAGACGCTGATCGCTCTTGGCGAGGGTCTCGGTGCTGACACCGGTGGCGTTAGCGGGCAGCTCAACAGTGATGTCCTGGTCCACCGCGGTGGCGAACTCACCATTGTGCAGGCCGCGGAGGCGACGGAGGGCGACGAAACGCCAGACCTCATCACGACCCTTCGGAATATCGAAATCCTCGACATCAAAGGAGGAGAAGATATCCCCCTTCGTGTTGTGCGGAGCCGCGTTCTTGACGGTTGCTACTTCAGTCATTGGGCTTAGCCCACCGATCCTTCCATCTGCAGTTCAATCAGTCGGTTGAGCTCGAGCGCGTACTCCATCGGCAGTTCCTTGGCGATGGGCTCAACGAAGCCACGGACGATCATCGCCATGGCCTCTTCCTCAGCCAGGCCGCGGCTCATCAGGTAGAAGAGCTGCTCCTCAGAGACCCTGGAAACAGTGGCCTCGTGACCGAGGGTGACGTGATCGTTGCGGATGTCGTTGTAGGGGTAGGTGTCCGAGCGGGAAATATTGTCCACCAGGAGGGCGTCACACTCCACATTGGAGTAGGAGTGGTGCGCGTTGGCGTTGATCTGGACTAGGCCACGGTAGGCGGAGCGTCCGCCCCCGCGGGCGACCGACTTCGAGACGATGTTGGAAGAGGTGTACGGGGCCATGTGGATCATCTTGGCACCGGTGTCCTGGAACTGACCTTCGCCAGCGAAGGCCAAAGAGAGGACCTCACCCTTGGCGTGGGGGCCAGTCATCCAGACAGCCGGGTACTTCATGGTGACCTTGGAGCCGATGTTGCCGTCAACCCACTCCATGGTGCCACCCTCTTCAACCTTGGTGCGCTTGGTCACCAGGTTGTAGACGTTGTTGGACCAGTTCTGGATGGTGGTGTAGCGGCAGCGGCCGCCCTTCTTCACGATGATCTCGACGACTGCGGAGTGCAGGGAGTCGGACTTGTAGATCGGGGCGGTACAACCCTCGACGTAGTGGACGTAGGCATCCTCGTCCACGATGATCAGGGTGCGCTCAAACTGGCCCATGTTCTCGGTATTGATGCGGAAGTAGGCCTGCAGCGGGATGTCCACGTGGACACCCTTGGGCACGTAGATGAAGGAGCCACCGGACCAGGTCGCGGCGTTGAGCGCGGAGAACTTGTTGTCGCCGGCGGGAATGACGGTTCCGAAGTACTCCCGGAAGATCTCCTCGTGCTCCCTGAGGGCGGTGTCGGTGTCGACGAAGATGACACCCTTCTCCTCCAGGTCCTCACGGATCTGGTGGTAGACGACCTCAGACTCGTACTGTGCTGCGACACCGGCCACCAGGCGCTGCTTCTCAGCCTCCGGGATGCCCAGTCGGTCGTAGGTGTTCTTGATGTCCTCGGGCAGTTCCTCCCAGGAGGTGGCCTGCTTCTCGGTGGAGCGGACAAAGTACTTGATGTTGTCGAAGTCGATGCCGGAGAGGTCTGCACCCCAGGTGGGCATGGGCTTCTTGTCGAAGATATTCAGGGCCTTGAGACGCTGCTCGAGCATCCACTCCGGCTCATCCTTCTTCGCGGAGATATCGGCGACCACTTCAGCGCTCAAGCCGCGTCGTGCGGAGGCGCCTGCGGCGTCTTCGTCATGCCAGCCGAAGTTGTACGGGCCGATTGAATCGATGATCTCGTCATCACTCTTCGGAGTGTTGACACCGGGGTTCTGAGTTTGGGTCATTGTCCGCTCCTCTCATCAGGAGTGTTGTTAATGGGGGTCAAGGGAATATTCGTCGTGCAGATGCCGTGTCCCTCAGCAATGGAAGCCAGCTGTTGGACATGAACTCCCACCAGGTCGGAGATTGCCTCATGCTCCGCCTCGCAGATCTGCGGGAATTCAGCGGCGACGTTCGAGATCGGGCAGTGGTGCTGACAGATCTGAACTCCGCTTCCGGCGTTGGTGACGGTGGCAGCGTAACCGTGCTCACCGAATACCTCCGCGAGGGCCCGGGCTGTGGCCTCCACGGATTCTTCACCGTCATCGGCGGGGGCGATACCCTCGACGATGTCGGCGATGCGCTTCCTGGCAAATTCTTTCACAGCCGCTTCCCCACCGATATCACGTAGTGCGGTCAAGGCGAGAAGTGCCAGGTTGTCATAGTCATGGCCGAAATGTGCCCGACCGGAGTCGGTCAGCCGAAACTCTTTCGCGGGCCGCCCCCGCGAGGGGGTCGCCCCGGAACGTGAACGGCTGGGGCGGACAACCGCTTCAGCCAGTCCCTCGTTCACCAGAATGTCCAGGTGTCTACGAACACCTGCGGCAGAGATGCCGAGACGATCGCCAAGCTGGGAGGCGGTGGAGGGTCCCTGCTGCAGCAGGTGAAGCATGATCTGATTGCGGGTCTCGCCCTCAGTGGAGCGCGTTTCGGTGACCCGATTGTCGTTCTTGTTCCGCTGATTTAGCTCAGTCATTTTTTGCTTCACCTCCTGCGGATTTCTCCGGGCCGCCTGGACCCATCTGTTTTGGCTCTCATCATTAGACAACACTAGTGTTCCCTAATTCTATTCCCGTGTCCAACGTGCCACCTCTGGGAAGCGTCTCACCCGGCAGGTAATCGATGACCTGCATCACCATGAAAGTAATTCATGGCTGGAGTCACTGGATTAAGTGGTCTTCATGGGGGTTTTGACATATTTCCCCACCTGAGCCGGCCACCCTGGCTTGGGGGTACTCCCCCCTGATAGGGCACCCGTTCCTCCCAGAGGGCGGGAATTAAACTTCCGGGATGTCATCGGTGGCTTCTCATCGATCCGCGCGCACGGCTGCGTAGGATGTGCCCTGTGCAACCATCAGACCCTTTACCCCGGAGAATGTGGCGGACGCTTACCAGGGACCTGCCCCGACTCGGCACCGCCGGCTCGCGCTCGGCCGAACTTCATCATGAACCGATGGGTCCGGAGCAGGCTGATGCGATCCGGCCGGACATTTCCCCGGGCAGAGAGCCCGGGACGAAGACCGAACTCGGCATCCAGGATCTGACCCGCTTCACGGTGCTGCGCTGGCTGGGTACCGTGGGCTCGCTGATGCTGGCCTTCGGCGCCTTAGGGGCCGGCGCCCTACCGGTGGTGGACAATCCCTATCAGTATTATCCGGGCGGCTCACTGATGTTCCGGATGTTGCAGACCTCTTCCATGGTGGTGCTGGTCGGCGTCGGTCTACTGGTGGTGGCCTGGGTGCTGATGGCCCCATACGTGGGCGCCTCTTTACGCCCCGGAACCCGGGAACGCGGAGTGGTGTCAGCCTCCCTGTTGCGGCGCACCTTCATCGGTTGGGCCCTGCCGATCCTCTTCACCGCCCCACTTTTCACCCAGGACATCTATTCCTATCTGGCCAATGGTTCCATCGTCGCCCAGGGCATGGACCCCTACTCCGCTGGCCCAGTGGAGTTACTGGGAACGGAAAATCACCTGGCACGTTCGGTGCCCTTCATCTGGTCCCAATCCGCCTCCCCCTATGGTCCGGTGGCCCTTGCCCTGGCGGCGTTGATCAGTCTGCTGACCAATGACTCCATCCTGCTGGGTGTCCTCGCCCACCGACTGCTCTCCCTGGCCGGTGTGCTGGTAGCTGGTTGGGCGGTGGTCATGCTGGCGAAACGCTGCCGGGTCAATCCTTCTGCGGCCCTCTGGCTGGGCATCCTCAATCCACTGACGGTGCTGCATCTGATCGGCGGTATCCACAATGAGTCGGTGATGCTGGGCTTTGCCCTGCTCGGCCTGGAGATCGGCCTCCGGGGCATTGACCACCTGGATGCCGGGGTCCGCAATCGGGGTATTGCCTTCATCATGCTCTCCGGTGCCCTGATTTCCTGCGCGGGCATGGTGAAGGTCACTGGTTTCCTCTCCCTGGGTTTCGTCGGGATGGCGCTCGCCCGGCATCTGCACTGCCGCGGGCTGCCGCGGTGGGCGTCAATAAGCCTGGCGGTGGCCGGCCAGGTGGCGGTGCTGGTGCTCACCGTCGGGTTGGTAACCCTGGTCAGTGGGATCGGCCTGGGATGGGTGACGGGCCAAGGCGGTGCAGCTACGATCCGCAGCTGGATGTCCGTGACCACGGATGCCGGGGTCATCGCCGGCTGGCTGGGAATGCTCCTGGGCATGGGCGATCACACCGCCGCCATCCTGGTGATCACCCGCGCGGCGGGAGTGCTGGTGGCCACCGCCTTCATCATCCGCATGCTCTTCGCCACCTTCTCCGGCACCATCCACCCGGTGGGTGGGCTCGGTGTCTCTACCTTCGCTTTGGTCATCCTCTTTCCTGTGGTGCACCCCTGGTACATGCTCTGGGCGATTGTGCCCCTGGCAGCCTGGGCCAACCGCATCTTCTTCCGGGCGTTCGTGGCCATCTATTCCGCCGCCTTCAGCTTCTTTGTGCTGCCCCGCGGACTGGCGCTACCCCCGGACACGGTCATCGCGATCTATGTCGGTTCCGCAGTGAGCTTTGTCATCATCGCGGGTCTGGGCTGGTGGTTATTAAGAGGTCGGGACCTCCTTGTCCTAGACTGAGTCCCTGTGACTGCTCAATCGGAAGTTCAGGGCGGGCCCGTGCGCCAACTTATGGATGACCCCGCGGATGCCCCCGCGTTGGAGTTGCGCGATGTCGTCAAGCGCTTCGGCTCCACAACTGCGGTGGGGGGCCTCAATCTCCGGGTCGAAAGAGGCGAGATCTTCGCCCTCCTCGGCCCCAATGGTGCCGGCAAGACCACCACCATCGAGATGTGTGAGGGTTTCCAGACCCCCACCTCAGGAAATATCCGGGTGCTGGGGGTGGACCCGACCCGAGACCCGGACCAGGTGCGACGCCGCGTGGGCATCATGCTTCAGGGAGGCGGCGCCTACTCCAGTGTCCGGGCCGGTGAGATGCTGCACCTGGCTGCCTCATACAGCGCCAACCCCCATGACCCCGAGTGGCTGCTCGATGTCGTGGGCCTGAGTAAACAGCGCCGCACCACTTATCGTCGCCTCTCCGGCGGGCAGCAACAGCGTCTTTCACTGGCGATGGCGCTGATCGGAAGGCCCGAACTCGTCTTCCTCGATGAGCCGACCGCCGGCATGGACGCTCAATCCCGTCTCATGGTCTGGGATCTGGTGTCCCAGCTGAGTCAGGACGGGGTTTCAGTGGTACTGACCACCCACCTGATGGATGAAGCTGAGGCCCTGGCCGACCGCATCATGATCATTGATCATGGTCAGACTGTCGCCGCCGGCACCCCTGCCGAGCTGACCAACGGCGACACCGCCGGGATACAGACCTTGACTATCAGTACCGACCGGGAACTTGATGTCCCGCTTATCGAAACCGCGCTGACAGCGGCAGGACACCAGGTTCCGGCGCTGCAGGCGATCCGCCCGCTGCACTACAACCTGCCTGCCACGGCAACCCCGCAGCTGCTGGCTGATCTGGCCGCGGCCGTCGCGAAGCAGGATGTGCTGATCCGCCGGATGGAAGCGGACCACCGCAATCTCGAGCAGGTCTTCCTCGAGCTGACCGGAAAAGAACTGAGGAGCTAGTCACTTGAGTACCCCGAAATCCACCGGTTTCGCCCCGGGAACCTTCGCCCCAGACCCCCGATCCGCCTCCCCCGCGAAGATGGTCCGGGCACAGGCCAGGATCGAGTCCAAGCTCTTCCTGCGCCATGGGGAGCAGCAGCTGTTGAGCATGATCATTCCCTTCGCAATGTTGATCGTGCTGGCGAAGGTGCCGATCCTGGAGAGTGACCAGCCCATCGACGAGGCCTTCCCGCTCATCCTGGCAATCGCGGCGATGAGCTCCGGTTTCACCGGTCAGGCCATCGCCCTGGCCTTTGACCGCCGCTACGGTGCCCTCAAGCGCACCGGGGCCTCCGGAGTACCGGCCTCGACGATCATCATGGGCAAGGTTGCCGCGGTGGTGACGATGGTGCTGATCCAGACCCTCGTGCTCAGCGGCACCGCACTTATCCTCGGGTGGCGCCCCGATGCCCTCGGAGTCATCATTGGCGCCTTGACCTTGATCATCGGAGTGGCCGCCTTCTCATCCTTCGGTCTGTTGATGGGTGGCACCTTGAGTTCGGAGGTGGTGCTTGCCCTGGCCAATCTGATCTGGGTGGTGCTTTCCGCCCTGGTCGGCTGGGTGCTGCTCAGTCAGGGTCTGCATGAAGCCGGCTGGGCGAACCTGATTCCCTCGGTGACCCTGGCTTCCGGCCTCACCCTCGCTTTCGAGGGCACCCTCCCCTGGTTGCAGCTGTTGATTTTGCTGGCCTGGCTGATCGCCGCGTCGGCTGCGGCGGTCAAATGGTTCCGTTTCGCGTCCTAGATCACAGCCCTCCCACCTGCCCTTAGTGATTGTCATTGTGGCTGGCAGCAGGGTTAGACTGGGTGCCGTGAGTACCGCGACGACACCTGCCTCCACAGAGAATCCAACTCCCAAGACCCCCTGGATCCCCACCCTGCGCATCCAGCGCATCGCAGCCTTCATCCTGCTGCTGGCCCAGGGTGGAATCACCGTGACCGGTTCCATTGTCCGAGTCACCGGTTCCGGTCTCGGCTGTGATACCTGGCCGCTGTGCCACGAGGGATCCCTGGTCCCCCAGGCCGGTGCCGCCCCCTGGATTCACCAGGCCATCGAATTCGGTAATCGCTTGCTGACCTTCGTGGTCGCTGCCGCCGCCATCGCTGTCTTCTTCATGGTTCTGCGTGCCAAGCGACGTACCGAGATCCTGGTCTACTCCATCATCTCAGGTCTGGGCATCGTCCTTCAGGCCGTACTCGGCGGCATCTCAGTGCTGATGGACCTGCACTGGTGGACCGTGGCCATCCACTTCCTGCCCTCCATGGTGCTGGTGTGGGTCGCCGCCCTGCTCTATACCCGTCTCCCCCAGCCGGATGACGGTGCCCCCACCAAGGTCTTCCCCACCGCCATCCGTGTCCTGCTGCTGATCTCCGTGATCTCGCTGGCGGTGGTCCTGGCCACCGGCACGATGGTCACCGGCGCCGGCCCGCACTCCGGTGATGCCGGAGTCGGTATGGAGGGTCGCCTCGAGGTCGATATCGACCTGATGGCCCATATCCACGGTTACAACATGTACGTCTACCTGGCCTTCACCCTGATTGTCGTGGGCCTGCTCTATCGTGCGAAGGCTTCCGGTGCCGCCAAGCAGACCAGCTGGGTCCTGATCGCGATGATCCTCATCCAGGGCGCGATCGGCATCGCCCAGTACAACCTGGGTGTCCCCCGCTGGTCCATCCCGGTGCACATCGCCATGTCCTCCGTGGTTGTCGCCTTCTCAGCCTTCCTCTATGCCCACGGTGTCGTCCGTCAGGGTGGCACAGAGGAGCTGCGCACCGGCTCCCCGACAGGTGATGAGCGGCTCCGTCAGCGTGAGGTGGCACAAGCCAACGCCACTGCGGCCTAGCTGCGCCGAATACCGCACCGTCTCTTGACGGAGGCGGACAGCTCGCCCCGAATCATGGTTTCCCTGCCATGCTTCGGGGTGATCTCATCTCCAGGGGGGTGTCTACTGGGACCGTTTCCCGCAGCTCTCCGCGGAAAGGTCGGGAGAAAGTATCCTGAGCTCTGCTTCAGGTTGCATCGCCGGTGAGGGGTAGACCGTGAACACCCGTTTCCCCTCCAACAGCTGGTTGAGCCGCTCCGCTTCAGCCAGCAGTGCCTCACCGGCGGCGGCCGAGACCTCCTCGAGTAGCCGGACCTGGACCTGCCCTCCCGCATCCTGGATCCACACCCCCACCACCCGGCCATTCACCCACGCGGTCGTCCCGGAGTTGCCGGCACTGTCGAAGAGCTGGGGTGCATGCTCCCCCAGGTAGAAGTCCCGCTTCTTCCATCCCATCACCGTGGGGTCGAACATCGGCAGCAGCGCCACCCAATCTTCCGCAGCAGTGATCACATCCAGGTCATCACTGCGCAGCCACCCAACCGAACCATCCTCCAGGACAACCTGACGGGCATCCACATTCTCCAGGGCGGCGCGGATCGCGGTCTTGGTGGTTCCCAGCCACCAGGCCATGTCCTCCACCGTGCCGGGCCCATAGGACCAGAGCCAACGGTGCACCAGTTCCGCATATCCCTGCCGCGCGGTCAGCGGCCCCGGCGGTTCCTGCCCCCACCATGCCCGGGCAGTGGTCCACGTCGGGTGGTTCCGGTACCAGTCACCGGCATTCCCGGCGCGGGCGAGGCTGCCCTGCAGGTTCAGGAGGGCGAGCACCTTGGGGGCGATGGCCACCGGCCCACCCCAGGACTTATCAGGTGCCTGGTTAATTACCCCACTGACCTCGACTATCTCGGTGCGAATCTGTTTTGAGGAGCGTGGCACTCCGTCTGCCAGTCCGCTCAGGACTGTTGTTTCTGCCGCCGTCAGCCATGCCTGTCCCTCGCCTTCCCCGGTTGACCCCCAGCGTTCCAGGTCGCGGATCAGACGCCGACGGGCGACTCCGGCGACCCGGGCGGCGGCACTTCCCAGCACCGCCGGAATCAGATCACGGGGATAGGCGAAAAGCGTTTCCCGCATGGAGAGCTGTGTGATGAGTGTCCGGGAGTGGTAGAGGGAGCGCTGGACATCGGAGATTGAGATTTCCCTGCTGCGCGCCCCTATTGACAGGTGGACGCTGGCTGATTCTGTCGCATGCAGGCCCACCAGCGCTCGGGCCACCTCCTCCGGGGTGCGGAGTCCAGTTGAAACTGTGAGAGCATGTCGCACGCCCAGTCGGGCACGTCTTTCATCATTGGTGACCAAACGCATTGGTTTATCCTCGCCACGTGCCTCATACACTGTCAACATCATTCGTCACCGTCAGGTCATGGGTTGGCAAGCCTCCGGTGAGTGGGGGGATGTCCTCATGGACCTGGGAATCAATCCCCATTGTTCCCCCATCTCTATCAAAAGCCACCACGACGCCGCCCAATTTCATTAGCCTTGATGTTATGAAGGCAATCCAGATTACAGAGACCGGCGGCCCGGAAGTTCTCCAGCTCCGCGATATCGAAGCACCCACCCCCACAGAGGACCAGGTGCTGGTGGCGGTGGACGTGGCCGGCATCAACTACATCGACACCTACTACCGGGAGGGCGTCTACCACGCTGCCATCCCCTTCGTGCCGGGCCAGGAGGGCACCGGGCGGGTGCTGCATGACCCGCAGGGCATCATCGCCGAGGGCACTCTGGTGGCCTGGATGGATGCCTTCGGTTCCTATGCTGAGCGGGTTTGTGTTCCCCGTGAGCGACTGGTGGCTGTCCCTGAGGGCGTCGACCCGCATGTGGCTGGTTCCATGCTGCTGCAGGGTATTACCGCGCATTACCTCACCCACGGTGTGCACGATCTGCAGGAGGGAGAGTCCTGCCTGATCACCGCCGGTGCCGGTGGCGTGGGGCTGATTGCCACCCAGATGGCCGCAGCCAAGGGGGCACGGGTTTATTCCGTGGTCTCGACTGAGGAGAAGGTGGAACTGGCACTGGCTGCCGGGGCGACCGAGGTCTTCCTGTACTCCGCGGAGCTGGCGGAAACGGTCCGCCGCCGCAATGGTGGGGTTGGCGTGGATGTGGTCTATGACGGCGTGGGCAAGGACACCTTCCAGGAGTCTCTGGAGGCGGTGCGTCCCCGTGGCACAGTCTGTCTCTTCGGTGCGGCATCCGGTGCGGTGGAACCCTTCGATCCGCAGCTGCTGAACACGCACGGCTCCATCTTTCTCACCCGCCCCTCGATGGGTGCCTACACCTCCGGCGAGGGCGAGTTCCGGATGCGTGCCCAGGCCGTGACCCAGGGTGTGGTTGACGGCACCCTGAACTTCCGCATCGGCGGGGTCTACCCCCTTGCCGACGCCGCGCAGGCCCACCGTGATATCCAGGCGCGCCGCACCACCGGCTCCATTGTGCTGCAGGTCAGCTAGAACTGGCGGGCACTTTAAAACCCCGAAACGCCGGAGGGGGCCACCAATCATATGGTGGCTCCCTCCGGCGTTTTCAGCTTCAGCATCTGAAACCAGGTCAGAAGAAGGTGGTGTCCCAACCCAGCATCATGCCGATGGTGTCCCAGCCGAAGACCGCGTCCACGGACAGTGCCACGAAGACCAGGGCGAGGTAGTTATTGGAGAGGATGAACAGCTTCAGCGGTTTCACCTCACCACCCTTGCGGACCCCGTTGTGGAGGGTGATCGCGCTGGCGAGGAACCAGATGCCGGCGACGACCGAGGCGACCAGGTAGATCCAGGAGGTGGCCGGGATCAGCAGGAGGGAAACCAGGACGGTGGCCACGGTGTACCAGACGATCTGACGGGTGACCTCGACAGGCTCACGGACCACCGGCAGCATCGGCACACCGGCAGCCTTGTAGTCCTCCTTGTACTTCATGGCCAGTGCCCAGGTGTGGGGCGGGGTCCAGAAGAAGATGATCAGGAACATCACGAGGGCCTGCCACCACTGGTTGGGGACTCCCGCGGGCAGGTTATCGGTGATCACAGCCCAGCCGACAACCACGGGCATGCAACCCGCGGCGCCTCCCCAGACGATGTTCATGTGGGTGCGGCGCTTCAGGAACTTCGTGTACACGAAGATGTAGAAGGCGATGGTGATCATCACGAAGATCGCCGCGCTCAGGGAGTTACAGAGCAACCAGAGCCACAGGAAGCTCAGGACGGTCAGTGTCCAGGCGAAAATGCTGGCGGCCCGATTGGAGACGGTGTGCTTGACCAGGGGGCGGGCGCGGGTGCGTCCCATCTTCTGGTCAATGTCAGAGTCCTCGACCATGTTGAAGGTGTTGGCGGCTGCTGCACCCATCCAACCGCCGACCACCGTCAGGAGGATCAGGACGATATTGTTCGCGCCCCGCTCCGCCTGGAGCATCGCCGGGATCGTGGCCACAAGAAGCAGCTCGATCACCCTTGGTTTCGTCAGCGCAATATAGGCCTTGATGGTGTCCAAGGGCGATTCCTCCAACTTTCAGTGGTTCTACTTGTCGCGGCATCTGCGCCGCATCACCGGAAAAACCCCTCCGGAACATGGGTGCGGGCCCGTCATCTGCTCGTATCGACGGGCCCGGCGGCGCCCCACAAACCAGGGGTGGTTGCGGGGCGTGCTGATCCATTAGTCGGATGAGGTCCCGGAAAAGTTCCCGGGCGGCCGGGGTTGACCCGGATGCTCTTAAATACAGCTTTTCCATGCTATCTGTTCAGCTGCCTCATTCCACAATCCCCCACCGCCGCAATCGATGAAAGGCGCTGGAAGTCACTCCAAGGTGGCCCACATCCCCCCATAATTCCGTGGGCATAGGCACATCCCCGAAAGTTGAGGCATCAGTGTCACAGCCCGGACTCAAAAGGAACTATGGTGGTAGCTGACGCAGACTTGAGGTTTGGGTGATCTGGCAGCCCTGGGATCTCCCGGATTAGTTCGGCCCCGGTAAAGTTGGTGCTACCAAGCCTTTAAGTCATCAGCAACTAGAACAAGTGAGGTTTCACCATCGTGACCCTGTCGCCCGAACTTCAGGCCCTGACCGTCCGCAATTATCCCGCTGACTGGACCGAGGTCGACACCAAGGCGGTTGACACCGTCCGAGTGCTCGCCGCCGATGCCGTCCAGAAGTGTGGTTCAGGACACCCGGGTACCGCGATGAGCCTGGCTCCGCTGGCCTACACCCTTTACCAGCGGATCCTCAATCACGACCCCGCTGAGAAGAACTGGGCAGGGCGTGACCGCTTCATCCTCTCCGCGGGCCACTCCTCACTGACCCAGTACATCCAGCTCTACCTGGGTGGCTTCGGTCTGGAGCTGGAGGACCTGAAGGCTCTGCGCACCTGGGGTTCACTGACCCCCGGACACCCGGAGTACGGCCACACCGACGGTGTGGAGATCACCACCGGCCCGCTGGGCCAGGGCCTGGCGTCCTCCGTGGGCATGGCGATGGCCGCCCGCCGGGAGCGTGGCCTGCTGGATCCGGAGGCACCGGCCGGGGAGTCCCCCTTCGACCACCACATCTACGTCATCGCCTCCGATGGTGACCTCCAGGAGGGTGTGACCGGTGAAGCTTCTTCCCTGGCCGGCACCCAGCAGCTGGGCAACCTGATCGTCTTCTGGGATGACAACCGCATCTCCATCGAGGATGACACCCAGATCGCCTTCACCGAGGATGTCGTCGCCCGTTATCGGGCATACGGCTGGCAGACCATCGAGATCGAAGGTGGCGAGGATGTTGCCGCCATCGAGAAGGCCGTCGAAGAGGCCAAGGCCGACACCACCCGCCCGACCTTCATCCGCGTCCGCACCATCATCGGCTACCCCGCGCCGACCATGATGAACACCGGCGCCGCCCACGGTGCCGCCCTGGGTGAGGAAGAGGTCGCCGCCACCAAGCGTGAGCTCGGCTTCGACCCGGAGGCACACTTCGACGTGGCCCCGGAGGTTCTGGCCCACACCCGCTCCCTGGCTGAACGCGGTGCCACCAAGCACGCTGAGTGGCAGAAGCGCTATGACGCCTGGGCCGAGAAGTTCCCGGAAGCCAAGGAGCTCCATGATCGCCTGATCACCCGTGAGCTGCCGGCCGACTTCGCCGATGAGCTGCCCACCTGGGAGCCGGATGCCAAGGGTGTGGCCACCCGTAAGGCCTCCGAGGCGGTGCTGCAGGAACTGGGTAAGACCCTGCCGGAGCTCTGGGGCGGTTCCGCCGACCTGGCCGGATCCAACAACACCATCATCAAGGGTGAGCCCTCCTTCGGCCCCGAGAACATCACCACCGACATGTTCTCCGCCACGCCCTATGGTCGTAACCTGCACTTCGGCATCCGTGAGCACGCCATGGGTGCGATCCTCAACGGCATCGCCCTGCACGGTGGCACCCGCCCCTACGCCGGCACCTTCCTGATCTTCTCCGACTACATGCGTCCGGCCGTGCGCCTGGCTGCCCTGCAGGGTACCGACGCCTACTACGTCTGGACCCACGACTCCATCGGCCTCGGTGAAGATGGTCCGACCCACCAGCCGGTTGAGCAGTTGACCTCCCTGCGCGCCATCCCGGGTATGTCCATGCTGCGCCCCGCCGATGCCAATGAAACCGCAGCTGCCTGGAAGAACGCCCTGCTGTACAAGTCCGGCCCCAAGGGTCTGGCGCTGACCCGCCAGAACGTCCCGGTGCTCGAGGGCACCAAGGAGAAGGCCGATGAGGGTGTCCGCCGCGGTGCCTACGTCCTCGTGGAAGGTTCCAAACAGACCCCGGATGTCATCCTGATGGGTTCCGGCTCCGAGGTCCAGCTGGCCGTGGAAGCCGCCAAGCAGCTCGAGGCTGAGGGCATCGCCGCCCGGGTGGTCTCCGTGCCCTGCATGGACTGGTTCGCGGAGCAGGATCAGGACTACATCGAGTCGGTGTTGCCCACCGCCGTCACCGCCCGCGTCTCCGTCGAGGCTGGCCTGGCCATGTCCTGGCACCGCTGGATCGGTAGCCGTGGCCGGGCGGTCTCCCTGGAGCACTTCGGCGCCTCCGCCCCTTACCAGAAGCTCTTCCAGGAGTTCGGCATCACCGCGGAGGCAGTGTTCAACGCCGCCAAGGAATCCCTGAACGCCTAGAGCCGTGCCTGACAACCCGCCCCATCTGACCCTTCATCCCCCAAGATCGGGCGGGTTTCTTCCCCCCTGTTCCACCTGCCTGATCCCCCATCGGTTTCCCACTTTCCCGGAAGGAATTATTCTCCATGTCCCACATTGACACCCTCGCCGAGCTCGGCACCTCCACCTGGTTGGACGACCTCTCCCGTGACCGCATCAAGAGCGGCAACCTCGAGGAGATCATCAAGTCGAAGTCCATCGTCGGGGTGACCACCAACCCGGCCATCTTCGCCGCCGCAATGTCCCAGGGCACTGCATACGATGCACAGATCGCCGAGCTCAAGGCTGCCGGTGCAGCCGTGGATGAGGCGGTTTTCGCCATGTCCATCGATGATGTCCGCGACGCCTGCGATATTCTCGCCCCGGTCTACGAGGCAACCGGGGGCAAGGACGGCCGCGTCTCCATCGAGGTCGATCCGCGCCACGCCGCTGAATATGAGGCCACCATCGCCCAGGCCCGTGATCTCTGGGCCAAGGTTGACCGCCCCAACGTCATGATCAAGATCCCCGCCACCCCGGAATCCATTCCGGCGATCACCGAGGCCCTGGCCGAGGGCATCAGCGTCAACGTGACCCTGATCTTCTCCGTCACCCGTTACCGCGAGGTCATCGCCGCCTACATCGAGGGCATCAAGCGCGCCGCCGAGAGCGGCAAGGATGTCTCCAAGATCCACTCCGTGGCTTCCTTCTTCGTCTCCCGCATGGACTCCGAGGTCGACAAGCGTCTTGAGGCCATCGGCACCGAGGAGGCCCTGGCACTGCGCGGCAAGGCCGGTGTGGCCAACGCCCAGCGCGCCTACTCCGTTTTCACCCAGCTTTTCGACGCCGCGGATCTCCCCGCCGACGCCAATGTCCAGCGCCCCCTGTGGGCCTCCACCGGTGTGAAGAACCCGGACTACCCCACCACCCTCTATGTCTCCGAGCTGGCCGGACCCCACACCGTCAACACCATGCCGGAGAAGACCATCGACGCCGTCCTGGAGCAGGGCAACCTGCACGGTGACACCCTCTCCGGGGATGTCACCGAGGCCGATCAGGTACTGCGTTCCCTGAGCGAGGTCGGCATCGACCTTGAGGATGTGTTCGCTGTCCTGGAGCGTGAGGGCGTCGAGAAGTTCGTCGCTGCCTGGGTCGAGCTGCTCGAATCCATGCAGGCCCGCCTCTCTTAAATCTCCTTCCCGCCGGCCCCACGATCCCCTGGGAACGTGGGGCCGGATCCAAGTCTTCTGCTCCCCGCCTTCCTTCCCTCAAAAGGACACCGTTTTGTCTGAGCTGCATACTGATTCCGATTCCCCCGAGAACAACTGGGTCAATCCGCTCCGCGATCCCCATGACAAGAGACTTCCTCGGATCGCCGGCCCCTCCGGCATGGTCATTTTCGGAGTCACCGGTGACCTGGCACGACGCAAACTGCTGCCGGCGGTCTATGACCTGGCCAACCGTGGTCTGCTGCCGGCCGGTTTCACCCTGATCGGTTATGGCCGCCGGGAGTGGAACAAGGAGGAGTTCGAGAATTATGTGCTCGAAGCAGTGCATGCCGGGGCCCGCACCAAGTTCCGTGATCATGTCTGGGAGCGCCTGGCTGAGGGCATGCATTTCGTTCGCGGCAACTTCGACGATGATGCCGCCTTCGACACCCTGGCGGACACCCTCGCAGAGATGAACGCCACCCGTGGTACCGGTGGGAACTGGGCGTACTATCTCTCGGTTCCGCCGGACTACTTCGCCGATGTCTGTCACCAGTTGCAGCGTTCCGGCCTGGCGGAGTCCCGGGACGATGCCTGGCGGAGAGTGATCATCGAGAAGCCCTTCGGTCATGACCAGTCCTCCGCCAAGAAACTCAATGAGATCGTCAATGCCGTGTTCCCGGAGAAGTCGGTCTTCCGCATCGACCACTACCTGGGCAAGGAGACGGTGCAGAACATCATGGCGCTGCGCTTCGCCAACCAGCTCTTCGATCCGATGTGGAGCGCCCACTATGTCGACCATGTGCAGATCACCATGGCCGAGGACATCGGCCTGGGTGGCCGCGCCGGCTACTACGACGGTATCGGTGCCGCCCGGGATGTCATCCAGAACCACCTGATCCAGCTGCTGGCCCTGGTCGCCATGGAGGAGCCGGTCTCCTTCTCCCCGACTGAGCTGCAGGCCGAGAAGATCAAGGTGCTGCGCGCCACCAAGCCGGTCTACCCGTTGGCCAAGACCACCGCCCGAGGTCAGTACACCGCCGGTTGGCAGGGTTCAACCTGGGTTCCGGGGTTACGCGATGAGGAGGGCTTCGACCCGAAGTCCACCACCGAAACCTTTGCCGCCTGCACCCTGGAGATCTCCTCCCGCCGCTGGGCTGGTGTCCCCTTCTACCTGCGCACCGGCAAGCGTCTGGGACGCCGCGTCACCGAGATCGCCCTGGTGTTCAAGGAGGCCCCGCACCAGCCCTTCGCTGAGGGCATGACCAGCGCCATGGGCAATAATGCCGTGGTCATCCGGGTACAGCCGGATGAGGGTGTGCTGATGCGTTTCGGTTCCAAGGTGCCGGGCTCGACCATGGAGGTCCGTGACGTGAACATGGACTTCTCCTACTCGGAGGCCTTCACCGAGGAATCCCCGGAGGCCTATGAACGGCTCATCCTTGATGCTTTGCTCGATGAGTCCAGCCTCTTCCCCACCAATGAGGAAGTGGAGTTGAGCTGGGAGATCCTGGACCCGGTGCTCAACTACTGGGAGGAACACGGCCTTCCCGATGAGTATGCGGCCGGAACCTGGGGTCCGGAATCCGCGGAAAAGATGGTGGAACGCACTGGCCGCCACTGGCGTCGCCCCTAGGGCCTGGAAGCATTCCACCCCCCCTTTTCTTCTTCTCGAATCCTGAGTCTGAAAGGCCCTCATGATCATCACTCTCACCGACACCACCACCCGGAAGGTCGCCGAAGCCCTGATGGAGTCCCGGGACAACTCCTCCCAGGCCAGCGGCCGTGTCCTCACCCTGATCGTCGTCGCCTCCACCAAGGATGATGTCGACGAGATCATCCAGGCCACTGAGGCGGCCGCCCATGAACACCCCGCCCGGGTGCTGGTGATGCTCACCGGTTCCGCGGAAGGCCCCTCACGTCTCGATGCCGAGGTCTCGGGGGCTGGTGCCTCCGGTGCCGCGGAAATGGTGGTCATGCGCACCGAAGGTACCCTCTCCAACCACCTGGAGTCCGTGGTCACCCCGCTGCTGCTGCCCGACACCCCGATCGTGGCCTGGTGGCCTTCAGCGGCCCCCGCCAACCCCTCCGAGCACCCCATCGGACGACTCGCCCAACGTCGGATCACCGACGCCCTCAATGACACCCGCTCCCTGGTGCTCTCCGCCCGCCGTGAGAACTACGCCCCCGGGGACTCCGACCTGATGTGGTCACGGATCACCCACTGGCGGGGTATCGTGGCTTCCTCCCTGGAGCAGCGCCCCGGCAAGAAGGTCATCGGGGCGAAGGTCTACGGCCCCGCCAACCACCCCAGTGTCGACATTGCCGCTGGTTGGCTCGCGGATCGCCTGGGGGTGGAGATCATCCGCACCTCCCAGGATTCGGGGGAGGAAGATGCCGCCCGCGAGGCCGGCCACTTCATGATCTCCCGCCTGGAGCTGGAACAGGAGAACGGTGCCATCGTGGTGTCCGTGGTCGACTACCGCACCATCCGGCTCAGCGTGCCGGGACGACCGGACTCTCTGGTCGCTCTCAGCCGCCGCGGCATCGCCGAATGCCTGGCCGAGGAAATGCGTCACCTCGACCCAGACACCGCCTACGCCAATGCGCTCCGCGGACTGGGTCAGCTGACCCGCCGCTAGACTGGGCCCCGGATCCGACTCACTTCCGCAAACCCACGAAAGGTCAATCCCTTGGTTTCTCTCGCCCGTGTCTCTGACCTCAATGAACTGATCACCCTCGCCTCCCGCCGATTCATCGAGACCATCACCCAGATCCAGTTCTCCGGCGCCCTCCACGGCGATGGTCTGGTTCGGGTGGTGCTCACCGGTGGGGGTGCCGGCATCGGCCTCCTCAAGGAACTGGCACGGCTGGATGCCGCCGCTGAAGCCCAGTCCGAGTCCTTCCCGACCCTGCGGGTCGACTGGTCCCGGGTGCACATCTTCTTCGGCGATGAGCGCAATGTGCCCGTTTCCCACCAGGACTCCAATGAGGGCCAGGCCCGCGACACCCTGCTCAAGCACATCAGTATCCCCGAGGGGAACATCCACGGTTATGGTCTGAACGGCCAGGATCTGGATGAGGCGGCCGCCGAGTATGAGAAGACGGTCCGCCGACACGCACCCGATGGTTTCGATCTGCATCTGCTCGGGATGGGCGGCGAGGGGCACATCAACTCCCTCTTCCCCCACACCGATGCGGTCCGAGAAAAGGAAAAACTGGTCATGGCGGTGAAGGACTCCCCCAAGCCGCCAGCCGAGCGGGTCACCCTGACCATGCCCGCCATCAATTCCTCCGGTCGGGTGTGGCTGCTGGTCGCCGGTGCCGAGAAGGCCTCTGCCGCTGCTGCGGTGATGCGTAGCGCCGAGGCGGTGGACTGGCCGGCCGCCGGAGTGGGAGGCACCAAGGAGACGGTGCTCTTCCTGACGGATGATGCCGCCACCGAACTGGGCTGATTGCCTGGGGTTCTGAAATAGGCAAAGGAAAATGCCGCCCACCTTATTTAAGGGTGGGCGGCATTTTTACCTGAGCTGATCTAGAAAGTGAACACCTGGATCAGGTTCAGGGCAATGATGCAGACAATCCAGATCAGAGCGGTCAGCACGGTGTAGCGGTCGAGGTTCTTCTCCACCACGGTCGAACCGGAGAGGTTCGACTGGACGCCACCACCGAAGAGGCTGGACAGACCGCCGCCCTTGCCCTTGTGCAGAAGGACGAAGACGGTCAGCAGGATGCTCGAGAGAACGAGAATGATCTGGAGTGCGAGAGTCATTGATTTCCTTAGGCTGACGTGCAGCAGGTCGGGTATGGCCCCGGCGCATAAGGAATTAGCGGGGCACTGTTCTTAACTTAGGACAGTATACATGAGCTCACTTCCGCCAGCTGGCCGGGACCTGCCGGAATGGAAGCGGACTCACCCCCCGCCACTAACCTGAGTTACGCAGCGCGGTGGCCAACCCATTCATGGTCAACTGGATTCCCCGGGACACGGCATCCCTTTCATCACCGGCACGATAGCGACGCAGCAGTTCCACCTGGATGACATTCAGGGGCAGCAGGTAAGGGAAGCGGGTACGTACTGAACGTGCCAGCATGGGGTTGTCCGCCAGCAGGTGCTCGGAGCCGGTGATCTTGAAGAACATCTCCCGGGAGAGCTCAAACTCCTCGGCGATCAGCCGGTGGATCCGCTGGGAGGTGTCCGAATCATCGACCAGCTGGGCGTAGAGTTCAGCCAACCGCATCTCCGCCTTGCTCATCACCTGCGCCATATTCGACATCACGGAGTCGAAGAAGGGCCAGATTTCATAGAGACGGCGCAGCTCAGCGATCCGGCTCTCAGCCTGCTCCCCCTCCCCGATCCACTGGGAAATGGCACTGCCCACACCGAACCAGCCGGGCAGCATGACCCGCGACTGGGACCATGACAGCACCCAGGGAATCGCCCGCAGATCCTCCACCCCCTCGGTCTGCTTCCGGGAGGTCGGGCGGGATCCGATATTGAGGGATCCGATCTCCTGCAATGGGGTGGACTGGGTGAAGTAAGGGATGAAACCGGGATCCTCATGCACCAGGGAGGAGTACTTCTGCTGGCTGAGCTCGGCGAGTTCAGCCATGATCTCATAGGCACGTTCCGGATTACTCAGGTCATCCACCGTCAGCAGGCTGGCCTCCAGGGTTGCGGACACCAGAGCCTCCAGGTTACGGCGGGCCGTGTCCCGCGAACCGTACTTCGCGGAGATGATCTCACCCTGCTCGGTGATGCGCACTGAACCGGTGACCGCACCCTTGGGCTGGGCCAGGATCGCCTCATAGGAGGGACCGCCACCACGACCGACGGTGCCCCCACGGCCGTGGAAAAGTCGCAGACTGATCTCATTCTCAGAACCAGCCTCCACCAGTTCCCGCTCCGCGGCATACAGGGCCCAGTTGGCGGCGAAATAACCACCGTCCTTGTTGGAGTCGGAGTAACCGAGCATCACTTCCTGGGTATCACCGCGCTGGGCGAGATAGGAACGGTAGAGCGGCAACTGCCAGAGCTGGCGCAGAATATCGGCACCGGCCTGTAGGTCCCCGATGGTCTCGAAGAGGGGGATCACATCCACCTCACCCCGGGGGTTGTCCCCCGCCGCCTGGATGAGGCCTACCTCCTTGAGCAGCACCATCGGTTCCAGGATGTCGCTGACGGATTCCGCCATGGAGATGATGCAGTGGGGAATCATCTCCGGCCCGAATTTCGCGTTCGCGGCGGCCGCTTCCACGAAGATGTCGATCTCACGTTGCACCGCCTCCGTGAAATCCCGGTATCCGCGGGGTACCAGGGGGCGCGGGGTATGCAGCTCAGCGATCAGCAGCTGCACCTTCTCCTCCTCATTCAGGGAGGCATAGTCCGAATGTACCTGGGCCACCCCGAAAAGCTCGGTGACCACCTGTTCAAAACTCTCGGAGTTCTGCCGCAGATCCATGGAGTAGAGATGGAAGCCGAAGGTGTCCAGCGCGACCCGGATGGTGGCCACCCGGTCCTCAGCGATGATTTCATCATGTGAAAACCGCAGGGACTCATCGATGACAGCCAGGTCAGCAGCAAATTCCTCGGCCGAGGAATAAGGTGCGAACTTCTGGTGCCAGGTGCCTTCCACTGCCGCCGGATCAATCAGCTTGGCGACGGTCGCGCACATCCGGCCCCGCATCCCGTGTACCGCCCTGCGGTAGGGCTCATCCACCCGGCTGGGTTCATCATTCTGACCCCGAGTGGCCAGCGCCACCAGCTCCACGGTGACATCGGAGAGCCGGTCGGAAAGACTCAGCTCATGTTCCAGCGCATGCAGCTGGTTGACGTAGTACTTGAGTGCCGTGGCGGAGGCCCTGGTGGTGGCATAGCGCAGGGTGTCGGCGGTGACGAAGGGGTTTCCGTCATGGTCACCACCGATCCAGGAACCGGGACGCAGAATCGCCGGGGTGGCACTTTCTGCCCCGTACACCCGGGAGATGGCCTGGGAGACATTCTGGTTGATGGCCGGGATCTCCTCCAGCAGGCTGAGCTTGTAGTAGCGCAGGCCCACCTCGATCTCATCCTCGATCCGTGGTCGGGAGACCCGGATCAAGGCGGTCTGCCAGAGAATGGTCATCCGGCGGTGGATCTGGCGGTCCAGCTCCTCCATCCGGGACTGGGTGCGGGCATTTTCCGGGGCTTCGATGAGGCGGTGCCGCTCAGCCATCAGCTCGGAGATCTTCTGCTGCACATCGAAAACGGTGCGACGCCGGGTTTCGGTGGGGTGAGCTGTGAGCACCGGGGCCACCAGGGCTCGACTAAGCACCTCGGCGACCTCAGCTGCGGTGACCTGGGCACCTTCGAGCTTGGCCCAGGTCGCTTCGAGGGTGGAGTCCGGGGCGGGTTCCCCGGCGTCCAGAGCTCGTTCCCGGCTGCTCTCATCGTGCAGATCCTCCGCCAGGTTCGTCATGAGGGCGAAGTGGCTGAAGGCGCGGATGATGGGGGTGGTGCGACGTGGGTCGATATTGCGGAACATCGAGACCAGGGCATCCATCCCCGCCTCACCGCGGGCTATCTCGAATGCGGTTTGGCGGGCACCCTCGACGAGGTCGAAGACCTCCTGCCCCTCCTGCTCAGCAATGACATGGCCGAGGGCCCGCCCGAGGTAGCGGATGTCCTCCTGAAGATGATCCGGAGCATGCATGGTGAAATTCCCCTGTTTTCGATGTGCCGCTGGAAATGAGCTTTCTTAGATTGCGTCGCCGGCAGCGGCGATCAGCTTGGCGAACTGCTCGCCATCCAGCGAGGCACCGCCGACGAGTCCACCGTCGACATCCGGCTGGGAGATGATCTCGGCGATGCTGTCGACCTTGACGGAACCACCGTAAAGGATGCGCAGTTCAGAGGCCACGTTTTCATCGGCTAATTCCTGAATGAGTCCGCGGATGGCGGCACAGACTTCCTGGGCATCAGCTGCGGAGGCCACCTTGCCGGTGCCGATGGCCCAGACTGGTTCATAGGCGATGACGGTGTTGTTCAGATCCTCCCTGCTTAGACCGGCCAGGGACTGGCGGGTCTGCTCGAGTACATAATCGACGTGGGTGCCGGCTTCACGGATCTCCAGCGGCTCACCGACACAGACGATCGGCTTCATGCCGCTGGCCAGGGTGGCCTTGGCCTTGGCCGCGACCTGGGCGTCATCTTCACGGTGGTACTCACGACGCTCGGAGTGACCCACCACGATCCAGGTGCAACCCAACGTGGAGAGCATGGCAGCGGAGATATCGCCGGTGTAGGCGCCGTTCTCATGCTCGGAGACATCCTGCGCGCCATAGGTGATCGGCAGTTTGTCAGCATCGACCAGGGTCTGCACGCTGCGGATGGTGGTGAAGGGCACGGTCAGTGCCACATCCACCTTCTTGTAGTACTCCTTGGGAAGCGCGAAGGTGAGCTTCTGGACACTGTTGATCGCCTCCTTGTAGTTGAGGTTCATCTTCCAGTTACCGGCGATCAGCGGCTTGCGGGCCATGGTGGGTCATCCTTTCAGGGGGGTGGGAAACGCCGGGGGCCGCGGGGGGGTCCGCGTCCTCCGGCGTCAGGGGGGTGAAACTTAGGCGGAGAGCACGGCGACGCCGGGTAGTTCCTTGCCCTCGAGATATTCCAGGGAGGCTCCGCCACCGGTGGAGATGTGGGAGAAACCTTCCTCATCCAGGCCGAGAACACGGACGGAGGCTGCGGAATCGCCGCCACCGACCACGGAGAAGGCGCCGTTCTTGGCAGTGGCGTCGATGATGGCCTGGGCGACACCGGCGGTACCCTGGGAAAAGGCCTCGATCTCGAAGACACCCATCGGACCATTCCAGAAGATGGTCTTGGCGGTGGCCAGGACCTCGGCGAAAACCTCAACGGACTTCGGCCCGATGTCCGGGGAGAGCCAGCCCTCCGGGATGGAATCCAGGGCGACGACCTTGTTTTCGGCATCGGCACTGAACTCAGCGGCAGCCAGCAGATCGACCGGGAGCACGAGCTTGTCGCTGTGGCGGGCCAGCAGGTCCTTGCAGGTGTCGATCATCTCTTCCTGCAGCAGGGACTTCTGGACGTTGTAGCCCTGGGCGGCGAGGAAGGTGTAGCACATGCCACCACCGATGATCAGCTTGTCGGCCTTGCCGGACAGTGCCTCGATGACACCCAGCTTATCGGAAACCTTGGAGCCGCCGAGGACGACGACATAGGGCTTCTCCGGAGCTTCAGCAACCTTCTTGAGCTCGGAGATCTCGGTGCCGACCAGCGCACCGGCGTAGGCCGGCAGGCGCTTGGCCACATCGTAGACGGAGGCCTGGGCGCGGTGGACCACGCCGAAGCCATCGGAGACGAAGGCGCCGTTGTCGGCCGCCAGGGCTGCCAGCTCATCGGCGAAGGCACCGCGTTCCGCCTCATCCTTGGAGGTCTCACGGGCATCGAAACGCACGTTCTCGACCAGCAGGATCTCACCCTCGGTCAGGCCGTTGGCACGCTCATGGGCGTCCTCACCGGTGACATCGGCGGCCAGGGCAACGTACTGGCCCAGGGCCTCGGACAGGGCCTCGGCGACCGGTGCCAGGGAGAACCTGGGGTTGACCTCGCCCTTGGGGCGGCCCAGGTGTGCGGTGACGATGACCTTGGCGCCACCGTCGAGCAGTGCCTTCAAGGTAGGCAGGGAGGCGGTGATACGACCCGGGTCGGTGATCTCACCGGCGTCGTTAAGCGGCACATTGAAGTCCGAGCGGACGAGGACGTGACGGCCGTCGACACCTTCGTCGAGCAGGTCCTGGAGGGTCTTCAGGGACATGTATTCTCCTTGATTTTTCTACTAGGGCACTCTTGCCGAAGTCGATGTTACGTAAATATGAAAAGGACCCGGGGTGTGCCTCGGCACACCCCGGGCCGAACAGGGTTTTCAGCAGCCACGCCCACCTTTTCAGGTGTGCTCAGGATGGCCTTGGAGATCCTTAGAGCTTGGAGGCGACCAGTTCGGTCAGGCGCAGCAGCTGGCAGGTGTAGCCCCACTCGTTGTCGTACCAGGCGACGACCTTGACGGTGTTGCCGGAGACCTTGGTCAGGCCGGAGTCGAAGATGGAACCGTGCGGGTCGGTGATGATGTCAGTGGAGACCAGCGGCTCTTCGGTGTAGGCCAGGGTCTCGCCGAACTCACCGGTGGCGGCTTCCTTGATGGCGGCGTTGACAGCTTCGACGGAGACCTCGGAGTTAGTGGTGAAGGTCAGGTCGGTGGCGGAACCGGTGATGACCGGAACACGCAGAGCGTAGCCGTCCAGCTTGCCCTTGAGCTCCGGCAGAACCAGGGCAACAGCCTTGGCGGCACCGGTGGAGGTCGGGACAATGTTCTGGGCAGCAGCGCGGGCGCGACGCAGATCCTTGTGCGGGGCATCGTGCAGACGCTGGTCACCGGTGTAGGCGTGGATGGTGGTCATCAGGCCGTTCACGATGCCGAACTTGTCGTTGAGGACCTTGGCCACCGGTGCCAGGCAGTTGGTGGTGCAGGATGCGGCGGAAATGACGTTGTGGTTCGCCGGATCGTAGTCCTGGTGGTTGACGCCATAAACGAAGGTGGCATCCTCGTTCTTCGCCGGAGCGGAGATGATGACCTTCTTGGCGCCGGCCTCGATGTGGGCCTTGGCTGCCTCCCCATCGGTGAAGAAGCCGGTGGACTCAATGACGATGTCAACGTTGTGGGCGGCCCAGTCCAGGTTCTTCGGGTCACGCTCGGCGGAGACCGCGATGCGCTTGCCACCGACGGTGATGGACTCATCGTCGAATTCGACCGCCTGGTCCAGACGTCCGAGGATGGAGTCGAACTGCAGCAGGGTGCGCAGGGTCTTGTTATCGGTCAGGTCGTTGACTGCGACAACCTCAAGATCCTCGCTGCGCTGAAGGGCTGCACGGAGGAAGTTGCGTCCGATGCGGCCGAAGCCGTTGATTCCTACGCGAATGGTCACGATATTCTCCTCATTGTTGGGATTGCGTCCGCTTGTGAGGGAATTTCCGTTTTCCGGGGCTCCCCCTCACTCGCCATCAGTGCCGAGTCTAGCGAGGACCTCCGATGCCCGCAGTGGGAAAACTAAAGCCGCATTTTCACCCCCGAAAGCATTGCGACTAGCACACTTCCAGAAGTTCAGCGGGACACTTTCGGCCTTTTCCCACTTTTCGGGGCCAGAATTCAGAGTCGAACTCCCTCACCCACCCCCAAAAGTAGGAAGGTATGATCAAGGGGGTGAATTGGAGCGGCCCCGCCCGACCCCTCACCCAAAGGTTCAATGTGGCCATCTTCACACCCTGGGCGGACATTGTTCGGCAGGAAAACAACCACCCCCCACCCCCCCATTTGGCGATAAATCGCCCCCGAAGCACAGGGTCCAGGGGTACAGCGTGCCCCCACCCCAGCGCAGGATGGGGCTTAAGCCTGGTCCAGGAGATCCTCGGTGACAGCCTTGGAGGTATCGGGAATATCCAGTTCCTCAGCGCGCTTATCCGCCATGGACAGCAGGCGCCGGATACGGCCCGCCACGGCATCCTTGGTCATCTGTGGATCCGCGAGACGGCCCAGCTCCTCCAGGGATGCCTGACGGTGCTGCACCCGCAGCTGACCCGCCTCCGCCAGGTGTTCCGGCACATCATCACCGAGGATGCTCATGGCACGTTCCACCCGGGCTGCGGCGGCCACCGCGGCCCGGGCGGAGCGCCGCAGGTTGGCGTCATCGAAGTTGGCGAGCCGGTTAGCGGTGGCGCGCACCTCACGGTGCAGCCGCTTCTCCTCCCATTCCAGGCGCACCTGCTGGGCCCCCATCCGGGTCAACAAGGCACCGATGGCATCCCCATCACGGATGACCACCCGATCAGAGCCGCGGGTCTCCTTGGTTTTGGCGGCGATCCCCAGGCGGCGGGCGCAGCCGACCAACGCCAGGGCGGCCTCCTGACAGGGGCAGGCAACCTCCAGGGTGGAGGAACGGCCCGGTTCACTCAGTGAGCCATGTGCCAGGAAGGCACCCCGCCAGGCTGCCTCATTATCGGAGACAGATCCGGAAATCACCTGGGGTGGCAATCCGAGCACGGGATGTCCGGAGCGGGTGACCAGACCGACGCGGCGGACCAGATCATCCGCACCTTCGGTGACCCGCAGGACATAGCGGGTGGTCTTGCGCACCCCACCCGGGGAAATGGTGTGGAGGTGGACGTTGACCTCATAGAGTTCCCGCAGGGCGCTGGCCAGTCGTTCTGCCACCAGCTGGGAATCCAGTTCAGCCTCCACGACGAGGTGTCCGTTGATGATGTGGAGTCCGCCGGAGAAGCGCAGCAGGGCTGCCACTTCAGCAGCTCGCGCGGAGTGCCGGGACACCTTGACCCGGGCCAGCTCCTCCTTGACCTTCGGCGTCAATGCCATGATTTCGCCGCCTTTCTAGGATGAGACAAGTCCGCCCAGGCTTCCCGCCCCCTGGTGATCAGAACATTGAAAACACAACGACCAGGGGTTTCAGCCACCTGTGCCAGTGCTGTTGGTTGTGCTGAGCCGCAGGTACCTGGATGGGTACCTGCCACAGGATTTTCCCCGGGGGGTGGGAAAGCTCGGGCGTTAATACCCTCCAATCCTAGCGCTCCCGGAAATTATGCATCAGGGCGGTCGCGAGTTTGGCGGGATCATGGCGTTCGGTCAGCCTGCCCTCAGCATCAACCTCACGCAGATCGTGATAGACCACCCGGGCGCCCAGTGTCTCCGCTGCCCGATCCAGGTAGCGCCGCTCACTGCTCTTCTGGGTGTGGGCATCATCAACCAGGATCCGGTCCAGCCGCAGGCCCGGGGCATGCTGGGAAAGCATGTGGATATGCCGTTCCAGGTTGAAGCCATTGGTCTCGCCATTGTCGGAGCTGAGGTTGAGGACGACCACACGCTGCGCCTCGCTCTCCTTGATGGCCTGCACCACCGCCGGGATCAACAGATGCGGGATAACACTGCTGAACCAGGAACCCGGGCCGAGCGTGAGCAGATCAGCGCTGAGGATCGCCTGGATGGCCTCCGGGCTGGGCATCGGATCATGCGGGATGAGACGCACCCGACGCACCGACCCCGGGGTGGTGGCCACCGCGACCTGGCCGCGGACCTGCAACATCACCCGCGGGTCGTCGTCAAGCCCGGAGACATCCGCCTCAATCTCGAGGGGCTCATTGCACACCGGCAGCACCCGGCCACAGGAGTCGGTGAGCTGGGCGACGGCGTCCAGTGCCTGCTGCTCACTGCCCAGCACCTCGGTCAGGCCGGCGATCAGCAGGTTACCCACCGCATGCCCGGCCAAGGCTCCGGTACCGCCGAAACGGTGCTGCAGGGTCTTGGCCCAGGTGACTCCCTGCGTGGTCTCATTGGACAGCGCGGCCAAAGCCATTCGCAGGTCCCCCGGAGGGATGATGCCCAGTTCGCGGCGGATGCGCCCTGAAGAGCCCCCGTCATCGGCGACTGTGACCACGGCGGAGATCTTCTCCGGCCGACACATTCGCGCCGCGAGCAGAGTCTGATAAAGGCCGTGTCCGCCACCGAGGCTGGTGATGGCGGAGGGCACTGCGGGGTCCATGGTCACTGTTGAGTCGACCTTTCTAACTTGGTTCAGGCCTGGGTGTCCCAAACCTTAGTTGTTCAGGTCGCGGTGCAGAACATTGATGTCGAGTTCGTCGATCTCGCGGAGACGGCGCCCGATTTCTTCGGAGACCGCCACTGAACGGTGATGCCCACCGGTACAGCCGATGGAGACGGTGATGAAATTCTTACCTTCGTGACGATACCCCGCGAGCATCGCACTGAACATTTCCACGAAACTCCGGATGAAGGGTTCGGCCCCCTCCCGACTGAGGACATAATCCGAGACCGGAGCGTCGACGCCACGGTAGGGACGCAGCTCCGGAACCCAGAAAGGATTGGGGAGAAAACGCACGTCAAGGGTGATATCGGCATCCTTGGGGGCGCCGTGTTTGAAACCGAAGGACTGCAGCGTGACATGCTGGCGGGGATTGCCCACATTATCGAAACTGGACTCGATGGCGCGACGGAGATCATGGACCGAAAGATCGGAGGTGTGGATCACCACATCCGCCTCCTCCTTGATGGGGAGCAGGGCATTGCGCTCCCGGGTGATGCCGTGCTGGAGGGTGTCCACCCCCTGCAGGGGGTGGGTGCGCCGCACATTGTCGAAACGACTGATCAGCACCTCATCCCGGGCCTCCATGAACACGATCGTCGGGGCCATACCGCGCTCATGCAGCTCCGCCAACGTCTGCTGCAGACTGCCCTTGAACATTCTCGAACGGACATCAGTGACCACGGCGACGCGCTCCACCGGTGAGTCCGGTTCCGAACACATCTCCAGCAGGTCCAGAATCAGTGCCGGCGGCAGGTTGTGGGCGACATACCAGCCCTTGTCCTCGAACACCTTCGCGGCGCTACTGAGGCCTGCCCCGGACATTCCGGTGATCAGGACGGGAGGAGTGCTGAAACGCTGCGGCACCGCTGCCGAGGTCTTATGAATCATGACCCCCATATTAACCACTGTTGAATACCCCGCCGGACCGTTTCCACCCCCGCTTATCGCCGACCCCCCGAAACCCGGGGCAGGTGTTCATTCCCCGGGGTGCAGGTTCCGGTACACCGACTCCGCCAGCTTCGGCCCGAAACCCTTCACCTCCGCGATCTCCTCCACCGTGGCTTCCTTGAGCTTCTTCACCGAGCCGAAGTGCTTGACCAGATCGGTGCGGCGCACCTGGCCCAGGCCCGGGATGCCATCAAGTTCGGAGACCCGCATCCGTTTGGAACGCTGCTGGCGGTGGTAGGTGATGGCGAAGCGGTGCGCCTCATCACGGATCTGCTGCAGCAGGAAGAGCGCCTGGGAATTACGCGGCAGGATCACCGGGTCCTCATCCCCGGGCAGCCACACCTCCTCCAGTCGCTTGGCCAGACCGATGAGCATGACATCGATGATGCCGAGCTCATCGAAGACCTTCTGGGCGGCGGCGACCTGCGGGGCACCACCATCAACGATATAAAGCTGCGGGGGGTAGGCAAAGCGACGGGTGTCCGTGCTCATCTCCTCCACCTGCTCGTCCTCGAAAGTGGAGCCATCGAACTCCTCAGCCTCCGGTACCGCCAACTTATCGCGGTTGTGCCGCAGGAAACGCCGGCGGGTAACTTCCGCGATGGAGCCGACATCATCGGAACGCCCATCCCCCGCCGCCTCCTTGATGCGGTAACGCCGGTAGTCGGATTTACGTGGCAGACCATCCTCGAAGACCACCAGGGAGGCCACCACATCGGTGCCCTGGATATGGGAGATGTCGGTGCACTCGATCCGCAACGGCGCCTCCTCCATTCCCAGTGCCTCCTGCAGTTCCTGCAGTGCCGCGGAGCGGGCGGTGAGGTCCCCGATTCTCTTGAGTTTGTGCTGGCGCAACGCATCCTTGGCATTGCGTTCCACGGTCTCAGCCAGGGCACGTTTATCACCGCGTTGCGGGACCCGCAGATCCACCCGGGAACCGCGCAGCCCACTGAGGAAGTCCTCGGTCTCGGTGGCCTCGGCGGGCAGCACCGGCACCAGGATCTCCCGAGGCACCACATTCGGTTTCTCCGGGTTCAGATGGGACAGCTGGTCGACACCACGGCGTTCGATCTCCCGGACATCCTCCTCAGCCTCCTGACGGGAGCGTTCCACGGCATCCCCGTAGAACTGGGTGAGGAAGTTCTGCAGTAATGCCGGCAGGGCCGGGTCAGGACTCTCAGTGCTGTCCTCTCCGGCGGGCTCCGCGGCAGCCTCGGTGAGATTTTCGGCCTGGTCACCAGCTTTCTCCACCACCCAGCCGCGCTGACCCCGGATCCGGCCGCCCCGGACATGGAAGATCTGCACCGCAGCCTCCAGCTCATCGGAGGCCACCGCAATGATGTCGGCGTCGGTGCCGTCACCGAGCACCACAGACTGTTTCTCCATCACCTTGCGCACCGCGGCCAGGTCATCCCGGAGTCGGGCGGCCTTCTCGAAGTCGAGCTCCTCCGCCGCGGTCTGCATCTCCTGCTCCAGCTGACGGGTCAATTTATCGGTGTTACCTCCCATGAAGGAGGTGAAACCGGCCACGATCTCGCGGTGCTCATCCTCACTGACCCGGCCGACGCAGGGTGCGGAGCATTTGTCGATATAGCCCAGGAGACAGGGGCGACCGAGTTTCTCATGTCGGTTGTACACCCCCTTGGAGCAGGTCCGGACCGGGAACACCCGCAGTAACAGATCCAGGGTCTCGCGCACCGCCCAGGCATGGGAGTAGGGTCCGAAATAACGGACCCCGGGGCGTCTGGGCCCACGGTAGAAGAAGGCACGTGGGATCCGCTCCCCCGTGGAGACCGCCAACATCGGGTAGGTCTTGTCATCGCGGTACTTGACGTTGTAGCGCGGATCAAATTTTTTGATCCAGGTGTACTCAAGCTGGAGGGACTCCACCTCGGTTGAGACCACGGTCCATTCCACCGACGCCGCATGGAACACCATCTGGCGGGTACGGGGGTGTAGCTGGGTGGGGTCCTGGAAGTAGTTGGAGAGTCGGGCCCGCAGGTTCTTGGCCTTACCGACGTAGATGACGCGGCGGGACTCATCCCGGAATTTATAAACGCCCGGCTGCGTGGGAATACTCCCCGGCGCCGGGCGGTAGGTGCTTGGATCTGCCATGACGTGCTGTTGTGGACCCTAGTCCTGGGGCATGTACTTGGCTTCGAGGTCACGGAACTTCGCGACGTCCCGGACCACCTGCTCGCCATCCATGGACTGCAGCGCCCACACCGGAACGTACTCAAACTCCGGCAGCTCCAGGCGGGCGATACGGTGCCCCTTGGGGAAGGAGAGACCGTAGACCACGGTCCAGGGGTAGAAACGGGAACCGATGAGGTTACGGACCTCAACACCGTCGGCGTTTACCCGCACCCGGGGGCGGGAGAGACCGAGGAAGGCCGCCACGGAGATGATGATGCCCACACCGATGAAGGCGAACTGGTCGATCGGGGTGATTGCCGCACCGGTATATCCGATACCGACGGTGACACCCATGAAGATGTGGACCGCCATGATAAGGATCACCAGGATGACGGCAACCAGTTTGAGTCGCTTGGAGGTCGCCACCAGCTCCCAGGGCTTGTCACTGGTCATCGCCCCAGCGTCTGCTGCGGTGTAGGCATGGATCTGGCGGTCACCGAGCTTCTGTCCGGCATCTGCACCGCGCTGTGGATCCACGTTCGGGGTGTCGCTGTTCTTAGCGTCCACGGTTCAGCTTCACACTCTTCCTTGAGCCTTGGGTTGTCCTGCTTTGTCAGTCTAACCGCGGGAGGCCCGCATCGACGAAAGCAGCAGGGCGGTATCCAGTGCCGCGATCATGGACTCCGCACCCTTGTCCTCCTCGGAGCCCGGCAGGCCGGAGCGGTCCTCGGCCTGTTCCTGGGTGTTGGTGGTCAACACGCCGTTGCCGACCGGAACTCCGGTGTCCAGGGCGATGCGGGTCAGACCCTGGGTGACGGAGTCGCAGACATAATCAAAGTGCGGGGTGCCGCCCCGGATGACACAACCCAGCGCCACGACGGCATCATGGGTTTTGGCGGCTTCCTGGACCACCACGGGAAGTTCCAGGGCACCGACCACACGGTACTCACTGACTTCCGCACCGCATTCCGTGGCGGTGGTGACCGCACGGGTATGCAGTTGGTCGCAGATCTCCTGGTTCCAGGTGGCGGTCACCACGGCAACCTTCAGGCCGGTGGCGTCAACATGGTTGATCCCCGGCAGGCCTTCCTTGCTCATCAGTTCTCCTCTGGATGGGTGGCATCCCAGACGGCGACGGAGGGCAGTTTATGGCCCATCCGGTCCCGCTTGGTGCGCAGGTAGTTGATGTTGTCGGAGTTCGGGGTGACCGGCACCGGGGTGGGGACACCGATCTTCACACCGTGTCCGACCAGAGCCGAGGACTTATAAGGGTTGTTGCTGAGCAGGCTCAACGACTTCACCCCGAGGTCCCGCACGATCTGGGCGGCGCTGGAGTACTCGCGGGCATCAGCTGGCAACCCCAGCTGCAGGTTGGCGTCGACGGTGTCGATGCCCTGGTCCTGCAGGTGATAGGCCTGCAGCTTGGCCAGCAGGCCGATGCCCCGACCCTCATGGCCGCGCATGTAGATGATGATGCCCCGGCCAGCTTCCTGGACCATCCGCATCGACTCCTGCAGCTGCGGGCCGCAGTCGCAACGCCGGGAGGAGAAGACATCCCCGGTCAGGCACTCCGAGTGCACCCTGACCAGGACATCCTCCCCACCATCGTGCTCCGGTTCACCCGCGACCAGGGCGATATGCTCGAAACCGTCGACTTTATTGCGGTAGCCGATTGCCCGGAAGGGGCCGTGTTCGGTGGGCAGCACAGTCTCCACGACTCGTTCCACCTGCACCTCATTGCGGCGACGCCACTCAATGAGCTGCTCGATGGAGATCATCTTCAGGCCATGCTCATCGGCGAAGCGACGCAGTTCCGGGCCACGCGCCATGTCAGTGGGGTCATCCTCACTGACAACCTCACAGAGCACACCTGCCGGACGAAGACCGGCCGCGCGGGAAAGGTCGACCGCGGCCTCGGTATGGCCGTCACGGGTGAGTACGCCACCACTTCGGGCACGCAGCGGCACCACATGGCCGGGGCGGGTGAAGTCACTGGCCTTACGCTCCGGGTCAGCCAACCAGCGCAGTGTCTCAGCCCGGGAGGTGGCGGAGATTCCGGTGGTGCCGGTGGCGGCATCCACTGTGACGGTATAAGCCGTCTGGCGGGCATCCTGGTTCCTAGCGATCATCGGGGGGAGGTTCAGCCGGTCGCAGTCCTCCTCCGTCATGGAAACGCAGATATAGCCAGAGCTGTATCGGACCATGAAGGCCACAAGCTCGGGGGTGGCGAGTTCAGCCGCGAAAATAAGGTCGCCCTCATTCTCGCGATCCTCATCATCGACCACCACGACCGCTTCTCCAGCGGCGATGGCGGCGATGGCCTCTTCAACGGTATCCAGGCGCAGCCTGCGAGATTCTTGCTCAGTCACAGTGTTCAACCTTAGCCCGCCGTCGATGAGGATCCGGTCACCGGTCCACCCGCATCGGGGAGGACTCCCCGACTGAGCATCCGTTCGACATACTTGGCCAGCACGTCAACCTCGAGGTTGACGGTGTCGCCGACCTGGAGAGCACCGTGGGTGGTATCCGCCAGGGTGGTCGGGATCAGGGAGACCTCGAACCAGTCCTCCCCCAGCCCCGCCACCGTCAAGGAAGTGCCGTTGATCGCGATGGATCCCTTGGCCACCACATAGGCGGCGAGCGCCTCCGGCAGGGCGAAGCGAAGGACTTCCCAGTGCTCGGAGGGAGTGCGGCTGAGCAGGGCCGAGGTGCCGTCGACATGCCCCTGCATGATGTGGCCGCCGAGGCGGTCGCTGACCGCCAGAGCTCGCTCCAGGTTGACCCTGGAGCCCGGCACCAGCCGGCCGAGATTGGTGGCATCCAGCGTGATCTTCATCAGGTCAGCGGTGAAGAGCTCCGCTTCCTGGGTGGCAACAGTCAGACAGACACCATTGACCGCAATGGAGTCCCCTAATTTGGCATCAGAGAGCACCTGCTTGGCACGGATGCTCATCTGGACGGAGTCACCGAGATCCTTCACGGATTCCACCGTGCCGATCTCCTCCACAATTCCGGTGAACATTAGTCGCTCACGCTACCTTTCTTCTTGAGTTCCAGGAGTAGGTCTCCACCGAGCCTGGTCTGGGAGACTAGTTCGAAGCTGGCCGCACCGGCGAGGGTGTCAGAGACCGCATTCGCCAGGACCGGATGCCCCTGCCCTAAGAGGGTGGGTGCGATATAGGCCTGAATATTGTCCACCAGTCCGGCGGCGAGGAATGCTGAGGCCAGTCCGGCCCCACCTTCGACAAGCACATCACGTGCTCCTGCCTGCCATAACGCCGCCAGGGCGGTGGAAATTTCCGGGTACTGCTCAAAGCCCAGGCGGTGGAGGTTGGGGGCCTGCTCCGCACTGATCGGCCGGGAGCCGATGACCACCCGGCGGGGCTGGGTGTCATGGAGGCTACCGTCTTCCCGGCGGGCGGTCAGCGAGGGGTTGTCAGCCAGGGCGGTACCGGTGCCGATGATGATGCCGTCACGCTGACGACGGTCCTCATGCACTCTGCGCCGGGCCTGATCTCCGGTGATCCACTGGCTGCTGCCATCCAGGGCTGCGGTGAAACCGTCCAGGGTCTGGGCGAATTTGAGGGTCACCGTGGGCCGGCCCAGCTGCAGCGAATTCAGCCAGGGCAGCAGATCCCGGGAGGAGGTGTTGATGCGGACGACCGCCACCTCCTGTTCCCGGAGGAACTGGGCGCCACCACTGGCCTGGCCGTTGGGGTCCGGATGGACGTAGTACACCGCGGCGATACCAGCCTTGAGCAGCGCCTGGGTGCAGGGTCCGGTCCGGCCGATGTGATTGCAGGGTTCCAGGGTGACCACGGCAGTGCCCCCCAGGGCCTTCTCCCCCGCCTCGGCCAGCGCCATGACCTCGGCGTGGGCCCCCCCGGCAGGCTGGGTGCCGCCGACACCGACAATGTTCCCGCTGGTGTCCAGGATGGCGGCACCTACCGGCGGGTTGGGGCTGGTCCGGCCATGTGCCTCGGCACCGGCGGCCAGGGCGGCCGCCAGTCCCCGGGCGAGATCAGCGTCCAGATTCTCCGGGTCTATCGCAGGGATCCTCATGTTTCAGAGGGTCGCCAGTGCCCGCAGCTCCCGGACCGCGGCATTGGGGTCCTCGGCACCGTAGACGGCGGAACCGGCGACGAAGGCATCGCAGCCGGCTTCCGCAGCCTGGGCGATGGTCTCGGCAGAGATGCCGCCGTCGATCTCGATGAGGACATCGAGATTGTTCTCGTCGATGACGGCACGCAGGGTACGGACCTTGTCCAGCTGCTCCGGCATGAAGGACTGTCCCCCGAAACCGGGTTCCACACTCATGATCAGGACTTCATCGAAGTGCTCCAGGTGCAGCAGATAGGGCTCGATCGGGGTGCCGGGGCGTAGGGAGAAACCGACCTTGACACCCTTGGCACGGATTTCATCGGCCAGCGCAACCGGGTTGTTCACGGCTTCGACGTGGAAGATGATGCAGTCCGCACCGGCCTTGATGTAGTGGTCGACCCACTTCCCAGGGTTCTCGATCATCAGGTGGACATCGAGGGGTTTATCGGTGATCCGGTTGACGGCGGCGGTGACATCCGGGCCAAAGGAGAGATTCGGCACGAAGTGGCCGTCCATGATGTCGACGTGGATCCAGTCCGCGTCGGGAATGGCGGCGATCTCCCGGTCCAGCCGGGTGAAATCTGCCGCGAGAATCGAAGGGGCGATGATCGGGGTAGCCATGACCCCGATCATACCCGCCACCGATTCCGTCCTAGCTCACGGGCTTGCGCAGCACCGCGAAGAACATCGCATCGGTGCCGTGGCGGTGTGGCCACATCTGCACCGACTTCCCCTCCCCGGTGTTCTCCATGCCGGGGACCAACTCATGGGCATCCAGTTCCTCCAGCTCATGGCTGGCCAGAGCGGCATCCACGATGTCCCGGGTCTCGCGCAGATCCGGGGAGCAGGTGGAGTAGATGACCACGCCACCGGGACGGACCAGCTTGAGTGCGGAGTCCAGCAGTTGTGACTGGAGTTCATTGAGCTCGGCGATATCGGATTCCGACTTGCGCCAGCGGGCCTCTGGGCGGCGGCGCAGAGCACCCAGGCCGGAGCAGGGGGCGTCGAGGAGCACACGGTCGAAACCTGGTTCGTAGCCAGGGTCACGGCCATCCCCGACCTTGATCCTGACCGGCAGGTCACCAACGGTGCGGCGGATCAGTTCCGCGCGGTGCTCCGAGATCTCCACGGCATCGACCTTTGCGCCGTCGATACGCGCCAAGGCGCCGAGCAGCGCGGCCTTACCGCCCGGGCCAGCGCAAAGATCAAGCCAACGTCCTTGATCTTTTCCTTCGATGGGGGCTTCCGCCACGGCGCGGGCGATGAGCTGACTGCCCTCATCCTGCACTGCGGCCAGGCCATCACGGACCGGTTCCAGCTCACCGGGGTCGCCGGACTCGAGATAGACGGCATAGGGCGAGTAACGCCCCTCCTCCGCGCCGATGGACAGGGCCAGTTCCTCGGCACTGATCTCACCGGGGCGGGCCACCAGGTGCACGATGGGGCGCTCGGAGTCGGCTTCCAGGGCGGCCGAAAGCTCCTCCATGCCGATGACCTTGGCGAAAGACTCGGCGATCCAGGTGGGGTGGGCATGGCCGAAGGCCAGCCCCTCGATCTCCCCGGCCGGGGTTAGCTTTTCAATCCACTTCTCCGGGGTGCTGCGCGAAATGGTGCGCATGATGGCGTTGGCGAAACCCTTGGCGTGGATCTGGCCCACACCCTCGACAATGCGGACGGTGGTGTCCACCGCGGCATGTGGTTCCACACGGGTATAGAGCAGCTGGTAGGCGCCCAGGCGAAGGGCATCGAGCACCTCCGGGGCGATATCGGCCAGTGGCCGGCTGGAACAATCGGCGATCACCGCGTCCAGCACACCCTGGGTACGCAGGGCACCATAGGACAGTTCGGTGGCGAAGGCGGCGTCCCGGGACCCGCTCAGCTTGCGTTGCCGCAGCAGCTGCGGAAGAAGCAGGTTGGCGTAGGCGTCATTGGCGCGCACCTTGGAGAGGACCTCGTAGGCCACGGTGCGGGCGACATCAATGCCGATATTCAACGGTTCAGGCTTCGGGGGCCGGCTGTCCCCACGCTGGGGGCGGGAGCCGCCCTGACCCCGGTTCTCGCCCTGTTTCACGTTCTGGCCACGCCCACGCTCAGCGCCGCGCTCCCCGCGGGACGCAGTGCCACGTCCCCCATTATCCCGTCCTGCATTATCTCGTCCTGAACCTTGACTAGAACGGCTCCGGAAGCTCTTTCCCTCCTCCCCGCCACGGGAAGCCCGTGGGGAGTCGCTGACGTTTTCCCGCGATCCATTGGCGCGCGGATCATTAGCGGAGTTGTCACGGCTCTTGCGGGAACGGGAACGGAAGCCCCCACCACTGTTGTTCTGGCTCATTGAAAAATCATCCCATCCGTGTTTTCGCGACCCCGGGCCCAATCGGCCGCGGCCATCATCTTCTTGCCCGGGGGCTGGATACGATCCAGGCGCAGCGGGGTGGTTCCGGTGCCCACGTGCACCGAGTCCTTGTTCACCAGTACCACACCCGGAGCCAGACCCTTAAGCTCATCAGTCAGTTCGGTGTCCTTGACTCTCGGGGCGGTGCCGATCTTGAAGCGCTCTTCACCCAGCAGGGTCCACGCACCTGGACCCGGGGTGTGGGCACGAATGTGTCGATCCACCGCAAAGTCCGGGTTGGACCAGGTGATGCGTGCATCCTCGGTGGTGATCTTGGTGGCGTAGCTGGCCTCACCCTGCTGGGGCTGGGGCTGGATCTGGCCGGCTTCCAGGCCGTCCATGGTGGCCACCAGCAGGTCCGCGCCGGAGTAGGCCAGGCGGGTCAGCAGGTCATCGGCGGTATCGGTGTCGCGGATCCGCTCAGTGACGGTCCCCAGCACCGGACCGGTGTCCAGCCCCTTCTCGATGCGGAAGGTGCTGGCGCCGGTGATGTCATCACCGGCGTTGATCGCGGCCTGCACCGGGGCGGCACCGCGCCAGGCCGGGAGCAGGGAGAAGTGCAGGTTCACCCACCCATGGATGGGCAGATCCAGTAGATCCTCGGTGACCAGGTTGCCGTAGGCCACCACCGGGATGCAGTCCGGTGCGATCTCGCGGAGGCGGGCACGCAGGGCTTCCCCGTCCTCGGTGCCGGGCTTCAGGGTGCTCGGGGCGAGCACCTCAATACCGTGCTCCTGCGCCAGTGCGGAGACCGGCGAAGGGTGCAGGGTGCGACCACGGCCCTTGCGGGCATCAGGCCTGGTGATCACGGCGGCAATCTCATGCTCGGAGTCAAGCAGCCGCTGCAGTGCCACCACAGCGGGTTCCGGGGTGCCGGCGAAAACTAGACGCATATTCTTTGCTGTTCCTTTTCTGAAGGCTGGTCTTTTAAGCGTTGAACCAGGCGGAGTTACGGATCTCACGCATGGCTTCCTTGCGCAGTTCCGGGTTCAGCCGCTTGAGGAAGAGCACCCCGTCCAGGTGGTCGGTCTCATGCTGGATACACCGCGCCATCAGGCCGGAGGCCACCAGGGAAACCGGATTCCCGTTGAGGTCCTGGCCACTGAGGCTGACCGTATTGAAACGGGTGGCCTCCTGGGAGATGTCCGGGATGGAGAGACAGCCTTCCTGGCCGGTCTGGGTCTCCTCACCTATGGCCTCCCACACCGGGTTGATGATGTGGCCACGCTGCCCGCCCTCCTCATGGGAGCAGTCATAGACAAAAACCCGTCGGGTCACACCGACCTGGTTGGCGGCCAGGCCGACGCCACCGGCCTCGTCCATGGTCTCGAGCATGTCCTCGACCAAGGTGGCCAGGGACTCATCGAAGTCGGTGACTTCCTCGGCGCGGGTGGTCAGGACCGGGTCGCCGAACATACGGATGGATCGGAGGGTCATTGGTGCAGCGGACTCCTTGAGTCTGAGTGGTGGGGCGGCCATGCTTCAACCGCCCCCTGGGCACACCCCCGGGGGACAGATGCGTATCCCCGGAGGCGATGAGTTATCCTCCATCGTATCGCTGGTGGCGGATATCCCCGCGATCCGACCCCTGAGCTGGCCCGGCGCGATGCTCTCGGGGGGGGCGGAAAGATGCTTATCGACGCTGCGCCCCCTTCCGCACCGGTGCAGGGAGGCCGTCAGGATCGGTGCCGTGCAATATCCGCAGCTCCTGGAGTACAAGGTCCCCGGAGCTGCGAGACAGTCCATGCCGCCGATCACTGCGTATATCGAGAAGTAGCGCACATGCTTCCAGCTTGCAGCCAGTGGTTCCTCCCTGGGATCGGAAACCAGGAGGATGCGTGGACTTCCCCTGTCACAGACCGGACTGTCCAGCATTTCCTCAGTGATGTCTGCCGGGGCGTGGGCGACCATCTCGTGGACACCCCCTGATGGATTGGGCAAAAGCTCTCCCACCGCTGGATCAGCTCATCATCCATCACTCATCTTGTTCCGGCAGGGTGAGCGGTACCTGCGGGAGCGCTGCGGCGATCGTTGAGGTGGGGACAATGGGTGTCATGAAGGTTCAGCAGACTGTTCAGGGTGGACAGTCCCCGGCGAGGTTTTCCGGGTTTATCTGACAGTTCTTTTCCGGGCGGTGACTGGGAGCCGCTAAGCGATCTCAGGGTGGCAAAGCGACATGAGAACGGTAGGAAGGTGCGGCTATTGGGCTATCCAGAAATCTTTATCATTCCGAAACATCGGGGTGTTACTGCTGACTGGAGGGCGGTTTTCAGGTGATTCATAAGTTAGGGGCCAGGCATCTCAGGCATGGTCTTCCTACAGTGGGAAGTGTCAGCATCCAGAGTGACAGTTGGACAAGACATCAAGATCATGGGTGACCGTGATCTTGATGGACTGGGTGAATGCACCAATCTATAAGGAGAACCTAATGGATAAGCGCGATATTCACGACCTCACGACCGCCACCGCCTATGACCGCGACGGGGAGAAGCTGGGCTCCGTCAAACAGGTCTACGTCAATGACTCCACCGGGCAGCCGGATTTCGTAGAGGTCGGCCACGGCCTCTTCGGCATGAGTTCAAGCCTGGTGCCGCTGCGTGGGCACCAGCTCAGCGGCCAAGACCTGCGCCTCGCTTTCAGCAAGGACCGTATCAAGGACGCTCCGAATATTGAGGATGACACCCACCTCTCCGAAGAGGACCACGACCTCATCTACCGTCATTATGAGCTCGAGGGAGCAGAGAACCTCGAGACCTATAACGCTGACTTCCGCGACAACGAGCGTGATCTCGGAACCGACCGGGCCGCCGCTGGTGCTGCCGGAGGCGCCGCTGGTGTCGGCGGGGGCGCCGCCTTCGACCGTAAGCATGACCAGCGTGTTGACGCCGCTGATGTCCGCGAAACCGAACAAGACCGTCTGGTTGACCGGGACGCTGCCGGCGTAGCCGGAGAGCGTGCCGACACCGGGCAGCGCACCGATGACGTTGACTCGATGGTCCTTTCCGAGGAACGCCTGAATGTCGACAAGGAACGGGTGGAGACCGGCAAGGTCCGACTGCGCAAGTACGTCGTCCACGACACCGAGACCGTCGAGGTCCCCGTGCAGCGCGAAGAGGTGCATGTCGAACGCACCCCGGTCGATGCCGATGACACCCGCCGCGGACTGCGTGGCGAAGGCCTCGGCGAGGATGAGGTCTCGGTGACCCTCTCCGAGGAGCATGCCAATGTCACCAAGGAAACCGTACCCGTGGAAGAGGTCAGTCTCTCCAAGGAGACCGTCCGCGACACCGAGACGGTGCACGAGGATGTCGCCCGTGAAGAGCTCGATGTCGACGGTGTCGACGGTGTCGACGGTGATATCGATGATCCCAACCTGCGTCGCTAACCCCTGATCCATCACCTGCAGGCCCTGCCAGACCAACCCGGTCCGGCAGGGCCTCTTTTCCGCTCTCCCGCTCTAAAACCCAGGCCCGCCAGAACAGCACGCGCCGATCATGGACCTGCAGACAGCACAGATGACCGTAGCCCCTTGATCCGGGCAGTGCGCCCCTCCATCATGGAAGAACCATGAGTTTTTCCCGGAGAATGTCCCCCTGAAGGAGACGACCATGATCACCACCGATGTCGCCGATGGCATTGACCTGATCTCCCATGCTCACGTGAACTGTTATCTCATCGACTCGGATGAAGGAGTCACCCTCGTCGATGCGGGACTCCCCCGCATGTGGCCCATGGTCCTCGGGGCTCTGGTCAGGCGTGGCCGACAGGCTGAGGACATCCGGGGGCTGGTGCTCACCCACGGCCACTTCGATCATGTGGGCTTCGCCCGGCATGTCCACCAGAAACTAGGTGTCCCCGTTTTCGTCCACCCACAGGATGAATATCTCGCAGCCCACCCCTATAGTTACCAACCTCAGAGCAACCGATTCCTCTACCCGCTGGCACACCCCCGCTCCCTGCCCTTGTTGGGGAGGATGGCACTTGCCGGGGCATTGAGCATCAGGGGCATCAGCGACACCCGCGCCCTGACAACCGGTGATCCGCTGCCACTGCCCGGGTCCCCGGTAGCGATGCTCGCCCCGGGTCACACTGCTGGGCAGTGCATCCTCCACCTACCGGACCGAGACACCGTGATCAGCGGGGACGCCCTGGTGACCCTTGATCCCTACACCGGTAAACCCGGTCCTCAGATTGTGGCGTCCGCAGCCACGAAAGATACCCGTCAGGCTCTGGCCGCGCTGGATGTTCTGGTGGACACCGGGGCGACCACTGTCCTACCGGGGCATGGTGACCCCTGGGCCCACGGCGTCGACAAGGCCGTGGACCGAGCCCGCGCGATTGGGGAGCATTAACCTCAGCGGCCGAGCAGCCCACGGAGATGACCGAAGACCGCACTGACGGGTTGGGCTGCCTGCCCGCAGAATGTCTTCCTCCGGCAGTTGCACGGCATCGGCATGCGGGGGCTGCCGCCCAGAGACCACCTGGTGAGGGCCTTCGCTACTGGGCCGGATGTCGAAGTCGAAGATATCGGTGGGCAGATAAAGGGTGGAACAGGCATTGGGGATATCCACCACACTCGACAGATGCGCCTCAATGGGGGCAGCGCCCAGCAGCAGATAAGCCTGCTCTCGGCTGTAGCCGAAGGCACTCAGGTAGTCGATGGCGTGCAGGCAGGCCCGTTGGTAGGCGAGGTAGGGGTCAAGGTAGCGCTGCCGGTCGTCTTCAGTGACGGAGATACCGGCGAAGGCCAGCCAGTTGTCATGACGGGGTGCGGCCTCGCCGGGGAGGAAGATGGCGTTCTCCGACACCCGGTAGGTGGACATTCCATCCGGGATCAGGTCGACATGCAGATCCACCACCCCACCCATCTCGATGGCCCCGCAGAGGGTGATCTCCCCGTCACCCTGGGAGAAGTGCAGGTCACCCACGGAAAGGTTGGCACCTTCCACGAAGACGGGGTAAAACACCCGGCTGCCACGGGTGAGGTCCTTGATGTCCTGGTTGCCACCATTCTCCCGCGGCGGGGTGGTCTGGGCTGCCTCCAACGCCAGACGCGCGGCCTGCTCATCGGAAACCTTCCCGAGCACCGCGCCCTTTGGCAGGGGTGGCAGAGCCAGGGGCGGTACCCGCAGCGGACGGCGTGCCACCAACTTCGCCTCCCGCTTATTCCACCGTCTCAACAACTGCTCGGAGGGGGCGGTACCCATTACCCCAGGATGCGGGGCGCCAGCGAAGGAAACACCGGGGATATGCCTCGAGGTGGCCCTGCCCTCCCGGAATTCCCAGATCGCCTTATGTGCGTCCGGGAAATGCTCGTGCAGGAAGCCACCGCCATTGGCTGGGGCGAAGATACCGGTATAACCCCACCCCTCGCCAGCCAGCGGTCCAGTCTCCCCTGCCGTGCCGACTTCACTGGTGGGCTGGACATCAACGATGTCCACCACCAGCAGGTCCCCGGGTTTGGCCCCCTCCACCCGGAAAGGCCCGGAGAGGGGATGTCCGATGTGAAAGGGGGCGGTGAGCACATCCTCGGCGGATTCATCATTGCGTATATGACCATCGAACCACTCCCGACAATCCACCCGGAAAGTCTCCCCCGGGCGGACGGTGGCCACCGCCGGGATGTCCGGATGCCAACGGTTATGGCCGAGGGGCGCCTGCTTGTGGAAGGGCTTTGTGGGATCCAGAGTGAATAAATTTTCTCTCATGCACCCTTAGCGTAGAGGAGAAAAGTGACCTGGAGCACCCCCTTGGCGGGTCAGGCTGCGACACCCAGAAACCACCCGACACCCAGCGCTAGCCGATATGGATCGGGTCCACCTGAATCCGCAACGGCAGATCATCCTTACGGGCGGCACGCGCCACCATCGCTGAGCGCAACGCCCGACCCAGTTCAGAGCGCGGCCCCAAGGGGGTACGGATCAGCAGTCGCTGCGGGGGCCCATACTTTCTCTCGTCATATTCCCCCGGCAAACTCACCCCAGGCGGCAGATCCACCGGACCCAGCACCTCAGAGTTCTCCGGCAGATCCACCAGCTCCATGAAATGGTCCAGGGCGACCATGGCACCGTCCACAGCAGCCATATGCACCGAGGGTGGGAAAGCCACCTCCCGGCGCTGCGCCAGCTCCGCGGCCGCGGCACCCACCATGTCCCAACGGATCAGATGCTGCACCACCGCCAGACCAGGATCAGCCACCACAATCACCTCCCCACCCAGGGAACGGGACTTCACATGGGTGGCCACCGCCGCCCATTTACCCAGGGTCTCCTCCGTGGCACGCAGATCCTGCCTGCCCAACAGCGCCCAGGTATCCAACAACAGCGCCGCACCATAAGTACCGCCCAGAATGCGGGGCTCCGCCCCGGGCGTGGCGATCACCAACCTCGGGCCGTGCTCCAGGGTGTCCAGAACTCGATTACCACCCGAGGTGTTGACCTTCACCCCGGGAAAGGCCCTGCCCAGTTCCTCCGCGGTACGTTGCGCACCCAACACCACCGCCCGCAGCTTCGTGGAACCACACTCCCCACAGCGGTAGCGAGAATCCGGCCGACCGCACCAACGACAGGTCGGCATGGAAGCCAACCCCTCCCCAGAGGGCAGTCCGAGCGGGCCGTTGCAGTGTCGGCAGCGCGCCGGGGTGCGGCAGGTGCCGCAGGCCAGGGTGGGTACATAACCCTTGCGGGGTACCTGAATCAGCACCGGGTCTTTGCGCCCCAGGGCGTTGCGCAGGGCATCGAAGGCGATCTTGGGGATGCGGGCGGAACGTGCCAGGGGATCGCGTTCGAGTTCGAAGTCGGTCTCCCCCACCGCCCGGATCCAGGGCATCCGGGCGCGCAGCGTATCACGCGGGGCGACCAGATCATGGGCCCAACCGGATTCGACCAGCAGCTGGGTTTCGGCGGTGCGGGAATGCCCGGCCAGGATCAGGGAACAGCCCTCCTGCACCGAGCGGGTGGTCAACACTTCCCGGGCATGCGGATAAGGGGACCGGGGGTCCACCAGGTTCTCATCACCGTCATTGAGCAGGATCGCCAGGCGAAGATTGTGCACCGGGGCGAAAGCGGCACTGCGGGTGCCGATCACCAGGCGCCCCTGCCCGGAGAGCACCGAGAGATAACGCCGGTAGCGGGCCTGAGGGCCGAGTCCGGAGTTAAGCACCGTGATCTGTTTGGCCGCCAGAATCTCACGCAGCGCCTCTTCCAGCTGATCAACATCCCGCTGATCCGGGACCACCACCAGGGCACCACCCCCGTCGATGACGACCTTGGCAGCCAGTGCCGCAATGGCGGTGGCCCAGTCCCCACCGGGGGCGATCTGCCAGGCAGCCCGCGCGGTGACGCCCCCCAGGACCGCCTCCACGAAGGACTGTCCGTGGTGGTACACCGCCCAGGCGGAGAGATCGGGTTCGGAGTACTCCCCCAGCTCCTCCCAACTGGTGCTGACATCGGAGTTCTCCGCCTGGGCATGGCGGGAAGGAATCGCGGAACGGATGATGTCGGAACGGACCCCGCCATAACGCTGGGCCAGGGCCTCCACCAGGTTGCGGGTCTGTTCCGGGAAAACCACCACAGGTGAGATCACCCGCTCCAGCCACATCAAGCGGCCTTCATGCTCGGTGTCATGGGTGCGGTCGATGACCAGAGCGTCGACAAGCCGACCGCCGAAGCGGACCCGGACCCGGACACCGGGCTGAACCTCGGAGTCCTGTTCGGAGTCGATGCGGTAGTCGAAGAGCCGGTCGAGGTGGGCCAGGCCCAGAAGTGGAAGAACCCGCGCCACCGACTTCGTGGAAGCGGGGACGCGGGGTGAAGCCATGAGAGCTTAGTTTACAGACCCGCAGCCTGGCGCAGCTGATCGGTGCGATCAGTGCGCTCCCAGGGCAGGTCCACATCGGTACGCCCGAAGTGGCCGTAGGCGGCGGTGGCGGCGTAGATGGGGCGCAGCAGATCCAATTCGCGGATGATCGCAGTGGGACGCAGGTCAAAGACCTCCCGCACGGCAGCCTGGATCTTCTCATCGTCCAGCCCCTCCTGGGCCGTGCCAAAGGTCTCCACGTAGAGGCCCACCGGCTTGGCCCGACCAATGGCGTAGGCGACCTGCACCTCAGCACGCTCCGCCAGACCGGCGGCGACGATGTTCTTGGCCACCCAACGCATGGCGTAGGCGGCGGAACGGTCCACCTTGCTCGGATCCTTGCCGGAGAAGGCACCACCGCCGTGGCGGGCCATGCCGCCGTAGGTGTCGACGATGATCTTGCGGCCGGTCAGACCGGCATCACCCATCGGGCCGCCGAGAATGAAGGAACCAGAAGGGTTGACCAGCAGGGTCAGGTCTTCGGTGTAGTACTTCTCCAGGTCAGCTTCCTTGATCACCCACTCCAGGACATGCTCGCGCAGCTGCTCGGCCAACCAGTCCTGGGTGACCTCCGGATCATGCTGGGTGGAGATGACCACGGTGTCCAGATGGGAAGGGGTGTCGCCTTCATAGGCGAAGGTGACCTGCGTCTTGCCGTCCGGACGCAGGTTGGGGACGATGCCCTCCTTGCGGACCTGGGTCAGGCGGTGCGCCAGGCGGTGCGCCAGAGCAATCGGCAGCGGCATGTACTCCGGAGTCTCCTGGGAGGCATAACCGAACATCAGGCCCTGATCGCCGGCACCCGCCCGGTCATCATCCTCGAATTCATCGCCGGAACGAACCTCGTGGGAGTTGTCCACACCATGGCCGATCTCCGGGGACTGCTCCCCGATCGCAATGTTCACGCCACAGGTGCTGCCGTCGAAACCGACCTCGGAGGAGGTGAAACCGATCTCGGTGAGCTTCTCGCGGACCAGCGCGGGGATCTCGACGTAGGCAGAGGTGCGGACCTCACCGACGACGTGCACCTGACCGGTGGTCACCAGAGTTTCGACCGCCACGCGAGCGTGGGGGTCCTTCGCCAGAATCGCATCGAGAACGGTGTCGGAGATGGCGTCGCAGATCTTGTCGGGGTGGCCCTCGGTCACGGACTCACTGGTGAACAGGCGCACTGCGGTATTTACCACGAAATCATTCCTAACATGGGTCAATCAACCTAATTTGGATACCTGAACAGGTTAGACCAAGCGGTCTAGATTAGCAACGAGGAGGCATACTGCTCAGGCCAGCCGAAGCTAGCTACGGAAGCCCCCAAGGTTACTCCTGCCCAATCCTCAGCTCATCGACCGCCGCCAGGATCTGTGCCGCCACCACCTGCTTAGAACCATCTTCAATCTCGGTGACCTGGGGAGATGCCGGATCCTCCGAACGTGCCAGCAGCCAACCACGGTTCCGCTTCTGCCCGAACACCTTATCAGCGCCCACCTCATTGCACATCAGCAGATCACAACCCTTGCGCCCCAGCTTCTGGGTCGCCAGCTCCAGGGCAGAATGCTCCGGATCACCGGTTTCCGCGGCGAAACCGACAATCACCGTCGAGGCCGGAATTTTCCCCGCTGACCGGTCCTGCACCAGGGTGCGCAGAATATCCGGGTTCTCCACCATGCTCAGGGTCTGCAGGGAATCCTCGTTCCGACCCTTCTTCATCTTGGCGGTGGCCTGGGTATCCGGGCGGAAATCGGCCACCGCTGCCGCCATGATCACCAGATCCTGCACCGGGGCATGCTTCGCGACGGCCGCGGCCATCTCCGCGGTGGACACCACCGGCAGGACCCTCGCCCCGGGGGGTGTCGGGAGCTCGTCGACATTCCCGACGATCAGCGTCACCTCGGCACCACGCTGCACCGCCACCTCAGCCAGGGCATAACCCTGCCGGCCGGAGGAGCGGTTACCCACGTAACGGACCGGGTCAATATTTTCCTGGGTACCACCGGCCGTGATCAGCACCTTCTTGCCCACCCAGTCATACTTCGGGACCTGCCCATCCAGCACAGTGCGCACCAGCTCCGCGATCTGCTCCGGCTCCGGCAGACGCCCCGGGCCGGTGTCCTTGCCTGTCAGCCGGCCATGGGCCGGTTCCATGACGATGATGCCACGCTCCCGCAGCAGGGAAACATTCGCGCGGGTGGCCGGGTTCCACCACATCTCGGTGTGCATCGCCGGAACCAGGATCACCGGACAGGTGGCCACCAGCAGGGTCGCCGTCAACAGATCATCCGCCCTACCCGCAGCCACCCGGGCCATGAAGTCCGCGGTGGCCGGAGCCACCACAATGGCCTCCGCCTCCTGACCGACCCGAACATGCTGCACCTCCTCCACCGCATCAAAGACAGTGGTGGAAACCGGATTGCCGGACAGGGCCTCAAAGGTTGCGGCCCCGACGAATCTCAGGGCACTGTCCGTGGGCACCACCCGGACATCATCCCCGTATTCCTTGAGATCACGGACCAGATGGCACGCCTTATATGCGGCGATGCCGCCGGCCACTCCGACCACAATCTTCCGGCCGAGTTCCTCGGGCTGCTGCTTCACTTTATTGTGCACCTCACCTGCGCGGATAAGTTCCGGGGTCTTTCCCCGCCCGCAAGCCTACCGAGAAGCCCTCTCATCATCCGGCATGCGGGGAGCCCAGGAAGGAGAAAACCCCGGTTCTCCCCCACCATCCCCTTGAGGGGATGGACAGGAAAAACCGGGGTCCGGTGCCAGAGCGGTGCGGACACCGCTCAGCTTTTAAAAGCTACTGGCCTTCCTCGTGATCGAGGAGACCTGCATCGATCTCGCGGAGCGCGATCGACAGCGGCTTCTCCCCGGGTTCCGGGGTGACCAGCGGTCCGATGAACTCGAACACGCCTTCATCTGCCTGCTGGTAGTAGCTGTTGATCTGACGCGCGCGCTTAGCTGCGAAGATCGCCAGGGCGTACTTGGAGGAGACCTTTTCCAGGAGCGAGTCGATCGGCGGAGAGGTAATACCGATCGGCGGATCGAACACAGCCTGGGTCTCATTGCTCACGTTGCTCACGTAGCACCCTTTCACTGGGGATTGCGGAAAATACTTGGGTGGCAGCATCCCCTAAAGGGTGCTGCCTCACCACGGCCGGTGGTGCTTATCTGCCCTGCAGAATAGCACTGATGGCCTTGACAGCCTCATTCACGTCATCGTTGATGACGACATGATCAAACTCGTCTTTCGCAGCCAGCTCTGCACGGGCGGTCTCCAGACGACGCTGGATGACCTCCTCCGGTTCGGTGCCACGGCCGGTGAGACGCTCAACGAGCGTATCCCAGTCCGGGGGTGCCAGGAACACGGTTTTCGCACTCGGGAGCATACGCGCCACATTGCGCGCACCCTCCAGGTCGACCTCAACCAGAACAGGTCGACCTTCAGCGAGGGCCTGCTTCACCGGGGCGGCTGGAGTTCCGGAACGCTGCAACCCACCATGGATCTCTGCCCATTCGAGCATCTCACCACGATCGATATTGGCCTGGAACTCCTCGGCGGAGACATAGAAGTAGTCTCGCCCATCCACCTCTCCGGGCCGCGGGGCCCGGGTGGTCATCGAGACGCTGAAATATAGCCGCTCGACATCACTGCGAAGACGATTAACCACCGTGGATTTGCCCACTGCCGAGGGCCCGGCCAGAACGACCAGGGTTCCCTCGGGGTTATCGTCGGTCATCTGATTTAGTCCTCGGAGAAACCGAAACGCTCAAGCAGAGCGCGACGCTGGCGGTCACCGAGGCCACGCAGACGACGGGTCTGGGCGATCTCGAGCTCCTCCATGATCTCCTTGGCCTTGACCTTACCGACCTTCGGCAGGGCCTCAAGCAGTGCGGAAACCTTGGTCTTACCGATGATCTCATCGGTCTGAGCCTTTTCCAGGACGGCCTTGAGGTTGGTGTCGCCTCGCTTGAGGTTCTCCTTCAGCTCAGCACGAGCCTTACGGGCCTCAGCAGCCTTGGCAAGGGCTTGCTTGCGCTGCTCATCAGTCAACTGTGGAAGGGCCACGGGTTCCTCCGATTCAGATTAATGGAATGTTCTTCCGGTACATGAGTACCAGATTTCCCCAGGACGAATCCAGATAGACACATCTGGAGTCGCCCCGAAGATTTTCTGCCAGTCTAGCACTAGGTGCTCTGAGAGCCCGCATTTCATCAGCGTTTCAGCACGTCAACGAAGTGCAATTCACAAAACACCAGGTCAGTCAGCGAGGTCGCTCACCTGGGGAAACCCGGGAATTCAGCGGCTGCCTCAACCAGCGAATTCCGCAGTTCCGCAATTTCCGGACCGGTCTTCAGGATGGCCCGGGAAATGTTCGGAAAGGTCAGATCCTCCACTCCGGCGGCAATCCGGGAGACATCCTCCGCCCCCGCGCCCTGCGCCCCGACACCAGGCATCAGCACCGGGCCGTTGAGCTCCGAGAGCTGCGGCGGTGCCGCCAGGGTCGCGCCAACCACGACACCGAGGTTGCCTGCCCGGCCAGCCGCACGGTGTGCGGCATTGCGCTCCGCAACCTCATCGACGATGCGCTGGGAGATCTTACGTCCCTGCCCATCAGTGATGGACTGCAGTTCCACAGCCTCCGGGTTGGAGGTTGCTGCCAGCAGGAACACTCCCCGACCGGTCTCCTCAGCCAACTCCAGTACCGGCGCCAACGCCCCGACCCCGAGGTAGGGCGAGACAGTCACGGCGTCGGAAAGCAGCGGGGAGTCATCTCCCAGCCAAGCCTCGGCATAACCGGCCATGGTGGAGCCGATGTCACCACGCTTGGCATCGGCGACCACCAGACAGCCGGCCTCGCGCAACGTGGCGATGGTCTCCTCCAGCACCGCGAAACCGCGGGAACCGAAGCGCTCATAGAAGGCGACCTGAGGCTTGACCAGGGCAGCGGTGTCCGCGAAAGCGGCCACACAACGACGGCTGAACTCAGCCAGGCCCTCGATGTCATCAGCCAGGCCCCAGGCCCGGAGCAGGGCGGCGTGAGGATCGATGCCGACACAGAGTCGACCGCGCTCCACCGCCACCTCACGGAGGCGGTCACCGAAGGTCTGCGGTGCCGCTGACACTACTGCTGCCCCACCACGGTGTGCTCCAGCTCCTGCAGCGCACGGACGGTCAGCTCGCCCTTACGCAGGGCCTCGATGCCCTGGACCGCAGCGGTGATGCCCTGAACGGTGGTCACCAGCGGGACACCCTTGGAGACTGCGGCACCACGGATGTCATAACCATCGTGGCGGGCGCCAGCGGAACCAGCCGGGGTGTTCAGGATCAGGTCAATCTCGCCTGCCTTGATCAGGTCCACCACGGAGGTACCCTCGGCGCCGGCCTTGACCTCATTCTGCTTGAGGACGGTCTCGCACTCGATGCCATTGCGCTTGAGCATGGTGGCGGTGCCGGCGGTGGCCAGAATGCGGAAGCCACGGGCCGCCAGCTGCTGGATCGGCAGGATGACGTTGCGCTTGTCGCGGTTGGCCACCGAGACGAAGATGGTGCCCTCGGTCGGCAGCGCACCGAAGGCGCCGGCCTCGGCCTTGGCGTAGGCGGCACCGAAGTTATCGGCCAGGCCCATGACCTCACCGGTGGACTTCATCTCCGGGGAGAGCAGCGAGTCGAGCATGCTGCCGTCCGGACGACGGAACCGGTTGAAGGGCAGCACTGCTTCCTTAACCGCGATCGGCGCGTCCAGGGGCAGCGAGCCACCGTCATAGGAGGTCGGGATCATACCTTCAGCCTGCAGCTCCGGAATGGTGGCACCCAGGGCGATGCGGGAAGCCGCCTTCGCCAGCTGCACGCCGGTGGCCTTGGAAACGAAGGGCACGGTGCGCGAGGCACGCGGGTTGGCCTCGATGACGTAGAGGATATCGTCCTTGAGAGCGAACTGGACGTTCATCAGGCCCTTGACACCGATACCGTGCGCCAGCTTGATGGTGGCGGTACGAACCTTTTCGATGTCCTCGTCACCCAGGGTCATCGGGGGCAGTGCGCAGGCGGAGTCACCGGAGTGAATACCGGCCTCCTCGATGTGTTCCATGACGCCGGCGAGATAGACATTCTCACCATCACAGAGGGCATCGACGTCGATTTCGATGGCGGAGTCCAGGAAACGGTCCACCAGCACGGGGTGAGCGGTGTTGAGCTCGGTGGCGCGGTCGATGTAGTCGTGCAGGGATTCCTCGTCGTAGACGATCTCCATGCCACGTCCACCCAGGACATAGGAGGGGCGGACCAGAACCGGGTAGCCGATGTTGCCGGCGACGGCCTTGGCCTCCGCGAAGGAGGTGGCGGTGCCGAAAGCCGGGGCGGGCAGCTCGGCGCGCTCCAGCACGCCGCCGAACTCGCCACGGTCCTCAGCCAGGTCGATGGACTTCGGGGAGGTGCCGACGATCGGGACACCGGCGTCCTCGAGCTTCTGGGCCAGACCCAGCGGGGTCTGGCCACCGAGCTGGACGATCATGCCGGCAACGGTGCCGGACTCGCACTCCGCGTGGTAGACCTCCATGACATCCTCGAAGGTCAGCGGCTCGAAGTAGAGGCGGTCCGCGGTGTCGTAGTCGGTGGAGACGGTCTCCGGGTTGCAGTTGACCATGACGGTCTCATAGCCGACGCGGGAGAGCTCCAGAGCGGCGTGGACACAGGAGTAGTCAAACTCGATGCCCTGGCCGATGCGGTTCGGGCCGGAACCGAGGATGATGACCTTCTCGCGCTCCGTCTGCGGGGCGACCTCCGACTCGGCGGCGGGGTCCATCTCATAAGCCGAGTAGTGGTACGGGGTCTGTGCCTCGAACTCGGCGGCACAGGTGTCCACGGTCTTGAATACCGGGCGGATGCCCAGGGACCAGCGCAGGCGACGCACGCCATCTTCACCGGCGAGCTCGGGGCGCAGGGCGGCGATCTGGGCGTCAGAGAGGCCGTAGAACTTGGCCTCGCGCAGCAGATCCTCATTCAGGGTGGGGGCATCGATCAGAGTCTGGCGGAAGTCGACCAGGGTCTGCAGCTCAGCCAGGAACCAGGGGTCGATGCCGGAGGCCTCGTGGACCTCCTCGATGCTGGCACCCAGACGCAGTGCGAGTTCAGCATCGTACATGCGGCCCTCGGTGGGGCGCTTGAGATCCTCCAGGATGGCCTGGACATCGCCTGCACGCTCGCCGGCGATGGCCTCATCGGAGAGGGTCCAGAAACCGGCGGCCTTGGTCTCCAGGGAGCGCATGACCTTGTTCAGGGCGGAGGTGTAGTTGCGGCCCAGGGACATGGCCTCACCCACCGACTTCATGGTGGTGGTCAGGGTGTCATCTGCCCCGACGAATTTCTCGAAGGCGAAGCGCGGAGCCTTGACCACGACATAGTCCAGGGTCGGTTCGAAGGCGGCCGGGGTGGTGCCGGTGATGTCGTTCTTGACCTCGTCGAGGGTGTAGCCGATGGCCAGCTTCGCGGCCAGTTTCGCGATCGGGAAGCCGGTGGCCTTGGAGGCCAGGGCGGAGGAACGTGAGACGCGGGGGTTCATCTCGATGGTGATCAGGCGACCGTCAGCGGGGTTGATGGCGAACTGGATGTTACAGCCACCGGTGTCCACCCCGACCTCACGGATGATGGCGATGCCCTGGTCTCGCATCTTCTGGAACTCGACATCCGTCAGGGTCATGGAAGGTGCCACGGTGACGGAGTCACCGGTGTGGACACCCAGGGCGTCGACATTCTCGATGGAGCAGATGACCACGACGTTGTCGTCGGAGTCACGCATGAGTTCGAGCTCGAATTCCTTCCAGCCGAGGATGGACTCCTCGATCAGGACATTGGCTTCCGGGGAGGCGGCCAGGCCGCCACCGGCGATGCGCTCGAGGTCCTCGTTGTTGTAGGCCAGGCCGGAGCCCAGGCCACCCATGGTGAAGGAGGGACGGACGACAACCGGCAGGCCGAGCTCGGCGACGGTTTCGTGCACCTCCTCCATGTTGTGGCAGACCCGTGAACGGGCGGACTCCCCACCGATCGTGGCGACGATGTCCTTGAACTTCTGGCGGTCCTCACCACGCTCGATGGCCTCGATGTCGGCGCCGATCAGCTCAACACCGTGCTTCTCGAGGATCCCGGCACGGTCCAGCTGGATTGCGGCGTTCAGGGCGGTCTGACCGCCCAGGGTGGCCAGCACCGCGTCGATGGGGTGGCCCTGCTCGGTTTCCTTGGTGAAGATCTTGTCGATGTACTCCGGCTCGATCGGCTCGACGTAGGTGTGATCGGCGAATTCCGGGTCGGTCATGATGGTCGCCGGGTTGGAGTTGATGAGGGTGACCCGCAGGCCCTCCTCCTTGAGCACGCGGCAGGCCTGGGTGCCGGAGTAGTCGAACTCACAGGCCTGACCGATGACGATCGGGCCGGAACCGATGACCAGGACGTGCTTGATGTCGTTGCGCTTGGGCATTTTTGTTTAACCCTCCTGGGTGGTCTGCTGGGCGGACATGAGCTCAAGGAACTGGTCGAAGAGCGGGTTGGCGTCGTGCGGGCCGGCCGCGGACTCCGGGTGGTACTGCACCGAGAAGGCCAGGCCGTTCTCCAGGGCGACACCCTCGACGGTGTCGTCGTTGAGACAGGTGTGGGTGACCTTGGCGGGACCGAAGTCCGTCTCGAAGGTCTTGCCTGCCTCCCCCTTCAGGGCGAAACCGTGGTTCTGGGAGGTGATGTCGATCCTGCCGTTGAGGTGGTTGAGAACCGGGACATTGATGCCGCGGTGGCCGAACTTCATCTTGTAGGTTTCCATGCCCAGGGCACGGCCCAGGATCTGGTTACCGAAGCAGATACCGAAGAGGGGGAGCTTGGCGGCGAGAATCTCGCGCACGATGTTGACCATGCCGTCGGCGGTGGCCGGGTCACCGGGGCCGTTGGAGATGAACACGCCGTCCGGGTTGTGCTGCTGGATCTCGGCGAAGGGGGTGTTGGCGGACACCACGATGGTGCGGATGCCGCGCTTGACCAGTTCATTCGGGGTGGCGGACTTGATACCCATGTCATAGGCCACGACGGTGAACTTGACCTCACCTTCCGGCTCCAGGGTGTAGTTCTCCTGGGTGGTGACCTCGGCGGCCAGGTCGGCACCGGCCATGGAGGGCTGGGCCTTGACCTCGGCGATGAGCTCTTCGACATCGCGCTGGGCATCGGCACCGGAGAAGATGCCGGCAGCGATGGAACCGTGGTCGCGCAGGTGGCGGGTCAGGGCTCGGGTGTCGATGCCGCGGATGCCGATGATTCCCTGCTTCTCCATCTCCTCCGGCAGGGAGTGGGTGGCGCGGAAGTTGGAGACGCGGGCGGCCAGGTCGCGGATGATCAGGCCGGCTGCCCAGATCTTGCCTTCCCGGTTCTCATTGTCCTCATGGTTCCAACCGGTGTTGCCGATCTGGGGGGCGGTCATGGTGATCAGCTGACGGTGGAAGGAGGGGTCCGTCATGGTCTCCTGATAACCGGACATGCCGGTGGTGAAGACTGCTTCTCCCAGGGTGGTGCCGGTGGCTCCGAAACCGCGACCGCGGAAAACGCGGCCGTCAGCGAGGACCAGCAGGGCAAGGTCAGTAGTAGACGTCAAGGCGTCACCTTTCGACTGGAGGTAATTCTCGGTCAATTGTATATGTTTCAGTTATTCGTATTTTATGCGACTAGGCCGCGGAAGGGGCGGGGACACCCTCATGGCAGGTCACTCGGCCCCGGAGGATGGTGGTGCTGACCTTCGCGCTGAACTCCATGCCCTCAAAGGGGGTGTTCTCTGCCTTGGAGGCCATCTCCGCGCCGTGGGCGGTCCAGGTCTGGCCCGGGTCCACCACACAGAGGTTAGCGGGCTCCCCCACCGCGAGCGGCCGACCGTGGCCCGGCAACCGGGTGATCTCGGCAGGGCGCTCACTCATCACCTTGGCCACCCAGCGCCAGTCGGCGAGGCCGCTCTTGACGAAGGTGTCCGCGATGATGGCCAGGGAGGTCTCCAGCCCGAGCATGCCTGGCTTGGCGTGCTCGAACTCCACGCATTTGTCCTCGGAACCGTGCGGGGCATGGTCGGTGGCGACCACGTCGATCGTCCCGTCCAACAGTGCCTGACGCAGGGCCAGGGTGTCGCGCTCCTCGCGCAGCGGCGGGTTGACGCGGTTGACACCGTCATAGGTGGCCAGGCGCTCATCGGTGAGGATGAGATGATGCGGGGTGACCTCTGCGGACATCGGGATGCCCTGCCCCTTGGCCCACTTGAGCAGCTCCACGGTTCCCTCGGTAGAGGCGTGACAGATGTGGATGCGGTTGCCGTAGTCCCGGGCCAGCAGGGCATCCCGGGCCACGATGGATTCCTCGGCGGCACGGGGCCAGCCCCGCAGCCCCAGCTTGGCGGCCATCTCACCCTCATGGGCGACAGCCCCCTCGGTCAGACGGGGCTCCTCGCAATGCTGGGCCAGCAGCACATCCATGCCACGGGCGTACTCGATGGCACGGCGCATCAGCAGCGGATCCGCGACACATTTGCCGTCATCGGAGAACATGCGGACCTTCGCCTCGGAGGACGCCATCATGCCGAACTCGGTGAGCTCCTTGCCCGCCAGGGCCTTGGTGATGGAACCGACGGGGTGAATATCGCAGAGGTTGCTGTTCTGACCCTTGAGCCACACGCCCTCGGCGATAACCGGCTGATCCATCACGGGGCTGGTGTTGGCCATGGTGAAAACCGCTGTGAAACCACCCTTGGCGGCGGCGGCGGAACCGGTGGCGATGGTCTCGGTGTCCTCCCGGCCCGGCTCACGCAGGTGGACATGCATGTCCACCAGACCCGGCAGCAGCACTCCCTCATTGCCCTCAACCTGCTCATCGGCCGGGGTGTCCGCGGCGGCGTCCAGGTCGGTGATCACACCGTCTTCGATGAGGACGTTGATCGGATCACCCTCTCCATAGGGGCGCACATTGCTCAGCAGCAGCGTCCCTGCAGGGGGTGCGGCCAGCGGGCCGGTGGCCGGAAAATCCGCTTCCTGAATCTTTTCTGACATTGTTTCTCTATTCTTTCTCCGGCAACGCCGTACTAGAAGCCTGGCTGATCGGAACCGGCGAGGAGGGTGAACAGCACCGCCATCCGCAGGTGCACACCATTGGAGACCTGCTGGAGCATCGCGGTGTGCGGAGCATCCGCGACGGCGTAGTTGATTTCCATGCCACGCAGCATCGGACCGGGGTGCATCACGATCGCACCTTTCTTCATGGCTGCGGAACGTGCCTGGGACAACCCGAAGTAATTGGCGTATTCGCGGTGCGAGGGGAAGAAACCGCCGTGCATGCGTTCCGCCTGCACGCGCAGCATCATCACGACATCGGCGTCCTTGATCTCGGCGTCGAAGTTCATGGTGGTGCGCACCGGCCAGGTGTCCACACCGGCAGGCAGCAGGGTCGGCGGGGCAACCAGGACAACCTCGGCACCCAGGGCGGAGAGCAGATCCACATTGGAGCGCACCACCCGGGAGTGGAGACAGTCCCCGACGATGACGACCTTGCGGCCCTCAAGCTCACCGAGGCGCTGCCGTATGGTCACGGCGTCGAGAAGCGCCTGGGTGGGGTGCTGATGGGAACCGTCACCGGCGTTGATGATGCTGGGGCCGATTCCACCGGGGGCGAGCCAGCCGGCGAGCTGCTGGGCGGCACCCGAGGCAGGGTGGCGGACGATGATGGCGTCTGCGCCGATGGCGGCCAGGGTGGCACCGGTGTCCTTGAGGGACTCACCCTTGGACACCGAAGAGGAGGAGGCGGAGATGTTGATGACATCGGCGCTCATCCACTTGCCGGCGGTCTCGAAGGAGGCGCGGGTGCGGGTGGAGTTCTCATAGAACATGGTGAAGATGGTGCGGCCCCGCAGAGTGGGGAGCTTCTTGATCTCCCGACCCTCCAGAGCCTCCCGGAAGCGGTCCGCCTCATCCATCAGTGCAATGATCTCTTCCTTGTCCAGGTCAGAGATGGAAAGAAGATGCTTCATCTATTGTGCCTCGCGCTGGGGTCGGGTCAACAGGACACCATCACGGCCGTCAATCTCGGAGAGCATTACGTCGACCTTCTCATTGCGGGAGGTCGGCAGGTTCTTGCCCACATAGTTGGCGCGGATCGGCAGCTGACGGTGGCCACGGTCCACCAGGACCGCAAGCTGAATGCTGTGGTAGCTACCCAGATCGCCGAGCGCGTCGAAGGCGGCGCGGACGGTGCGTCCGGTGAAGAGAACATCATCAACCAGGATCACCACGGCATCATCGATGCCGCCGGAGGGGATGCTGGTGGGTTGCAGCGCACGGTGCGGCTTATTCCGCAGATCGTCACGGTAGAGGGTGACATCCAGTGCGCCGGTGGGAACCTTGATGCCGGTGAACTCCTCGATGTTCTCCGCCAGGCGCTTGGCCAGGGGGACACCGCCGGAGGGGATACCCAGCAAGAGTACGGTCGGGGCATCCTCGGAGTCGAGGGCCGTCTGTTCAATGATCTGGTGCGCGATGCGCGCGACGGTACGCCGGACTTCATCCGAGCTCAGTAGCTCGATGGTGTCTTCGGAAACGTCGTATTCGCTCATCGTGACCTCCTTCCCCGCCTCTCTGGGCGGTCCTTAAAGGATGTCTGAATGGATCGAAACATTTGTCTATGCTTGAGACAGTCGAATTCTAACATGAACTCCTGCCACTCCACCCCATCAACGCCACCAGAGGGAGGGCCGTCGGATGAGCCTGACCGCCAGCCATATTGTTCCTGCACCCCGCGAGTTCGTCTGGGAGTGGCACACCCGCCCCGGTGCTCTGACCCGGCTTGCCCCACCATTTTTGTCGATGACCCCCATCCAGCAGGCGGAGCGGCTTTCCGATGGCACCACCATCTTCGCACTCCCCGCCGGCCTCAAATGGGTCTCCCGTCATGATCTCTCCGCCTACCGGCGGGGGCACCAGTTCACCGATGTCTGTACCAGTGCCCCCTTCAAACTGATGGCCAACTGGCGCCATATCCACGCTTTCGCGGACCACCAGGATGGCACCTTGATCACCGACACAGTGAGCACCCGGCTTCCCGGAGCCAGTCTGGCACCCATGTTCGCCTACCGTCAGCACCAGCTGATCGAGGACATTCTGGCCTTGCGACGTTTCGAGGAATTCACCCCGCGAGACACCGGAGGTGAGCCCCGCTCCTTGGTCATCGCCATGACCGGTTCCCGGGGGTTCATCGGCCGGGCCCTCAGTGCTCAGCTGAGCACCGCCGGCCACCAGGTGATCCAGCTGGTCCGTAAAACCCCGAAGCCTGGGCAGCGACAGTGGGATCCCTTCTACCCCGCCGCCGATCTGCTCGAGGGTGTTGATGTGCTGGTGCACCTGGCTGGCGAACCCATCTCGAGCCGTTTCAATGAAGCCCACAAGAAGGCGGTCCGGGAATCCCGTATTGAACCGACCCGCCGATTAGCCCAGCTCGTGGGGGACTCCCCCACCTGCCGCACCATGGTCTCCGCCTCCGCCATCGGTTACTACGGTGCGGACCGCAGTGGTGAGAAGCTCAATGAATCCGCCACCGCCGGGGATGATTTCCTCGCCGAAGTGATCCGTGACTGGGAGGAGGCCACCGCCCCCGCCGCCGAGTCGGGGGCACGCACCGTCCAGATCCGTACCGGCCTGGTGCTCAGTGGCCTGGGCGGTCTCCTACCTCCGCTGCGCACCCTCTCAAGTGCTGGGTTGGGTGGTGATATCGGTGACGGAAATTTCTGGATGTCCTGGATCGCCATCGATGACCTCACCGACATCTACCTCCGCGCCATCCTCGATGCGGAGCTCTCCGGCCCCGTTAATGCTGTCGCGCCCAGCCCGGTGATCAACCATGATTTCATGGCCGCCCTGAGCACCAGCCTGCACCGCCCCAAGCTGTTTCAGATCCCCTCCATCGGCCCCCGCATGGTGCTGGGGAAGGAAGGAGCCCAGCAGGTGGCCCTGGCAGACCAGAAGGTGATCCCTGAGGTACTGCAGGGGCTGGGGCACCATTTCCGCTACCCCAGCCTCAACTCCGCCTTGGCTCATGAACTCGGTTTCGAGGAGATCATGGGGATGAAGCAGAAGGGCGGGTTGGTGGAGAAGACGGAAGCCGCGGAGCCTGCCGTACTTCCCGAGGACAGTTCCGTGCCAGCTGAAAGCCTTGAAAAGAAACCGGGGGAAACTGAGTCCGCCCCCAAAACTGCTGGCCAGCAGCTCGATGGCCATGTCCTAGAAGAGGACCCCCAGACCGGTGCCTGGTCTGATAGCTAGGATGGTTCCGGAGTACCTGACCCCCATGATCTTTAAGGAACGTAACAGGCGTGACCACACCTGAACCGGAGAGAGAACCGGACACCCCCATCGCTGCGGTGACACCTCAGCGGGTGGCTGAAATCCTGGAGTCCGAGGGACTTCAGTACCGACTGGAGGAGGCCCCGGGCCCCGACGGTGAGAAGCAGATGATCGTCCGCACCGGATTCATCAATGTGGCCATTTCTTTTGCTGTGGACGCAGATCATCTGATCTTCGACTCCATGTGGCGGGGCACCCCCGCCCCTGAAATGGCCCCACAGGTGGTGGCGGCGGTCAACGAGTGGAATCTCACCCAGTTCACCCCGACACTGCGCTTCTTCGAGACCCGGGGCGGTGTCCTGGCCCTCAGCGCCAGCCGTCAGGCAAATAGCACCCATGGACTGAGCCGGAACCAGATCGGGGCCTTCATGATGTCGACCCTGGATTCCGTCAACAACTGCGCCAAGTGGTTGGAGAGCCAGTTCCCAGAACTCGTGACCTGGGAGGATCAGCACGATGAGCATTAAGAATTCTGCGAAACAACCGCTGAGTGCGGTGGATTTCCCGCGGATCACGGAGACTATGGCCAGCTTCGGAGTTGAGCTGATCCCCGGCGAAAATGAGACCGTGACCACCGCCAACCTCAATGGCACCATGGTCACTTTCGCACTGCTGAGTTCCGTGCTCATCATACGAGCAGATGTCCCCACCGAGGAGATCACCGAGCAGGGCGATCCGACACTGCATCTGGCCTGCAACCAGGTCAACAGCCGTACCTTCGCCGCCAAGGCAGCCATCGTGGACCGTTCCGAGAAGCTGATCGTGCGCACCGAGCATGATGTCCTGGTCGCTGCCGGCATGTCCGATGATCAGCTGCACAGCAATATCCAGGAAGCGGTGGATACGGTGCTCGCCGCCCAGACCGCGGTGCAGCAGGCCGCCCAGGAAATTCGCGCAGCCGCCCCCGGCGCCACCGAAGCTTAAAAAGCCCCGCTTATCGACGCCCTCCCCTTGCCCCCCCAGGCAGGGGGCGCTCGGCGCAGCACCAAGGCCCCCCGGAAACTACTTCATGGAGTCAAAGAGTCGTTGCTTCTCCATATCCGGGTCGAAATGGATCTCCGGCCACTCCAGATTCATGGAGCGCAGCTCATTCAGCAGCAGATACTTCACCACCAGGCGGGCATAGTCCTTGTCATCGCCGGGCACACAGTACCAGGGGGCATAGGCGGTGGAGGTACGGGTGAGCGCAATCTCGAAGGCCTCCTGATAGTCATCCCAATGACGGCGATCATCAATGTCACCGGGCTGATACTTCCAGACCTTCTCCGGGTTCTCGATACGATCAAGCAGATTTTTGGCCTGGAACTCCGGGGAGATATGCAGCATCACCTTGATGATGCGCGTGCCACGCTGAGAAAGTTCCCACTCGAAGTCGGTGATCGCCCCATAGCGGCGTTCAATCTCCTCCGCCGGGCTGAGCCCGAGCACCCGGTGAACCAGCACATCCTCATAATGGGAGCGGTCCCACACGGCGATCTGTCCGGGTTCCGGGGCCTGGGGGCGGATCCGCCACAGGAAATCATGGGCCAGTTCTTCCTCGGTCGGTTTACCGAAGGCGTACACCTTCAGGCCATAGGGAGGGAAGATACCGAAGACGCGGCGGGCCACGCCGCCTTTCCCGGAGGTGTCCATACCCTGGAGCACCACCAGTACGGATCCGATTTCCTCGGGGTTGCGTCGGCCATTAGCCCAGAGTTTCTCCTGCAGGGTGAGCAGTTCCTCATCGGGTTCCCTGAAAGCTCGATCAAGATCCTTGTTGCCGCCCTTGAAACCGGGGGTGGAGTCCGGATCAACCTCAGACAATGTGAATCCGGGGCCGACGCGAGTTCGTTGGGCATCTTTAATGCTGAAATCGGACATGGTTTCCATGTTAGCGCCGACACTCCCCCGCCCTGCGGGAATAATGCGGATAGAGACCCAACAGATATGGAAAACCGTGATTTTCAGCAGATCCCTGCTTCTCCCGCTCACGCGGGGCACGCTTTGACCGAGGGGAACTTCTCCGGGATGGGGCATCCGGCGGAAAAAATTCCACCCCGACGATGTCCCAGGCCCTGGAAGGCGACAAAAGCCGCGGTGCCCTGAACGGATCCTCGGAAAGGATCTGTTCAGGGCACCGCGGCAGAAAACCCGGGCAGGCAGGAAACTACCTGTTGTCTCCGGTGACCGGATCAGCCGATGCGGCTTCAGCTTCGGTCTCAACCGGCTCAACTGACTCAGCTTGCTCAGCCGGGATTTCCACAGCTGGTGCAGCAGTCTCGGACTGTTCCGCAGCTTCGGCCTCGGGGGTGGTGGCCACAGCCTTTTCATTCTCGACATCTGCAGCCTCTGCTGCGACGTCTGGTGCAGCCTCGCCCTTGATCTCGGCGCGGAGTTCATGAACCACCTGCGCGATGTCGTCAAGCAGAGCATGGATATAGGGCGCAGCAGCATCGTTGGAGTACTCGCTGGCCAGCTCCACACCCTCGACGAGGGCGGTCTTCACCGGAACATCGGGATTGAAGAGCATCTCCCAGGTGGCGACGCGCATGATGGCTCGGTCCACCGCCGGGATGCGGTGCAGCTCCCAGTCCTCGGAGAGGTACTTCTCCACGGTGTCGTCGATCCGGTCGAGTTCGGCGGCGGCACCCGCCACAATCACCCGGGTGTAGTCGGCGACGGGGGGAACTCCGTTGTCGAGGTTTCTGGACAGCTGTACCCGATCTTCGATGATCGCCACGGGATCAAGGTCCCTGGCTTCAGCCTCGAAGAGGATATCCACGGCGCGACGGCGGGCGCGGTAACGCGCACCATGGCGACGGTAATTCTTGGGATCACTCACTGAAATATCTCTACCGCCGAATTAGTTGTTCACGCGGGACAGGTATTCACCGCTGCGGGTGTCCACCTTAACGACGTTGCCGGTCTCAATGAACAGCGGCACCTGGATCTCGGCGCCGGTCTCGAGGGTGGCAGGCTTGGTGCCACCGGTGGAACGATCACCCTGCAGGCCCGGATCGGTGTGCTGGATAACGAGATCCACGGAAACGGGGAGCTCACCGAAAAGAGCCTCGCCCTCGTGGAAGGACACCTGAACCCGCATGTTCTCCAGCAGGAAGTCGCCGGCATTGCCGAAGGCGTCCAGCGGCAGTTCAACCTGCTCGTAGTTCTTGTCGTCCATGACGACGAAAGAGGAACCGTCGTTGTAGAGGTAAGTCATGTCGCGGCGGTCGACGGTCGCAGTCTCGACCTTGACGCCTGCGTTCCAGGTCTTGTCGAGGGTCTTGCCGGAGAGGACATCCTTGAGCTTGGTGCGCACGAATGCGGGGCCCTTGCCCGGCTTGACGTGCTGGAATTCGATGATCTGCTGCAGCTTGCCATCGACCTTGAGGACAAGACCGTTCTTAAAATCGGCTGTGGTCGCCACTTAGGTGTCTCCCTTTGAGCTTGGTTTATGACCTGGTGTAAATAGCTTACATATCCTACATCACAAGCAGGTCCTTCTTGATATCGGTGATAATTTCGGGCATGCCCTGAGTGATGATCAGGGTGTCCTCGATGCGCACCCCACCTTTACCCGGCACATAGATTCCGGGCTCGATGGTCAGGGACATGTTCTCCCTGAGCACCCCCACGCCGGAGAGCGAGGCACTGGGAGCTTCATGGACCTCCAGGCCGATGCCATGGCCGGTGGAGTGAATGAAGTAATCACCATAGCCTGCCTCGACGATGACATCTCGGGCGGCCCGGTCCACATCCACCAGAGCGGTTCCCGGTTTAGCAGCTTCAATGCCGGCCAGCTGGGCACGCAGCACCACATCATAGATCTCGCGGGCGAAGTCATTCGCCTCCCCCATCACCAGGGTGCGGGTCATGTCGGAGTTGAAGCCACGGGTGTGCACCCCGAAGTCGATGGTGACCAGGTCACCCTTTTCAATACGACGCTCACCTGCCCCGTGGTGGGGTTTAGCGGAGTTCGGGCCGGAGGCGACGATGGTGTCAAAGGAGGGACGTTCTCCTCCACCCAGGCGCATGCGGTATTCCAGATCAGCAGCGACCTCCCTCTCACTGCGGCCCACCGCCAGTTCCCCTGCTGCCAGCAGATCCTTGAAGGCGGTGGCGGCGATATCAGCGGCTTCCCGCAGTCGCTCCAGCTCAATCGAATCCTTGGTCAGACGGATCTCCTCGATCACCCCGCTGACAGGGACCAGCTGGACGTCCTCACCACAGATCTCCTGCAGAGACTCCAGCTGCTCCACGGAGACGTAGGAGGCTTCGAAGCCGACCCGACGAGGGCCTTCAATCCTGCCCAGCAGAGCTTCGGCACAGGGACGTGCGATCAAGGCCTCGATATCGGGGACCTCCTCCGCGATCTGGGTGACGTAGCGACCGTCAGTGCAGATGTGGGCGTTGAGATCCTTGGAGAGCAGAAGTGCACCATTGGAGCCGGAGAAGCCGGAGAGATAACGGACATGAATCAGGTTGGTCACCAGCATCATGTCGATACGCTGGCCGGCGAGCTTGGCCGCCAGAGCGCGACGTCGGGTGGCGAAACGGGTGTCCGCGAGAGCCATCTGGTCGAAACCTCCACGTAGGTCGGTTACTGGCACACCCCTCCCCGGGGAGGGGCTGGGCGGCAGCAACAGGCATTTTGAATTATCAACCAAGCTTAACCCGCAAAAGTCAGGAAGGGGGTTGGAATCACCGGGGGGATCCCCAAGGATTTCCCCCATCATTCCAACCCCCTGGCACCCACTTCTGGTGCCACGCTTTACAAGGCCCCGCCCCTGATCCACACTGCGGATCAGGAGGAGACCTCAGGACGACTGGGCGGCGAAGTAGCTCAGAGCCATCAAATAGCCCTGCACCCCCAGCCCGGCGATCACACCCCGGGCAATCGGCGAGAGGTAACTGTGCTGCCGGAAAGGTTCCCGGGCGTGCACATTGGAAATATGCACCTCCACAAAACCATGACCATCAGAGACCTCCACCAGAGCATCCCGCAATGCCACGGAGGTGTGGGTGAAACCACCCGGGTTGATGATCACAGCCCAGTTGTTGTCGGCGGCCTCATGGGCCCAATTGAGCAACTCATGCTCGGCATTGGATTGGCGGCACTCGACCTCCAGCCCGAGTTCGGCGGCACGCACCGAGATCATCTTCTCCACATCAGCCAGGCTGGTGGAACCGTAGATCTCCGGCTGACGCTTCCCCAGGCGGTTGAGGTTGGGGCCGTTGAGAACGAGAACCTTCATGTGCCCTTAAGCTCCTTCGCTGATGCGCCGGTAGGCATCCTGCAGCTGACCCAGGGCCGGGCCTTCCAGTCGGGTGGTCTCTCCCACTCCGGTCAGCGCCACGAAACGAATGTTGCCGTCCCGGTTCTTCTTGTCGCGGGTCATGCCCTCATGGAGTTCATCGAAAACCCCGGCCTCATAGGTGGTGGGCAGGCCCACGGAGGTCAGAATGCGACGGTGGCGGGCCACGAGTTCAGCATCGATCAGGCCGTTGATCTCCGCCAGCTCGGCGATGAACATCAGGCCCACGGCAACGGCGTTACCGTGACGCCAGCGGTACTGTTCACGCAGCTCCACAGCATGCCCGAAGGTGTGTCCGTAGTTGAGGATCTCACGCAGGCCGGACTCCTTGAGGTCCTGGCCCACCACGGAAGCCTTGACCTGCACCGAACGGGCGATCAGCTCCGGCAGGAAACCAGCCGGGTCCAGGGCCGCCGCCGGATCTTCCTCATAGCGTTCCAGGATCACCGGGTCTGCGATGAAACCGGTCTTGATGATCTCCGCGGAACCGGCGATGATCTCTTCCTTCGGCAGGGTCTCCAAACGATCCAGGTCGATGAATACCGAGTCCGGCTCGTGGAAGGCGCCGACGAGGTTCTTACCGGCGGCGGTATTGATACCCGTCTTGCCACCGACTGCGGCATCGACCATGGCCAGCAGGGTGGTGGGCACCTGGATGACCTTGACACCACGCATCCAGGCGGCGGCAATGAAACCGGCCAGGTCGGTGGCGGCACCGCCACCGAAACCGATGACCACATCCCGGCGACCCAGGGCCACCTGGCCGAGCGCATCCCAGCACTGCCCGGCAACCTCCAGGCTCTTTCCCGCCTCGGCGTCAGGAACTAGGATCGGCACCACTTCCAGACCCCGCTCCCCCAGCAGGTTGGTCAGTTCCCGCACCGGCTCCACCAGGGTGGGCTGATGGATGATGGCGACTTTGGCTGCACCAGTCACCAGGACACGATCGACGATCGCGGAGTTCAGACCGCGGTCGATGTGCACCTGGTAGGGGGTGGGGCCGTTGACGTCGATGATGGTCATGGCGGGGTGGATCCTCCTGCAGGTTCGCTCCGGGGGGAGCCTGTGGGCAGGCCCCGGATGTTATTTCAGATGCTGAAAGCTTAGGTCAGACCAGGGAATCAAGATGGCCGAGTACATCGGCGACCACCTGTTGCGGGGTGCGTCGATCGGTGCGGATCCGGAAGCCGGCGACCTCGTGGTACAGCGGCATGCGGGTCTCCAGCAGATTCCGGTAGTGTTCCCGCGGGTTCTCCGCGAGCAGCACCGGGCGGGTGTCATCGCTGGAGGTGCGGCGGTAGCCCTCCTCCGGAGAAACATCGATCCAGACCACATCGTGATCAGCGAGCAGTTCCCGGGTTGATGCGGTGACCACTGCACCACCACCGAGACTGACCACTCCGCTGGTCTTCAGGGCCTCGGCCACCTGCGCGGCCTCCAACTCACGGAAGGCGGGTTCGCCCAGCTCGGCGAAGACTTCACCGCAGGCCTTGCCGGTGGCCTCCTCAATCAGTTCATCGGAGTCGACCAGGCCAAGGCTGAGGGCCCTGGCCAGGCGGCGGGCGATGGTGGACTTTCCGGCACCGGGAGGGCCGACCAGGACCACCCTCGGACGCTGGGCGGTTTCGTCCACGTTAGGAATCAGTTCCGTCATGGGTGTTGAAATCCAATCGTGCATTGATGTGGTCCAGGTAGCCCTCGATATTGCGGCGGGTCTCATTGAGGGAATCGCCCCCGAACTTCTTGAGTACCGCACGGGCCAGGACCAGGGCAACCATTGCTTCGGCGACGACACCAGCAGCTGGGACGGCGCAGACATCAGAACGCTGGTGGATGCCGGTGGCGGCAGAACCATCAGCCATGTCGACGGTCTTCAGGGCCCGCGGCACCGTGGAGATCGGCTTCATGGCAGCGCGCACCCGCAGGGTCTGACCATTGGTCATGCCACCCTCTAGTCCACCAGCCCGGTTGCTGAGCCGGTCGACACCATCCTCGGTGCGGACCATCTCATCATGGGCCTCGGAGCCTCGGCGGCGGGCCTCCTCGAAGCCGTCACCAACCTCCACCCCCTTGATGGCCTGGATACCCATCAGGGCGCCGGCCAGCTGAGCATCGAGACGATCCTCACCCGAGACGTGGGAGCCCAGGCCGATCGGCAGCCCCTCCACCACGACCTCGACGATGCCACCGAGGGTGTCACCGGCCTTCTTGGCGGCATCGATCTCGGTGATCATGGACTCTTCGGCATCCTTGCCGAAGGCCCGGACCGGAGACTCGTCGATGGCGGAGAGAGCACTGAAGCTCGGGGTTTCGCCCATATAAGGCTCGGAACGGCCGATGGAGATGACGTGGGAGAAAACCTCCACGCCGAGGGTTTCCCGGAGGAAGCTACGGGCAATGGTGGCGGCAGCCACCCGGGAGGCGGTCTCCCGGGCGGAGGAACGTTCCAGCACCGGCCGGGCCTCATCGAAGTCATATTTGAGCATGCCGGCAAAATCAGCATGGCCCGGGCGGGGGCGGGTCAGTTTGGCACCACGCCCGGAGTTCATTTCCTTGGCGATCTCTGGATCGTCCAGATCCACCGGCTCGGCCGACATGATGGTGGTCCACTTGGGCCACTCGGTGTTGCCGATCATGACAGCGATCGGGCCGCCCAAAGTCTTGCCGTGTCGGATGCCGGTGAGCAGTGTCAGCTCATCGGCCTCAAACTTCATGCGGGCACCCCGCCCATAACCGAGTCGGCGCCGCGAAAGCTGAGCGGCGATCTCTTCCTTGGAGACCGGCACCCCCGCGGGCATGTGTTCCACCATGGCGATCAGCGCCTGGCCGTGGGATTCCCCTGCAGTAGTCCATCGAAGCATGCTGACATTATCTCATGACTGCCGGACCTTAAGCGCTTAGACTCCCCTTAAGCGGTGGTCAGCACACCCAGACACCCCACTCCAGGCGACCCTTCATCCCCCGCACCCACCCCCGGAACAGGCTCAGGCACAGGTTCAGGCGCCGGTTCAGGAGAGAATCCCGAGTCCCGCAGCCAGCAGCATCGCTGGCCCGAAGGGCAGGCTCTCCCGACGGCTGAGCAGCATGATCAGTGCGGCAATCCCCGCTGCCCCGGCCATCACCCAGGGCAGGGTGCCAAAGCCCGCACCGAGCACCACACCGGTGCCCAGCGAGGCAGCCAATTTGATGTCTCCCCCGCCGACCCCACCCAGCCAGATCCCGATCAACAGCAGAAACAGGGCCCACCCGACCCCACCCAGGACCGCCGTGGGCTGCCACAGCAGTGCCAACCCCCATGCCAGTGGAATAGCCGGCAGGGTCAGTGCATCCGGCAACCGCCGCTGCCGCAAATCCACTACACAGAGCGCGATGGCCCAGGTGGTGCAGCCCAACCCGAGCAAGAGGAAGGGCGTGCTCATTGAAGCTGCGCTGTGCGCGGCATCGATGAGCACGCCCGGAATATTCGCCGCCCCCACGGCTGACCCGATCATGTGCCTGAGATTAGCTCAAAGACTTCTCCAGTGCCTGCCACATCGCCTCACGGGGAGCTGCAATGCCGGTGAACTGCTCAAATTGGCCATAGGCCTGATGTGCGAGCATCACATGGCCACCGACACTGCGGTGGCCATTGGCGGCGGCCTGCACCGTCAGGGGTGTGGGCCAGGGCTCATAGAGCACATCGAAGACCGGGGCGTGTGCCAGCTGACGTTCCATCCCCGCCAGCACCCCGGCGGGCAGAGTAGAGACGATCAGGTCCGCGGAGAGTGCGATCTTCTCCAGGTCCCCGGAGAAGTCCCCCATCTCGAACTCGGCACCATGTGCGGTGGCCAGGGGTGCCAGCTCGGCGCGCTTGTCGGAACGGTTGAGCACCGTCAGCTTTGCCACACCCTCGTTGGCCAGGGTCCACAGTGCCGGGCGGGCAGTGCCGCCCCCACCGAGCACCAGGGCATGCATCCCCGCCGGGGACTTAGCGGCCAGCAGTTCCCGCAGGGCACCGGCAATGCCATCACAGTCGGTGTTATCCGCCCGCCAACCTGAGCTGGTACGCACCAGGGTGTTGGCGGAACCGATCTGGTGGGCCCGATCGCTGACCTCATCGGCGAATTCCAGGGCCGCGAACTTGGCGGGCATGGTCACCGAGAAACCCACGTAGCTGTCACCCAGCCCGGAAACCCGCTCGGGCAGCTGCTCCGCGGTGCACTCGAAACGGCCATACTCCCAGTCATCCAGGCCGAGCTCACGGTAACCGGCGTTGTGCAGCAGCGGGGAACGGGAATGTTCGATCGGCGAGCCGAGTACAGCGGCACGGTGGCTGATCCCGCTCATCGTTGCGAATCCAGAACACCGTTGTCCAGTGCCTGCTGAGTGTCTCGCACGTGATCCTCAAAATTATTGTTGAAAACGGTGGTGCCATCCTGACTGATGGTGACGAAGAAGAGCCAGTCACCCTCCGCCGGGTTCTCCATCGCCTCAATCGCCTCCATGGAAGCCGCGGCGATCGGGGTGTCCGGTAGCCCATCCTTGGCGTAGGTGTTCCAGGGGGTCACCCTGGCACGGTCCTCATCAGTGGTGGCGACCTCCACCGACTCCAGGCCGTAGTTGACGGTGGAGTCGAACTCCAGGCGCATCGGCTCTGCCAGGCGGTTCAGGATCACCCGGGCTACCTTGTCGAATTCCCCAGCCGGTGCCTCACGTTCCACCAGGGAGGCGGCGGTGAGCAGCTCATAGGGGCTCAGCTGCAGGGCTGCCGCCCGGTCGACGATGCCACTGTCATTGTAGTTCTGGGTGGAACGGGTGACCAGGTCAGTGAGAATCTCCGCTGCGCTGAGTTCCGGGTTGATCACATACTGTCCGGGCACGATCAGGCCCTCCAGGCGTTTAGGGTCATTGCCGCGAGCGTTGACCGCCTCCAGGGCCCACTCCGGAACACCCAGCTGCTCCGGCGGGGTGTTCGCCGCAACCTGCTCCAGCTGTTCCGCGGTGACCGTGGGGTTGCCCAGTCCATCCTGGGTCAGGGCAGAGATCTGGGAGTAGACACCCAGTCGGGTTGCCCCGCCGATGACATTGACATCCAACAGGGTCGCACCCCCGTGAATATCGAGTAGTTCAGTGCGGTTGGCCGGATCCAAGAGTGCCCGGACCGCCTCCACCGCGCTCATCTGGCCCTGCAACCGGTAGAAACCGGGCTGCACATTGGAGGCATCCGGGTTGGAGGCGGCTGCAGTCTGGAAGGCGGCATCGGATTTGACGATGTCACGCTCCTCCAGCTGGGGGCCGAGCGCCGAAAGTGAGGAACCCTCGGGGATCTCCACCAGCTGCACCTCACCGTTGCCGGTGCCCTCATAGTCGGTGGCGGAGACGGAGGTTCCGTTCTCCCCACTGGAGACCCGGACGCCGATGTAGATCACCCCGCCGATGAGCAGCACCAGTGCGGCGATGAGCACCGCCAGGCCACGTTGGCGGCGTTTGACGAACTTGTTTTCCATTCGCCGTCCATTGGCCGCACGCTTTACTTTCTGGGTCATAGCGTTCCATTCTGGTTCTCAGGCCCCGGTGTCACAGGGCGCTGCTCGGTGCTGCTCTTATCTGAGCCGGTCTCAGGGGTGCTGGTTTGTTCTGGCTGCGGGGTATCCGGGGTTGCCTGGGGCGTCAGGGAATTCTGGGCGAGATGGTTGGCACGGGTATCGAGCCAGGTCTGCAGAATTTCCACGGCGGCGGCCTGGTCGATGAATTTCCGGCCTTCCTTCTCCCCCACTCCAGACTCTCGCATCGCCCGAAGGGCCACCACGGTGGTCAGCCGCTCATCGCCGAGCCGGACCGCGACATTGCTCAAGGCACTATCCGGGTTGTTGAGGCGGCGCCGGATCCGAAAGGCGATCTCCTTGGCATGCTTGACGCTGTGGGAGCCATCCCCCTTGAGGTCACGGGGCAGGCCCAGAACCACCTCCACCGCCCGGTATTCCTCGATGAGTTCAATGAGTCGGTCGATATCTGCACCGTCCCTGCCCTTGAAGCCGGTCACCCGGGGAATGGTCTCCACCGGGGTTGCCAGTGTCGCATTACGGTCTGAGGAGGCGACTCCGATACGGACGGTGCCGACATCAATGCCGAGCCTTCGGCCAGGACCGGGATCATTGACACCTGGGACATCCGGGGTGACCTTCATCTGGCTACCGCCGCCTTTCGGTTTCGGGATGGGGCAGGGGCATGGGACGATCACCCTCGCACTGCTCCAATGTAACGGTTTCGCAACGTCTCTGGACCCATTTCAGGCGTGTGTCTCTTAATCGATACACACTCTCAGCTTTGCCTGGGGCAAAGTTTCCTTAGCTGAGATGCCTGATCTGGATGCCCGTTCGGACTACCACAGCATGCCCGAACAAGCGTCAACCATGCTAACCCGTACATGAGCGAAGCAATCCAGAAGGGTCAGTGTGAATCTCCCGGAAGTCCCTGGGGAGAGTGCCGGTCCCTGGGGAGATGAAGACACCACCCCGACTCTAGTCAGGGTGGTGTCTGGGAGGTTTAGAGTTGGGCGAGTTCGCTCTTCAGTGCCTCAAAACCTGCATTGAAGCCCTCCGGCTTGCTGCCGGAACCCTGCGCCATGTCCGGCTTTCCGCCACCCCGGCCATCGACATAACCGCCGAGCAGCTTGACCAGGTCACCGGACTTCACGCCCCGGGCGATGGCGGACTTGGTGGCACCGATGATGAAGGGGGCCTTCCCCTGTCCATCCTCGGCAGCCAGAACCACGATGCCCTCCCGCTCACCGAGACGACCACGCAGGTCGGTGGCCACGGTTCGCAGATCACCGGCGGAGGTGCCCTTGGGCAGCTGGATGGTCAGGACGGTGAAACCATTGATCTCGACCCCCTGGTCCAGCAGCTTGGAGGTGTTGGCCGCCAGTTGTGCCTTGTGGAGGTTCTCGATCTCCCTCTCGGCGGCCTTGAGCTTATCGGTGAGCTGGCGGACACGCTCCGGCAGATCAACGGTCGGGGTCTTCAGGGAGGACGCCAGACCAGAAGCCAGGGCAGCCTCCCGAGACAGGAACTGGAAGGAATCCATGCCGGAGTAAGCCTCGATACGGCGCACGCCGGAACCCACGGAGGCCTCGCTCAGCAGGGTGACCGGCCCGATCTGGGAGGAGTGGGTGACATGGGTGCCACCGCAGAGTTCCATGGAGAAGGGGCCACCGATCTCGACGACGCGGACACTGTCGCCGTAGTTCTCACCGAAGAGCGCCATCGCGCCCATCTTCCGGGCCTCCTCAAGGGAGGTCTCGATGGTGTTGACAGCCCAGTCCGTGTCCACCGCCTGGTTGGTGATCAACTCGATCTGCTCCATCTGTGCCGGGGACAGTCCCTCGGTGAAGTTGAAGTCGAAACGCAGGTAACCGGGACGGTTCAGGGAACCGGCCTGGACCGCGGTGGGGCCGAGCACCTGGCGCAAGGCAGCGTGGATCAGGTGTGTGGCGGTGTGTGCCTGGCGGGCACCGTGACGCCACTTCCCGTCAACGTTGACGGTGACCTCTGAACCCAGGTCCAGTCCCCCGGAGGCGACGGTGGCCTTGTGGATCCACAGCTTCTTGCCGATCTTCTGCACATCATTGATGTTGAGCAGGGTGTCACCGGAGACCAACTGGCCGCGGTCACCCAGCTGACCACCGGATTCGGCGTACATCGGGGTGTGGTCGAGGATGACCTCGACTTCCTCACCGGCATGGGCCTCATTGATGGATTCACCATTGCGAACCAGGCCCAGCACCTTGGACTGGGAGCTCAGTGCTTCATAACCGAGGAACTCGGTGGGGTGCTCATCAACCCACTGGCGGTAGACACTGAGGTCGGCGTGGCCGTGCTTCTTGGCCTGGTTGTCCGCCTTGGCGCGGGCCTTCTGCTCCGCCATCAGGGACTCGAAGCCCTCGATGTCGACCTCGAGGCCGGATTCGGCGGCCATTTCCAGGGTCAGGTCGATCGGGAAGCCATAGGTGTCATGCAGCGCGAAAGCCTGATCACCGGCGACGGTGGTCGAACCGGACTGCTTGACACTGCTGGCAGCCTGCTCGAAGAGCTGGGTGCCGGACTCCAGGGTGCGCAGGAAGGCCTTCTCCTCATTGGTGGCGACGTTGAGGATGCGCTCCCGGTTCTCGGCGATCTCCGGGTAGGAGGGGGTCATGGTGTCCATGATGGTGTTCATGAACTGCTGCATCGTCTCAGCGGTGGCCCCCAGCAGACGGGCGGAGCGGATGATGCGGCGCAGCAGACGACGCAGGATGTAACCACGACCCTCATTACCGGGGGTGACACCATCAAGGATGAGCATCATGCCGGTGCGGGAGTGGTCGGCGATCACACGGAAGCGGATGTCGGCGGTGTTGTCCTTGCCGTAGGTGGCGCCGGTCAACTTCTCGGCGGTGTCGATCACGGGACGCAGCAGATCGGTCTCGTAGACATTCTCCACGCCCTGGAGGAGGCAGGCGACACGCTCCACACCCATGCCGGTGTCGATGTTCTTCTTGGGCAGGTCACCGAGGATCTCGAACTCACCCTTAGCGGTGCCCTCACCGCGCTCCTTCTCCATGAAGACCAGGTTCCAGATCTCCATGTATCGGTTGTCATCGACCGCCGGGCCGCCCTCCTTGCCGTAGGCCGGGCCACGGTCGAAGTAGATCTCGGAGCAGGGACCGCAGGGGCCGGGCACACCCATGTGCCAGTAGTTGTCCTCCATGCCCAGACGCTGGATACGTTCCGCCGGAACACCGATCTTCTTCTCCCAGATCTCGGCGGCCTCATCATCATCGAGGTAGACGGTGACCCACAGTCGCTCCGGGTCCAGGCCCAGGCCGCCCTCGGCCAGGGAACCGGTCAGCAGCGTCCAGGCATGGGTGATCGCCCCCTCCTTGAAGTACTGGCCGAAGGAGAAGTTGCCGGCCATCTGGAAGAAGGTGTTGTGACGGGTGGTGATGCCGACCTCGTCGATGTCGAGGGTGCGCACACACTTCTGGATGGAGGTGGCGGTGCCGTTGGCGAAAGGCGGGGTCTCCTGGCCCAGGAAGTAGGGCTTGAAGGGAACCATTCCTGCGTTGACGAAGAGCAGGTTGGGGTCATCGAGAATCAGCGACGCACTCGGGACCGCCTCGTGTCCGGACCTGACGAAGTGATTGGTGAAACGCTCCCTGATCTCATGGGTCTGCACGCCGTGCTCCTTGTTCCATATTGTTATGGCTAGCTATTTTGTTCCGGGAAGGCTACTCCCGAACCGAAAGTGAACGGTGCCCTACATTACCTGCCTGGCAGCTGAACTGAAGTGTCAGCCCTCCCACTTTTCAGGAACAGCCTCCGGGACCGCTAAATTCCACCCCACCTCCCCCACGTGAGGAGGATCATCTGCCCCTCCGGCTCAGTGGCCGCGGACGATGCGTCGAAGTCTGCCCAGGTAGCTGGAGATCTTCTTCTCCACCCCATGCTCGGTCGGCTGATAATACACCCGGTCCGACATGCCCTCCGGCATATATTGCTGGGTGAGCACACCCCGGGGATCATCATGGGGATACTGATAGCCCACGGCACTGCCCATCTTCTTCGCCCCCTCATAGTGACCATCCCGCAGGTGGGCGGGGACTGGTGCCAGATGCCCCTTCTGTACATCCGCCACGGCAGCCCCGATGGCGTTGATCACCGCGGGGGACTTCGGTGCGGTCGCCAGGTGGATCGTTGCCTGGGCCAGTGCCAGGCGGCCCTCCGGCATCCCGATGAGCTGCACCGCCTGGGATGCGGCCACCGCGGTCTGCAGGGCGGTGGGATCTGCCATGCCGATATCTTCACTGGCGTGCACCACCAGGCGGCGGGCGATGAACCGGGGGTCCTCCCCCGCCTCCACCATCCGGGCCAGGTAGTGCAGTGCAGCATCCACATCCGAGCCCCGGATCGACTTGATGAAGGCACTGACGATGTCATAGTGCTGATCACCATCGCGGTCATAACGGATCACTGCACGGTTGACATTGTCCCGGACCGTATCGACGTCCAGTTCCCCACCATCGCTGACCGCCTCCGCCGCCGCCTCCAGGTAGGTCAGCGCGCGACGGGCATCACCACCAGCCAGCAGCACCAGCTGTTCCAGAGCTTCCGCGGAGGCTGTGATCCGCGCTGCCAGGCCACGCTCATCACTCAAGGCACGTTCCAGCAGCTGGTGGATGTCCTCCGGCTCCAGGGACTCCAGCTGCAGCAGCAGGGAGCGGGAGAGCAACGGGGCCACCACTGAAAAGGAGGGGTTCTCCGTGGTTGCGGCCACCAGCAACACGGTGCGGTTCTCCACCGCGGCCAGGAGAGCATCCTGCTGGGTCTTGGAGAAACGGTGCACCTCATCAATGAAGAGGACGGTGCGTTGACCGTGAATCAGATCGCGGCGGGCCCGGTCGATGACCTCGCGAACCTGTTTCACCCCGGAGTTCAGGGCGGAGAGACCGACGAATTTCTGGCCTGTGGCGGTACTGATCAGGGAGGCGATGGTGGTTTTTCCGGTACCGGGTGGTCCGTAGAGGATGACCGAGGCCTCGCCGGAACCCTCGATCAGGCGGCGCAGGGGACGGCCCTGCCCCAGCAGGTGCTGCTGGCCGGCTACCTCATCCAGGGTGCGGGGCCGCATCCGGGCAGCCAGGGGCGCTCCGGGACCGACCTTGAAGAACTCTTCGGCGTTCCCGCTGTCAGCGGGATCACCACCGGAGAGGGGGTCAGCTGGTCCGAACAGAGAATCCTGGCTCATAGCTGGGAAAGTCTACGCTTCCCGGACCGCGACCCGCTCGGCGATCTCGCTGGCGAACTTCGCGACGATCTCCAGCTGTGTGTCTTTGCTGCGCTCCGCGAAACGGGACAGCGCCTCCGCGGTTTCATAGAGGTCCTGACGGACCAGGAGTTCATCCTGCGTGAAGGGTCCTTCGCTGGCGCGGCGGAGGATGTCACCCAGCCCCTCCCCTTCCTTGAGTTCCGGGGCGGACTCAGGCACCCGGATCCCCTCGGTGAGTTCCGGCGCCAGGCCACTGTCCCGGAGGGCGAAGACGGTGTTGGTCAGAGAACCGAAACGCATCAGGGAGATCGATTCCAACAGCCAGCCGATCAGGGCGGCGGTGACCCGCAGGTTCAGCTCCTCCTCGATCTTGGTGTTGGGCCAGCGGGTGGAGACCTCACGTACCCAGGCGTCGATGAAGACATCAGCCTCATCATCGGTGATGGGCCGGGAGAAGAGGAACTGCGGGAAACCTGCGACCACACTGGCGATGTCGAAGGAGACGTCCCGGAATCCGGCCCACTCATAGTCAAGGAAGTGGGTGCGCTCGGCGACAATGATGTTGTCGGGCGAGAGGTCGAAGGGGGTGAAGGCGCGGTGGTGACCGGTCAGCAGCCGACGCTCCGCCTCCTTGGCCAGGTTCAGCACGACCTGGGGGATCTCGAAATCGGCGTCGCGCAGCAGTTCCAGGCCGACCTGGATGGAGAAGACCAGGGCCCGGTCGCGGAGCCGGTTGACATCGGAGGTCTCCGGGTGGGTGCGCAGCATCCGGGCCATGAGGATGTCGAAGTCCTCCTCCCGGTCGGCGGTACCGGCGTGCATCCGACCGAGTGCCTGGCCGAGGTTGCGCAGGATCTGGATGCGGGTCTCCCCCGAGGTGGTGGTCAGCAGATCAGCGAAGGTGTCACCGTCACCGGAGTCGGTGATGACCAGGATGCGGCGGGTGATGTCATGGGCCAGCAGCATCGGCCCCGGGCGGACCTCCTCCGGAAGGGAGGTGGTGAACTGGTAGGAGACCACCTCGCGGACCAGGGCGGCATCATCAAGCCTTTCCCCGGTCTCGGGGATGCATTTGAGGATGATGCTGCGCTGCTGCAGGAAGGGTGAGGGCGCCACGCGGGCCCGGAGGACAGTGGCGGTTCCGGAGCCGCTCAGCTGCTCGGTTTCGGTGATCTCCTGTTGGCCGCCGAAACGCTCAGAGAGCAGACTTTCAGCGATCTGGATGATCTCTTCCGTGGACAGCACGAGGGTTTCTCCTTCAAGCGGGGGGTGTGACCCGGTAGGCGATCTGGGGCCACTGATGTGGGAAGTGTGAACTAGCCCACCTGTTGACGATTATGCATGGCGGGCACGGTGATACCCCCGAATTCGAGAAAAAACTGAATTCGGGGGCATGACTGCTCCCGCTTCGGGATTGAGGTGTTAGTTGGCCTCGGCCGCGGTGGCCACAGCCTTCTTCCCGGCCTTCTCGCCGCCTTCAGCCGACTTCGGCTTGGCGTCGATACCGGACTCCTTGCGCTGCTGCGCGGTGATCGGGGCCGGGGCATCGGTAAGCGGATCAACTCCGCCACCGGACTTCGGGAAGGCGATGACATCGCGGATGGAGTCGAAACCGCCCAGCAGGGAGACGATACGGTCCCAGCCGAAGGCGATGCCGCCGTGCGGCGGGGCGCCGAAAGCGAAGGCGTCAAGCAGGAAGCCGAACTTCTCCTTGGCCTCCTCCTCGGAGATGCCCATCACCTTGAAGACGCGTTCCTGAACATCACTCTGGTGGATGCGGATGGAGCCGCCACCGATCTCGTTGCCGTTGCAGACGATGTCATAGGCGTAGGCCAGTGCCTCACCCGGCTCGGTGTCGAAGTTCTCGAGGTACTCCGGCTTCGGGGAGGTGAAGGCATGGTGGACGGCGGTCCAGGTGGAGTTGCCCAGGGCCACGTCACCGGAAGCGGTGGCATCGGCAGCGGATTCGAACATCGGGGCGTCGACGACCCAGGTGAAGGCCCAGTCGCCTTCCTTGATCAGACCCAGCTTCTCCGCGATCTCACCGCGGGCCGCGCCCAGCAGGGCACGGGAGGGCTTGGTCTCACCGGCGGCGAAGAAGATGCAGTCCCCCGGCTCCGCACCGACGTGGGCGGCGATACCGGCACGCTCTGCGTCGGTGATGTTCTTGGCCACCGGGCCGCCCAGCTCACCGCCTTCGCCGACGAGGATGTAGGCCAGGCCCTTGGCGCCACGCTGCTTGGCCCATTCCTGCCAGGCATCGAGCTGACGACGCGGCTGGGAAGCCCCGCCCTTCATGACGACCGCACCGACGTACTCATTCTTGAACACACGGAAGCTGGTGTCCTGGAAGAACTCGGTGCACTCCGTGATCTCGATGTCGAAGCGCAGGTCCGGCTTATCGGAACCGAAACGACGCATCGCCTCGGCGTAGGTGATCCGCGGGATCGGGGTGGTGATTTCGTAGCCGATCAGCTTCCAGACCTCACCCAGGATCTCCTCGGCCAGGGCGATGACATCATCCTGGTCGACGAAGCTCATCTCGACGTCGAGCTGGGTGAACTCCGGCTGACGGTCGGCACGGAAGTCCTCGTCCCGGTAGCAGCGGGCGATCTGGTAGTAACGCTCCATGCCGGCGACCTGCAGCAGCTGCTTGAACAGCTGCGGGGACTGCGGCAGGGCGTAGAAGGAGCCCGGCTTCAGACGTGCCGGCACCAGGAAGTCACGCGCCCCCTCAGGGGTGGAGCGGGTCAGGGTCGGGGTCTCGATCTCGGTGAAGTCATGGCCGTCCAGAACGGTGCGGGCCGCCTTGTTGGCGGCGGAGCGCAGTCGCAGGGCGTTGGCCTGGACCGGGCGGCGCAGATCCAGGTAACGGTACTTCAGACGGGTCTCCTCGCCGACCTCACCACCGGCTGAAGAATCCCCGATCTGGAAGGGCAGCGCGGCGGACTCGTTGAGGACGTTGAGCTCGGTGACGTTGAGCTCGATGTCACCGGAGGGCAGGTTGGGGTTCTGGGAACCCTCGGGGCGGAGCTCAACGACGCCGGTGACCTGGAGGCAGTACTCGCTGCGCAGATCATGGGCCCGCTCAGCGACCTCACTGTCACGGAACACGACCTGGGCGAGGCCGGTGCGGTCACGCAGGTCGATGAAGATCACACCGCCGTGATCGCGACGACGGGAAACCCAGCCGGTCAGGGTCACGGTCTGTCCAGCGTTTTCTTTGCGGAGGTCGCCCGCGAGATGTGTACGCAGCAAGGCGTCTACGTCCTTCCAGTATTCAAGCAGCTTCTGTCAGGCGCCCACTTTACCTGCTGCCACGGACCCGCCCGGGGATCGGCCCACACCAGCTGCCTCGGCCGGCCCTTTCCGGGATTCTTCCCACCCCACCCAGAACCCCTCCTTTGGTCACATAATGGTGTCCGCTGTCACTTGAGGGCACAGTTCATGGCATGATTTTCTCATGACCTTTCGTGGCGATGTGAGTAAATCCAGTGGCCGTGCCCGGACGGGTGGCGGCCGCGGCGGACTGATCGCCGGTGGCGGCGGTCTTGGCGCCCTGGTGCTGGTCGGACTTTTCCTGCTCTTGGGCGGTGACCCTTCCCAGGTCGATGACATCGTGGGCGGGCAGGGCCAACGCCAGTTGGAGCCTGGCTCCGAAAGCGGTGGACTGGAGCATTGTGGCACCGCTGAGGCCGCCAACACCTACGCAGACTGCCGGGTGGCTGCCACAGCGGTGTCCCTGGATCAGGTGTGGGTGGAGGAGCTGCCCGCCCAGGCCGGTATCGACTATGTCGAACCGGGCCTGATGATCTTCGAACAGTCCATCTCCTCCGGTTGTGGGGCAGCTTCGGCCGCAACCGGCCCCTTCTACTGCCCCAGTGATCAGACCGCCTACTTCGACACCTCCTTCTTCGCTCAGCTGGAGGAGCTCGGTGGCGAGGATGCCCCGCTGGCGCAGGAATATATCGTGGCCCACGAGTTCGGCCATCACATCCAGCACCTGGAGGGCACCCTGGGGATGAGCGACTACAACAACCCCGGCGCGGAATCCAATGCGGTGAAGATCGAGGTGCAGGCGGACTGTTACGGCGGGATCTGGGCGCATTATGCCGATGATGGGGAGGATGCCCTGTTGGAGACCATCACCAGGGAGCAGTTGGCTGATGCGATGGCCACCGCCGGTGCGGTCGGTGATGATAATATCCAGCGTCGCTCCGGGGGTGAGGTGTCTCCGGAGAGTTGGACCCATGGTTCTTCGGAGCAGCGTCAGCAGGCCTTCATGACCGGTTATGAAACTGGTTCGATGGCTGCCTGCGACACGCTGGAGCGTGGGGTCTACAACCCCTAGGGTTGCTGGTCCTCTCCCCCGGTCACCGTGTCCTGGTGGCCGGGGGTTTTGCGGTGCCTGCTTGACGACGCAGCGTGCCCCGGGGGGTGCAGGTCGTGCTGGTTCGCTCCGGCGTCCCCGGGATTCGGCGGGGTCGTCGAGTAGCCCAGGCGTTGGCGTTCTTCGGCGATGATTTCGGCGGCGAGGGTGGCTTCACTGATGTCGACGGCGTCGTGGATGGCGGCGGATTCACTGGGCCGGGCGTAGGTGTCGAAGAGTCGGCGTTTATCGGCGAGCATGTCAAGCATGCGTTCTTCGGCGGTGTCATCGGCGACCAGGCGGTGAACCTGAACGGTGGAGATCTGGCCCATGCGGTGGACGCGGGCGATGGCTTGGGCTTCGATGCTTGGTTTGACCTGGGGTTCGGCGATGATGACGACGCTGGCGGACTGGATGTTGAGGCCCACTCCGCCAGCGGTGATCTGAATCAGCAGGACGGAGCCGGCGGGAGCGTCAGCGAGGGCGTCAATCAGGTCCTGGCGCCTGGTGGGTGGCACGGATCCGGAGATGGTGCCCAGCACCTGCTCCCCCAGTTCTTCCGCCAGGCGGGAGAGAACTTCTCGAAAGTAGGTGAAGATGATGGCTTTGCGACCAGCTTCGGTGGTTTCTTCGAGGATTTCGCGGATCCGGGTGAGTTTGGCGGGTTCGACGCCGGGGGTGGAGAATGCGGCCCGGCGAATGTCCATCCAGCTGCCTTCCCCAACGGCGGTGGCGTAGTGGCGTTGGTCGGCGTCGTTGAGTTGCACCCAGTCGATCTGGTCCATTTTCTCGGGCAGTTCATCAAGTACTTCTACCTGGTTGCGGCGCAGGTAGGCGGGGGCGATGTGTTTGCGGAAATCAGTGGCGGACATGGTGGCCATGGCCGGTGTGATCAGCTCGGGCTGGAGGTAGTTGATGAGGGCGGCGAACTCGGAGACGCGGTTTTCCAGGGGGGTTCCGCTCATCAGCAGGGCGTACGTGGCCCGCGTGATCAGTGTCTGGAGGGCGCGGGAGCGTTGGGTCTCCGGATTTTTGATCATGTGTGCTTCATCCACGATGATCATGTCGATGCGGCCGATGTCGAGGGTGCGGGCTCCATCGAAGGTGCACACCAGGATTCCGCCGCTGCCCCGCCACTGGCCGAGGGCGGTGTCCTTGTCACTGCCGTGGGCACGGTGAACCGGTAGGTCGGTGAAGCGGTGGGATTCCCGCACCCAGTTGCCCAGCAGGGAAGCCGGGCAGACCACCAGCAGGTGGGCAGATTTTTGTCTTTCTTTCTCGACACCGGCGGCGATGTGGGCGGCTGCTGCGAGAGCCTGCACGGTTTTTCCCAGCCCCATTTCATCCCCGAGGAGGACCTTGCGTTGCACGATGACAAAGCGTGCCCCGAAGGACTGGTAACCACGTAGCCGCAGGTCTTTGAGGTGGCTGCGATCCAGGCGTAGTGCCCGGACTCTTGCGAGGGTGTCTCCGGCCAGGTCACCGCCACCTTCGACCTCCAATTGGAGGAGGCTGACCAGGAGTCCCTGGTAGTGGGCGGGGCGGGTGAGGTAGTCCTCCCAGGCGCTCATGCCCTGAAGGGGCCGGGAACGCAGATCTTTCGCTGGCCGGAAGGGTGCGGGGTGCGCCCTGGCCCAGGCGAGGTCATCGGTGTAGCGCTGCCAGAGCTGGTTCTCGGCCTCGGGGGTGTTGAGAACCACGGTCCAGGGATCCGGGGAGTCCGTGAGGGGAAGGTGTTCAGTGTCCTCCAACACCCGGTTCCGGCGGTCCCTCTCCAGCTCGTCGAGACTGTTGAGGGCATCGAATTGGGCCAGGATGGCCAGTAGTCGCAGTGCTGCGGTGGTGGGTGTGTCACCGATGGCGGTGTGGTGTGCCGCGAGTGCCTCGCGGTGCAGGGTCTGGGCGGCAGCCTTCATTCTTTTTGCGGTGACCTCACCGATGCCGTTGAGGGCGATCAGCTCGCGCTGGCTGGCATTCAGGACATCGGCGACGCTGTTGTACCCGTGGGTTGAGAGGTCGGGGAAGCGCAGGCGTTCCCGGGTGGCGGTGCGCAGGGCCTCCACCGGCAGTTGGCGCAGCAGCACCTCAACTCTTTCACCGTTGAGCGCATTGAGCGCCGCTTGGGCGCCCTGGCGTAGTTTCGGTTCGCTGTGGGGGTCTGTCCGGAGGGCCTGGGCCAGGCGCAGCACCGGCTGGATCTGGGACTGCTCCCACTGGAGGAATACGGGGTTTTCGGTGCCGAGGGCCTGGGCCAGGGCGTGCCGGGCCCCGGCGATCAGGTGGTCCGGGGTGCCGTGGGAACCGGGGAAGAGCCGGACTCCGACTCGTTGCAGGGTTTCGGCGCGCTGGAATTTATCCAGCAGCGTTCCTGCGTCCGTGAGCAGGCCCCGGCGGTTCGGGTCCGCCAGCATGGCCTGCATCTGCGCGGCGGCTTCCTGGCCAGCTTTAACCCGGTTGCCACCGAAGAGTCGACCGAGCAGACCCGGCGCGGCATGGGTGGCCTTTTCCCGGAGTTCGGGCAGTTCCCGACAGGTGTGGATCACCTGGACCAGAGTGTCGGCGGCATGGGGGTGGTGGGAGAACTCGAGGTGGAGGTAGAGGCTCTCAGGCCAGGTGAGGGCTCCGTGCGGGAGGATGTCCACCCGGAATTCTGCTTCTTCGAGGCGCGCTCCGGAGAGGATGGTGCCAGCGGTGGCTGTTTCTCCGGAGCCGAGGCAGCCCACTGCTTCTTCGGCTTCCTGCGCCACGGCGATGGCCCGGTCGGCTGCGGCCAGGATTGCTTCGAGTTGTGTTTTCTCCACCCTTGTCACCTGGCTGATTCTGCCAGAGGGGCGAAAGTGTCTCTCAGATGCTCCCCCGCGGAGTCTGAAAATGGTCTGACCTGTCATTGATTTTTTCATGATTTTTAGCACATAATTAAAAGGTTATACTTACGCCTCGGTATATTAATTTTTACTGACATAATTTATCTTCAAGCGTTGCGGGCACTGATGGGTTCCCCCCTTCATTCAGCTGACTAATTTGCCGGAGTAGGGAAACATCAGCCGTGTACCTCCCCGGTGGCTGAAATTGCACCGGGACACCCCCCTGCGAAGAACATGGGCCACTCCGCCAGATGGCGAAAGGCATGGCCGGAAGGGATCGACCAAGATATGCGTGCGGATGCCCGTGAGAGAAGAGAACGCATCATCAACACCGCCTGCAACCTGTTGCGCGGCCGGGATATCGAAGGCCTGACGTTGGAGGAGGTGGCTCGGGCCGCAGGCGTGGGGATTGCCACCCTCTACCGTAATTTCCCGAACCGCCAGGCACTCTGGCATGCCTGCATCGAACACCTGATGCATGAAGTCAATGAGCTGCAGAGAGTGTTCCTGGAAGATTTCGCCAGCGAACCAGTGGATCCGTTGCCTCTCTGGCACAGCTTTGTGCGGGATCTGGCCAGACTCGGCCTGGGGGCACTGGCGCAGGTCATGACCCCTGATAATTTCCAGCAGCTCCCCCCGGGAATGCGGGAACTGCAGGCCGCCAATGATGTGCAGGGCAGGCAGGTACTCACCCTGGTGCAGGAGGCTGGCCTGGTTCATTCCCACATCACCCCCCACACCCTGCTCAAGGGGCTGATCATCCTGTCCCGGACGGCGGAGCCCACGTCCCCGGGCGCGATTCCCGAGCTCAACCGCCAGCTGCTCCGCGTCTATCTCGCCGGTCTGCGCCAGGGTCCGGAGGAACTGGTTCTGGACCCACTGCCGGAGCAGATGGACGGTGAACACCTGGGTGTCACCTTCCCGACGCAGGAGAGTTAAACCCGCAACCACCCCTTACCCGCCGCCCTCCCCCGGTCTGGACATCTGGCCCAGCAGGGCCGGGCGTCGACCATTAACCTCGGCCTGGTGAAAGAGAATTCCTCGACTCCCAGGTCCCCCAACCGCGCCATTCCTTTCCTGGCGGCCTTCAATGACATCGAGAACCATCTGCGCAATGAATTGAGCGCCAGGAAGTCGGATGGTTTCAGCTGGATGGTGCGGTTGGCGGCACGAAAGAGCCTGATCTCGGACACCCATTCCGAGGCGCTGCAGGCCTTTGCGGATCTGCGCAACGCGATCAGCCACGGCACCTACCGGGATCACCGCCCCATTGCGGAACCGCTGCCGGAAACGGTGGACGAGATCTCCCGGATCCGGGATCTACTGCTGGATCCTCCGTTGGCGCTGAACGTGCTGGGCCCCCACCAGGTGCAGTCCTTCAGTCCGGAAGATGATGTCCGCCAGGCGCTGGGGATCATCCGGCAGAGCACGATCTCCCAGTTTCCGATCTATGAGGGCGATACCTTCCGGGCACTGTTGACCACCAACACCATCGCCCGGTGGGTGGCAGCCGACCTGGATGACAATGACCATCTGGATGCCCGGAGCATTGGGGAGGTGCTGGATTTCGCCGAGGACAATGATGATGCGGTCTTCCTCTCCCGGCAGGCCACGGCCCGGGAGGTGTTGGAGGAGCTGACCGTTCCGGACCGGTCGGGCAGGCTGCCCCGGGCGGTGTTGATCACCGAACACGGGCGGCGGGATCAGCGCCCGATCCGCGTGATCGGGGGTTCTGACCTGGCATTTCTGCTGGAGGCGGTGGAGTAGTGGGCCAGGCTGCGGGCGGGGGGCGTCGCAACGCTCAGTGGCGCCGGGGAATACTTTGAGACTATAGTTGTTGACATAACAACAAACCTTTTTGAATTCCCGATTTAGGAGCACCCCCATGCAGTTCGGCATCTTCACCATCGGTGACGTGACCACCGACCCGACCACCGGTAAGACCCCCACCGAGCATGAGCGCATCAACGCCATCACCCAGATCGCACTCAAGGCCGAGGAGGTCGGCCTGGATGTCTTCGCCACCGGCCAGCACCATAACCCCCCCTTCGTACCCTCCGCCCCGACCACCCATCTGGCCTATATCGCCGCCCAGACCAAGAACCTGAAGCTGTCCACCGCGACCACCCTGATCACCACCACCGACCCGGTGCGCATCGCTGAGGACTACTCCTTCCTGCAGCACCTCTCCAACGGTCGTGTGGACCTGATGATGGGCCGCGGCAACACCGGACCGGTCTACCCCTGGTTCGGCAAGGACATCCGCCAGGGTATCCCCCTGGCCATCGAGAACTACCATCTGCTGCGTCGCCTCTGGCGCGAGAAGAACGTGAACTGGCAGGGCAAGTTCCGCACCCCGCTGCAGGGATTCACCACCACCCCCTTCCCGCTTGACGACGTCGCGCCCTTCGTCTGGCACGGCTCCATCCGCTCCGTGCAGATCGCCGAGCAGGCCGCCTTCTACGGCGACGGCTTCTTCCACAACAACATCTTCTGGAACAAGGAACACACGGCGCAGATGGTCGACATCTACCGCCGCCGCTACGAAAAGCATGGCCACGGCCAGGCCGACCAGGCCATCGTCGGCCTCGGCGGCCAGGTCTACATCGCAGACTCCGAGGAGCAGGCGAAGAAGGAGTTCCGCCCCTACTTCGACAACGCCCCGGTCTACGGCCACGGCCCCTCCCTCGAGGAGTTCACCGCGATGACCCCGCTGACCGTCGGCACCGTCGAGCAGGTCATCGAAAGCACCATGGCACACGCCGACTGGGTCGGGGACTACCAGCGCCAGCTCTTCCTCATGGACCACGCCGGCCTGCCCCTGGAGGTCGTGCTCAAGCAGATCGAGATCCTGGGCACCCAGGTCGTCCCGGAGGTCCGCCACCGCATGGAGGCCCGCCGCCCCGAGCACGTCCCCTCCGAACCGCCGACCCACGCCACCCTCAAGGCAGACCCGGGCCACCCCCACCACAAGGTCCGCCCCGGCAAGGACAATGCCTAACCCCCACAACCCCGAGCAGCACGAAAGGCACCTCCCCCATGCCCAGACTGACCGTCATCTCAGCGGGACTATCCAACCCTTCCTCCACCCGCACCCTGGCCGACCAGATCGCCGCGGCCGTCAACACCGCCGTCACCGCCCGCGGCGAAGCTCTGGAGATCAATGTCATCGAGCTCAAGAACCTCGCCGTCGACCTGGCCCACGCCATGGCCGCCGGTGGCATCAGCTCCGAAGCTCTGAGCGCGGCCAAGAAACAGCTCAGCGAAAGTGATGGCCTGCTCGTGGCCACCCCTGTATTCAAGGCCAGCTACACCGGGCTGCTCAAGATGTTCTTCGACGTCCTGGACGATGAGGCGATCAATGACATGCCCACCGTCATCGCCGCCACTGCCGGTACCGCCCGCCATGCACTGGTGCTCGAGCATGCCTTACGCCCCCTGCTCAGCTACATGCGGGCCCGCGTGCTGCCCACCGGAATCTTCGCCGCCACCGAGGATTTCGGTGGCGCTGAGGGCGCCGCCATTGAACGCCGTATCCAGCAAGCTGCCGAGGAACTGGCCGAGCTGATGCTCGCCCAGTCCGGCACCGTGGTCGGTGGACTGGCTGGCCCCACCTCGCGCAGCACCCGGGAACGCCACTCCGGTACCGACCTGGGGGAGGACTTCACCTCCTTCTCTGAGCTTTTGGCTGACTACGACGGCTCCTAGACGCTAATGTGAGGGCAAGCACAATTCCCCTCACCACTTCCGGAGGTTTCTTCCGTGATCAGCGTCTCCGACCTCTTCAGCATCGGCATCGGCCCATCTTCCTCACACACGGTGGGCCCGATGCGCGCCGCCCATGACTTCACCTCCCAGCTGCCCCAGTTCCCGGCGCGGGTGGAGGCGGAGCTCCGCGGCTCACTGTCCGCCACCGGCGCCGGACACGGCACCGACCGGGCGGTGATCCTGGGGCTGGTCGGATATGAGCCCACCACCCTCCCGGCGGATGTGGAGCCCGCGCCGGGCGAGGCGGTGCCTGCCCAGGGCACCCACTCCGGTCCAGCCGGGCAGCTGGAGTACTCCCTCATCTTCAATAATGAGGCGCTTCCCCAGCATCCCAACGGGATGATCCTGCGTGCCTTCGATGAGTCCGGGCAGCCCCTGGGTGAGACGATGGAGTATTTCTCCGTCGGTGGTGGCTTCATCCAGACCGCCCAGCAGCTGAGAGAGCAGCTGTCCGGTGAAGGCATCAAGGCAGGTGCCGCCTCCGCGGATCGTGAGATCCAGGTCCCCTACCCCTTCAATACCGCCGCAGAACTGCTGGAGCATTCTCAGCGGGAGGGCAAGTCCTTCGCCGAGATCGTGCTGGCCAATGAGATTGCCCTGACCCCCCCGGCAGAGGGCGCTGCCCAGCCCCCGGTCCTAGATCACCTGGATCGGGTGTGGGCGGCCATGAAGTCCTGTGTCTCCGCAGGTCTGGCCGCCAACGGCACTCTGCCGGGTGGCCTGGGTGTGGTCCGCCGCGCACCGCTGCTTTTCGACTCCCTGATGGAGGGTGGTTCCCGGCATACCCGGGGTGAGGGACTGGATGCGATGGAGTGGGTCAACCTCTACGCCCTGGCGGTCAATGAACAGAATGCCGCCGGTGGCCGGGTGGTCACCGCCCCCACCAATGGTGCCGCCGGAATCATCCCGGCAGTGCTGCACTATGCCCGGGATTTCCTCCGGGACTTCAGCATCGAGAAAGTTCATACCTTCCTGCTCACCGCCGGCGCGGTGGGGATCATCATCAAGCAGAATGCCTCGATCTCAGGTGCTGAGGTCGGCTGCCAGGGTGAGGTTGGTTCAGCCTCCGCCATGGCGGCGGCAGGACTCGCGGCGATCATCGGCGGCAGTCCCTCACAGGTGGAGAATGCCGCCGAAATCGCCCTGGAGCACAACCTCGGGCTGACCTGCGATCCCGTCGGCGGGCTGGTGCAGATCCCGTGCATCGAGCGCAATGCCATCGGCTCCGTGAAATCCATCAACGCCGCCCGGCTGGCCTGCATGGGTGAGGGAATTCACCGTGTCACCCTGGATGATGTGATCCGCACGATGGCGGAGACCGGCCGGGACATGCTCAGCAAGTACAAGGAGACCTCCATGGGTGGGCTGGCGGTCAATATTGGCATCTCGGTGGCTTTCACGGAGTGCTGAGATTTTCAAGTGCCGAGAGCTACCGGTGGGGCGCTGGGTAGCACCCACCGGAACCACGGCTCGGGATCTGCTGGGGATCCGTTCTCCCCGGGCAGGGACCAGCGGGCAGGGTAGTTCACATCAAAAAGCTTTTCACCCCCGCCGTCCTCCTCGCATTGCCCTATAGATACCGTGCATCACCACTTCTTCCCATATTTACGCAGCACACAAGCGTGACAAGATCGCTAATGTGTGGCATGGTGTACATTCGTTGCGCATCGGAGATTCCCTTAGGCCGGAGCGCGGGCCAGAGAGCCCGCCCTCCCCTTCCCGCGACCGCTACCCCCCCGAGTCCATTTAAGAAAACCGGGTGTTTCTGAGTCCGGGGAGACCCCTGCCGGTGAAGATGATCCATGATGACGCGGGAAACCTTCCGCGCCGCTGGCGGAGCCCGCTCCGGTTCGTAGGTTCAGTCCCAGGAAAAAGTGGGCTGATGCGAAAAAGTGCCCCACCCCGAGTGCGGCCACAAGGGGCCTTTTCGGCTGCCGGCAGGTGCGCAGATTCTCACGGGAAGAAATGCCCCTGCTGGCTGACCCGGAGCTCCGGGTCAGCCAGCAGGGGCATTACAAGGGACAGCCTGTTTAAGCCAGTGCCTGGGCCAGGTACTCCTGCACCTGAGCCAGGGCAACATCCTCCTGGGAATGCTCGGCCAGGTTCTTCACCGCCACGCTTCCATTGGCCAGCTCCTGGTCGCCCAGAACCAGGGCGAAACGGGCCTGGGCGCGGTCAGCACCCTTCATCGCACCCTTCAGGCCACGGTCACCATAGGCCATATCGGTGGAGATGCCGGCACCACGCAACTGGTTGACCAGACCGGCCATCGCCTTCTTGGCTGCTGCACCCAGAGCCACACCGTAGACGTCAACGCGGCGGTCCACACCCAGGCTGGAGAGGTCCACACCCTCAGCTTCCAGGGCCAGGAGGGTGCGGTCCACACCCAGGCCATAACCGATGCCGGAGAGATCCTGGCCACCGAGCTGACCCATCAGACCGTCATAGCGGCCGCCACCTCCGATGCCGGACTGCGCACCGAGACCATCGTGGACGAACTCGAAGCAGGTCTTGGTGTAGTAGTCCAGACCACGCACCATCCGCGGGTTGATCACATAGGGCACACCCATGTCATCAAGCAGGCCGGTGACGGTCTCAAAGTGCTCGCGGCAACCGGCATCCAGGTGGTCAAGCATGAGCGGGGCGTCCGCGGTCATCTCCTGCACCTCGGGACGCTTGTCATCGAGTACCCGCAGCGGGTTGAGTTCAGCACGCTGGCGGGTCTCCTCATCCAGCGGCAGCTTGAAGAGGAACTCCTGCAGCTTCTCCCGGTACGCCGGACGACAGTTGGCATCACCCAGGCTGGTCAGCTCCAAACGGAACTGGGACAGCCCCAGGCTGCGGTAACTTCGGTCCGCCACGGCGATGACCTCAGCATCCAGTGCCGGGTCGTCGATGCCGATGGCCTCGATGCCCACCTGCTGAAGCTGACGGTAACGACCCGCCTGGGGACGCTCATAACGGAAGAAGGGACCGGCGTAGTTCAGCTTGATGGGCAGCTGTCCACGGTCGAGGTTGTGCTCGATCACCGCGCGCATCACCCCTGCGGTGCCCTCGGGGCGCAGGGTCACCGAACGCTCACCACGGTCAGCAAAGGTGTACATCTCCTTGCTGACCACATCCGTGGACTCGCCGACGCCGCGGGCGAACAGCGTGGTGTCCTCGAAGATCGGCAGCTCGATGTGCTGGTAACCGGCCAAATGGGCCTGATTGGTGAAGGCCTCGCGCACGGCGAGGAACTTCGGGGACACCGGGGGTACGTAGTCCGGGACACCCTTCGGTGCGGACAGGGCCTGAAACTTCTGCTTATCGCTCACCCGAACAACTTTAGCCTGAGCTCAGCCTCAGGCCGGAGCCAGACCCTGCAAAAAGGGGTTACCGTGTCGCTCCGCCCGCATCGTGGTCATCGGACCATGACCGGGCAGCACCTGCACCTGGTCCGCCAGCCCCAGCACCGGGCCCCGCAGGGAATCCATCATCTGCGCCGGATCCGAACCCTCCAGGTCGGTACGCCCGATCGCCCCCTTGAAGAGGACATCCCCCGAGAAGCAGAGCTCCGCATTGTGCAACATCACTGACCCCGGCGAATGCCCCGGCGCGTGGCTGATCTCGAACTCCGTACCAGCTAGCCGGATACGCTCTCCCCCGTTGAGTTCCCGAAGATCATCGATGGGGGTCATACCCGCAGCCTCGAAAAGCACCTGGGAGTTCGCGGAGACCCCACGCCCACCCGCCAGCATGAAGGCGTCCTCGGGGTGGATGTAGACCGGCACATTCAGACGACGCGCCAGCGTCCCGGCATCACGGGTGTGGTCGATGTGCCCGTGGGTGAGGATGATCTTTTCCAGGCTTGCGTCATTTTGCTGGAGAAAGTCGAGAACCCGGTCATGCGTGTGCATGCCGGGATCAATGACGACCACCTGCTCCCCTTCATGAAGCAGGTAGCAATTGGTCTGGTAGGGGCCGGCGGAAAAACCCGAGATCTGCATGGATCAGAGTTTATCCGCAACCCTGGGGGTGCTTGTCGATGCCCCGCCAGGGCCGGGAAGGCAGGCTAGTTCAGCGCTGCGATGGCCGCATCGTAGTCCGGCTCCGTGGTGATCTCCGGAACCAGCTGCTCATAGACGATTTTGCCGTTCTCATCGGCGACGATGACCGCGCGGGCCAGCAGCCCCTTCAGCGGGGAGCCCTCCAGCTTCAGGCCATAGTCCTGGCCGAAGGTGGAACGGAAAGCGGAACCGGAGGTGACATTTTCGATGTTCTCAGCGGCGCAGAAACGACCCTGGGCGAAGGGCAGGTCATGGGAGACACACAGCACGGCGGTGTTCTCCAGGTCAGCGGCACGCTGGTTGAACTCCCGGACCGAGGCGGCGCAGACACCGGTGTCCACGGAGGGGAAGATGTTCAGCACGATGCGCTTACCTGCGAAATCAGCCTGGGAGATTTCACCGAGCTCAGAGCCGACCAGGGTGAAATCGGGGAGGGTCTCGCCGACCTGGGGCAGCTCGCCGGAGGTCTGGGTGGGGTCATTCTGAAAATTAGTGGTTGCCATAACCGCCAGGATAGGCATTTTTCAGGTCTCCTGCCACGGGGCTGTCGGAGTACCCCACCCCGACCCGGTCTCGGGGCCGGGGTGGCACCCGATCTCGCCCTGCGGGGCCGGGTACCGGGCCGGGCGCTACAATTATGCGGAGCAGATGGCCCGCGCTCGGGTTTCGCCACCTCCCAGCCGTCAAGCGTTGGGGGCTGGGACAGTGCGCGCCGGGACCATCCCTGGACAGTCCACCGACACGGCAGAGGAACTTCTACGTTGAGCAATAATAAGGAGCGCGGCGAGCAGTCGCTCGAGCAGCTGGACAAGGCACTCAAGGCACGCGACCGCAAGGAGAAGACAGGTCCCCTCAAGACCGTCGTCGCAGCGGCTGCCGCCATCGTCGTGGTGGTCGGCGGTATCTGGTTCGCCGCCACCCAGAATGGTGATGAAGAGGAGATCACCGCCGAGGAGACCTCCACCCAGCAGACCACTGAAGCCCCGGAGATTGAGCCGTTGGCCATGACCCGTGAGACTCCGCTGGCGGAAACTGTGGCCTGCACCTACGAGGAAACCGGCGATGCCGCCCGCGAGGTCAGCGTCCCGGCCGGGGAGGACATCCCCACCACCGGTACCGTCACCGTCAACCTGAGCACCAACCAGGGCAACATCGGTATGGAGCTGGACCGGAGCGTCTCCCCCTGCACCGTCAACGCCATCGAGCATCTGGCGGAAAATGACTACTATGACGACACCGTCTGCCACCGTCTGACCACCAGCGGGATCTTCGTGCTGCAGTGTGGTGACCCCAGCGGCAACGGTGCCGGTGGCCCGGGCTTCCAATTCGCCAATGAGTACCCCACCGATGAGGCCGATGAGGAAACCAGTGCGGTGATCTATCCGCGCGGTTCGATCGCCATGGCCAATGCCGGCCCCGGCACCAACGGTTCCCAGATCTTCCTGAACTACCAGGACTCCCCGTTGGCGCCGGACTACACCTACTTCGGTCAGATCTCCGAGGAAGGGCTCGCCACCCTCGATGCCATCGCCGAAAAGGGTGTGGAAGGCGGCGCCGGTGACGGCGCCCCCGTGGAAGAGGTCCGGATCGAAGAGGCCAGCATCGCCTAGTTGATTTTCTGAAAACCCGGGGCTTGCCCCCGGGCATGGGGATTCACCCCTCTGGACCCCTTTCCCTGAAGTTCACCTCCCCCTAATTAAGGGGGAGGTGATATTTCTCATGAGTGGTGCCCGATTTGATCCGAAGTTTTCTGCTCATTCAACCCTTCGGGGGGCTTTTGATGGAATTCAGCTTTAGTTGGCTCAAAATTAACGGGCATGACGCTCCGTGGGGTTCAAGTAAACCCCTCAGGGATGACTCGAATTTTTTGGTTTCACTATTTTGTCATGAAAATCAAGTTTCCGCAGGTAAAAGGGGCGCAGAGAAATATAAGAATCTTCCACGAAGAGGTTGCGGAAGACTTCGGTTATGATTAGTCTCTGTCTCGTCTCCATTGATTCCCGAAGAAGGATCTGATTCTCCATGAAGCTGTTCTCCCGCACGAGCCTTGTCGCAGTCATCGCCTCCGCTGGCCTGGTCACTGGCGCCCTGGTTGTCCCGGCCTCCGCTGAGGAGACCGCCCCCGCCACCGAGACCACCAACACTCAGGAAGCTCCGGCCACGGACACCGCGCAGCCCGAGGTTGACGAGGTTGACGAGGATCTCGAGCCGGAGCCGGAGCTTTCCTCCTCCGATGAGTTCATCGCCGGTTCCTCCGATGAGGACGGCAACCTGAAGGCCAGTGCAATCCGTGACTGGATCGCCGTGTTCACCGCCATCATCGGCGCTCTCTCCACCGTCTTCGTCTTCGCCGACAAGCTGAACTAAGCCCTTCCGGAATAATTCATTCGGTTGAAAACTCCGCGGGAGAAACAACCGCGAGAATCCAGCAGTATGAGAAACCACCGCCGACAGCGGTGGTTTTTTCTTTCCCCGTATCCCCTGCCCAACAGCCTGGGTCTGGGGGCTCCTGTCCCCTGCTACCGTGTCCGGTATGGGCGCTGTTGTCTCGGGCGGGTTGTGGGAGCCCACGGCCGTCGAGAAGCGGCTGAAGCCGAAAGATCTCCGCCCCTCTCCTGGTTGGAGGGAGGCGGAGATCTTTTCAGACCATCACCTCCGGGGACAGTATCCCCAGGCTGATGGCTTTAAGGCTGGGTGAGATTAACCCAGGAAACGGGCGACCTCGCGCTGGATATTGGCCTGGATCTCAGCGAAGAGCTGGCCACCGTTGAAGAGATTGGCCAAGCCCAGTGCGCCGGCGATGGCGGCGACCGCTGCCACGGCAGCAGCGATCACGCCACCGGTGGGAGAGTCGATGGAACCCGCAGTGGGCTCCTGCGGCTCCTCCGGTTCCTGCGGATCTTCAGAGGCCTGCGGAGCAGCCGCATCGGTGGTGATGATGATGTCTTCGACACCACCCCGGAAGCTTTCGGGAACAACCAGGTCAGCGAACTGCGCGGTACCGGTGGAACCATAACCGGCGCTGATGACGGTGGTGTCGATCGCAGCGCTGAACTCCTCCTCACCCAGCTTGATGGTGACCTCGGTGGCAGTCTCATTCTGGGAGTAGGCCAGGGACTCCAGGTCGATGGTCACGGTACTACCCGGGGCCAGGTCCCCGGTGACGCTGATGCCGATGTCACTCTGGCCCCAGCGGGGCTCCAGGTCCTCGGCCTCAGCCAGGTGGTCGATGAACATCTGGACATCCATGGCACCGACATCCTCGAAGTTCCTGACGTTTTCCAGGGCGCTGAAACCGTCACCACCCTCGAAGAGGAAGGTGGAGGCGGCGACGGTGTAGTCCTTGGTCGGATCCAGTGGCTCGCCGTTGATGGTGGCCTGGATGATGCGTTCACCAGCAGCCGCGGTGGGATCGTAGGTGTAGGAGAAGTTGTCGGAGACACCCAGGGACAGGCGGGGACGGGAGTCCGCCGAATCCTTCCACTGCTGCTCCAGAGCCTGGAGGATATCAGCACCGCTGAGGGTTCCGTAGGCGACGGCGTTACCGAAGGGCTGCACGGTGAAGGCCTCAGCGTAGGTAACGTCGCCAGCCTCCAGGTCCGCGCGGACACCACCGGCGTTCATCAGCCCCAGGTCGATATCCTGGCCCACGACTTCAGACATTTGAGAGCGCTGCGCCTCGGCGATGAGGTTGTTGAGGGTGGACTCGATTCCCCGGTTGGAGCCGGACTCTTCGCCGGGGTTCGCACCCCGGGTGAAGGTGTGCTCGATGGAGGCCACGACCTTGGCCCCCTCGATCTCGGCCTGCACCACTGCCTGCTCGACAATGTTGGTGACCGCTACGTTCGGGGTGACCGACTCATCCTTGGCCATCTCATCGGCGGTGAAGAGGCTCGGCTCGATGCTGATGATCTCGCCACTGTCGGCGTCGACGGTGAAGTCCAGGTTGGCCAGCAGCTTGCCGTACTCCAGGGCCTGGACGATGACGGGCTGGGAGTTTTCCCCGCTCAGGTAACGGGCATGAGAGTCACCGGCGAAGACGGCATCAACATCCTCCGAGAAGGTGGTGGCGGTTTCACCATCCTCGTGGAAGAGCGCGATGACCACATCGGCCTCACCGTTGGTTTCCTCACCGTCGGAGAGCTCAGCTGCGATTTCATTGGTGACGATTTCCGGGTCCAGGAACTCCAGTCCCTCAACAGCCGAGGGTGCCACCTTGTTCTTGGTCTGTTCGGTGACGGTACCGATGAAGGCGACGGAGATGCTGTCTCCCTCTGCGTTCTCGACCTCCTTGATCGTGTACTCCTCCAGGACGGCCTCGCCCTTGGCATCAACGACGTTGGCACCCAGGATGGGGAACTCGGAGTTCGGCACGATCCGGTCCCGCAGGTCAGTGAATCCCTGGTCGAACTCGTGGTTGCCGGCGGCGGAGACATCCACTCCCATGGCGTTCAGGACGTCAATGGTGGGCTCATCATTGAGCAGCGCAGAGGTGAAGGCGGAGCCGCCGACATTGTCACCGGAGGTGGTGTGGAAGTGGGTGCTGCCCTCGGCTACCGCCTCGGCACGCAGGGCGTCGATCTTGCCTGCGATCAGTGCGGCGCCGGCTTCCTCCACTTCACCGGTGTCGGAATCAGCGACCTCTTCCAGGTGCCCGTGGAAGTCGCTGAAGTTGGAGACCGAGAAGGTGACCTGGTTTTCGGTGGTCTGGGCGACAGCGTTCGGTGTCAGACAGAGCACCAGTGCGCTGGCGGTGGCGACAGCGGTGGCGGTGTTCCGGACATGAGCGGTGCGGGGGTGCTTCATCTCGAAAGTGCTCCTGAAACTTAAGGTGGAATTATTGCTCTACCCATAAGTTCATAATGAAAATTCTCGCTTCCTGCAGGGTGAGAATGAGGTTGCTCTCAGATTCTCCTGCAGGTTCACCATGGGGCCACCAAAGATTCATGCCCCAGTCAGCCATTTTAATATCACCATTAACCTTGGGTTTGGTGCCCCAACCTTCCCGTATGACTCCCCCATCGACGAATCAACGCCCCTCCAGCCACTGGATGCCCCGCCCCTTGCGGATCACCAATCCGGACTCGCCCCAGTTGGCCGGGTTCTCCGTCGCGGACACATCCCCGGCGAGGGCATCCTGAAGTAGCGATTCCACACCTTCCCGCGGCTGGACCGGAGTCTGGAAACGCCCCAGATCGATGGTGGTGCTCAACCCCCGGGCGCAGAAGAACTCCAGCATCGCCTCGGCGATGAGTTTACGGCTGCGCGGTTTGACGAATTGGTGCCCTTCCCCCGGTACCATCAGAAAGGTGGTCTCCACGCCACGGCGCGCCAGGGCCTCCTCCATCTGCTGGGATTCTTTGGGGGGCACCGCACTATCCCACTCCCCGTGAAGAAAGAGCACCGGGGTGCGGATTTTATCGGCCAGGTAGAGCGGGGAGATCGCCACCAGCAGTTCCGCATCGTGCATCGGATAACCGTATTTGGGGTAGGCGGCGCTGGCCAACCAAGGTTCGGTGCTCCGGAAGTAGGTGCGGAAGCTGCTCATCCCGCAGGCATCGACGATCCCGGTGAAAAGCTCCGGGTGCCGGGCGGCCACCATCAGGGCGAGGTAACCGCCGTAGCTGCGACCCCCGAGTGCCAGGCGGGTGGGGTCGGCAACTCCGGCGTCGATGAGGAAGTGGGCGGTGTCCGCCACATCATTGATGGCGGCAAAACGCCCATAACGGTCATCAGCATGTTGGAATCTCCGGCCAGATCCCTTGGAGCCGCGAATATTGGGGGTGAATACGGTGATCCCGGAGTCGATCAGTGCGGTGAGTACATCATGGTTGACGGGGCGTGACTGCCCCTCCGGCCCACCGTGGAGGTGGATATAGGTCGGCTGTGGGGTGGCTTCCTCCCCTGCCCCCTCAACGGGCTGGGCATGGTAGAGCCAGCCGGAGAGTTCCAACCCGTCCCGGGCGGTGTAGTGCACCAGCTCAGGAACGTGTTCCTCCCTGGCGAGGGGGGCACGCGCCTGATCCTCGGCGGGGCGCAGGTGCTCCAACTGGCCGAGGTCGGTGAAGATCACCTCCACCGTGGGCGGAAGGTTGGGTCCTTCCACGGTGAGTGAGAGCAGAGAGCCGTCATCGGTGATGGAAAGACCGGAGGCGACCATGCCATCCAGTTCCACGGTGCGCCGCATGGTGATCGACTGGTCCGGGGCCAGTGCCAGGAGTTCGAGTGCGGAAATCCCCGAGAGGTTCCACAGCACGGCAGCGGTGGAGAGATCCTCGCTGATGACGAACTCATCCACCTCAGCATCGCCATTGGTGATGACCTCGGTCTCCGTGACCTGGTCAGCGGTGATCCCCAGGCGGACCACCCGGCGGCGGTCACCATTGTGGTCGGTGCAGACAATCACCGCCAGGTCGTCCTCCCCCGGATCGGAAAGGAAGGTTCCGGTTTCGGTCATGGATCCGGGGTCCGGGGGCAGCAGGGGCAGCCATCTACCGTCCGGGGTGATCAGCAGTAGTTCCCGGCTGCCCCGGGGACCCACCCGCATCAGGGCATGGTGTTGTTCGGCGGCGATCAGGAGGCTGTCGGTGCGCCGGTCCAGAACCTCGACGGTGTTGTTGCGCGGATCCACCAGCCGGGCTTCCGTGACACCATTGCTGGTCACCGCGTTCATGGCCAGCAGGTCCCCGTCCCACTCCACCAAGGTGGTCAGCACATCCTCCTGGGCGTGCAGCATCTTGGCCTGCTTCCCGGCCCCCGGATCCCCGCCCGCGGGGACCACCCAGGTCACCAGGCGTTCGCTGCCCTTCGGTGAGGCTTCGCAGGCGATCCATTTGCCGTCCGGGGAGTAGAGCACCTTGGTCACCGAACCGCGCCCCTCAATCGGCAGCGCGACGATCTCCTCTTCGCCCAGTCCCGCTTCCCCCAGCCGGGCACGCACGGCATAGGGGTAGCCTCCGTCCCGGACGATATAAGTGATGGCGGAACCATCCGGGGCGAGCGCGGAACCATAGGACTGACGCATGAAAGCACAGTCTATTAGACGCGCCCCCGCTCCGCCCGGAAAAACACTCCCCCTGCTTCTCGACGCCCACCCCCCTGCCCGCCGGCCACCCCACGAAGAGCACCGCCCCGGGATGCCCCTCCAGAGGGACACCCCGGGGCGGATGTGCCACCAGCTGTGTTAGTTCTGCACCCGGTAAACGTCGAAGACGGCCTCGGTGTTACGCAGCGTGGTCATCAGGGTTCCCAACTGTTTGGTGTCGGAGACCGAGAAGGTGAAACGGATGATCGCGATACGGTCCTCCGAAGCCTGGGAGTGCATTGCGATCACCGAGAGCTTCTGCTCATTGATCACCCGGGTCAGTTCGAAGAGCAGGCCGGAACGATCCAGGGCCTCAACCTGGAGGGTTGCCTCGAAAGCTGAACGGGTTGAGCTCTCCACTTCCCAGGCGACGTCGATAAGCCGTTCCGGTTCCTGCCGCAGCTGCTCCGTATTGGTGCAGTCGGTGCGGTGGACGGAAACTCCCCCACCACGGGTGACGAACCCGAAGATCTCATCACCGGGCACCGGCTGACAGCATTTGGCCAGCTTGGCCAGCACATCCGGGCTGCCCTCAACCAGGATGCCCGCCGAACCGGCGCTGATCCGGTTGCGTGAGCTGACGATCTCGGAGAAGGGAGTGCGGTCGACCAGTGCATCCTCGGCGTCATCCTGATCGCCGAAGGCTGCCATCAGGCGGTGTGCCACATGCTGGGCAGACACCGAACCGGAACCGATCGCCGTGTAGAGAGCGTCGACATCCGGGTAGTGCAGCTCTCCGGCCACCCCCTTCATGGACTGGGCGGTGAAGAGGCGGTGCATGGGCAGACCACCCCGCTGTACCTCCGCAGCCAGGGCATCCCGACCGGCCTCCAGGTGCTCCTCCCGGCGCTCCTTGGCGAACCACTGCCGGATCTTGGCCTTGGCGCGGGGGGAAACCGCGAAATTCTGCCAGTCCCGGGAGGGCCCGGCATTGGCGTCCTTGGAGGTGAAGATCTCCACCCGGTCACCGGATTTGAGCTTCGACTCCAGTGCCACCAGCTTGCCGTTGATCTTCGCACCGATGCAGCGGTGGCCGACCTCGGTGTGGACGGTGTAGGCGAAGTCCACCGGGGTGGAGTCCACCGGCAGGTTGATCACATCCCCCTTGGGGGTGAAAACGAAGATCTGCTTGGCGGTCAGGTCATAGCGCAGGGAGTCCAGGAACTCATTGGGGTCCGCGGCCTCCTTCTGCCAGTCCAGCAGCTGCCGCATCCAGGACATCTGGTCCACCTCGGACCTGTCACCGGAGTGGGAACCCTTGGTCTCCTTGTAACGCCAGTGCGCGGCAATGCCGAACTCGGCGTTGTAGTGCATCTCATGGGTGCGCACCTGCACCTCCAGGGGTTTGCCCCCGGGGATCATCACCGTGGTGTGCAGTGACTGGTACACCCCGAAACGCGGAGCAGAGATATAGTCCTTGAAGCGGCCCGGCATGGCGGAGAAAAGCGCATGGACCACACCGATGGCGGCATAACAGTTGTTGATGTTGTCCACCAGGATGCGGATACCCACCAGGTCGAAGATCTCATCGAACTCCCGTCCCCGGACAATCATCTTCTGGTAGATCGACCAGTAGTGCTTCGGCCGACCCATCACCTCAGCGGGGATGGCGTTCTCCCGGAGCGACTCCTGCACCTGATCGATGATGTCCTTGAGGTAGCGGTCCCGGGAAGGTGCCCGGTCGGCAACCAGGCGGACAATCTCGTCATACTTCTTCGGGTAGAGAATCGCGAAGGAAAGATCCTCCAGCTCCCACTTGATGCTGGCCATGCCCAGGCGATGCGCCAGGGGGGCGATCACCTCCAGGGTCTGGCGGGCCTTCTTGGCCTGCTTCTCGGGGGGCAGGAAACGCATGGTGCGCATATTGTGCAGCCGGTCCGCGACCTTGATCACCAGCACCCGGGGGTCCTGACTCATCGCCACGATCATCTTGCGGATGGTCTCCGCCTCAGCGGCCGCACCAAGTGCCACCTTGTCCAGCTTGGTCACCCCGTCCACCAGGCGGGAGACCTCCTCACCGAAGTCCGCGATGAGGTCATCCAGGCCATAGTCGGTGTCTTCCACGGTGTCATGCAGCAGCGCCGCCACCAGTGTGGTGGTGTCCATGCCGATTTCTGCGGCGATGGTGGCCACCGCCAAGGGGTGGGTGATATAGGGATCACCGGACTTGCGGAAAACCCCCTCATGGAGACGTTCCGCGGTGATGTAGGCACGTTCCAGCAGTTCCGCATCCGCCTTGGGATGGAACTGCCGGTGAATGCTCAACAGCGGGGCGAGCACCGGATTGGTTTTACCCCGGGTCCCGGTCAGGCTTCGGGCCAACCTGGCAGACATGCTTCGCACACCTACTGAGGTGCGCCTGTTGTTGCGTTCCGTGCTCATGGCCGATCCCTTCCGACTACTCCTGCTCCGCAGGTTCATTAACGACCACGAGGGGAAGGTCATCCAGTCGTTCGCGGCCACCGAGTCCGGCGACCTCCAGAACAACCACATTACCGGCCACTTCGCCGCCGCACTTCTCAATCAGGTTGCGCGCCGCAACCAGGGTTCCGCCGGTGGCCAGCACATCGTCAACGAGCACCACCTGCTGCCCCTCAAGGCCCATGCCAGTGGCCGGGATCTCCAGCGCCGCAGTCCCATATTCCAGGGAGTACTCCTGGGAATGGACCGGCGGCGGCAGTTTACCCTTCTTGCGGATCGCCAGGATCCCCAGACCCATTTTGTAGGCGACGGCGGAACCCAGCAGGAATCCACGGGCATCCAACCCCCCAATGAGGGTGGCACCCAAACGGGTGCAGGCATCGGCGAGCTCATCGACCATGAGCTGGAAAGCGTCCGCGTCCGCGAGGACCGGGGTCAGGTCCTCAAAGAGAACCCCGTTCGTCGGGAAGTCCTCCACCAGCCGGATCTTCTCCGCGAGTGCATGCTGGGCATCGCGGTATTTGTTCTCGGACACTTATTCCTCTTCTTCCTCTGTAATGGGGGCCTCATATCGCCAACGATCCATGTTCCAGCCGATGCCGGTAGAGCCGGTGTACTCCACCACGTTACCCACATCACCGTCGATGGCGAAGGTTCGGGGCTGGGCTGCCAACGGGATTATCCTAGCCTCCTCCCAGGCCTGTTCCTCAGCCTCCCAGAGGGCAGCCACATTGCCGTCCTCAGCGATGACCCCGCCGTACTCGACCAGCGGATCCACCGGCCGCAGCACCGCATCCAGACTGCCCTCCAGGTAAAGTTCCTCACCCCAGGGTCCGGTGCCGAGCCGGGCAAGATCGGCCATGGTCGAACCCTCCGCAGAGGCATCCACCACAGTGATACCCGCCGCCTCACAGGACACCCGGATCGACTCCACCATGGCGGCCATCCGCTCATCAGGTCCCTGATACCCGATCCGGACCGTGGTGCCCCACAGCGCGGAAGCCTGTTCTGTGTCAACCCCCAGCTTCGGTTCCACCACCCCGGCCAACTGCCGGGCCACCGGATCAAAGTGAGAAACCACATGGGTGCCCACCACCGGCAACTCCCGGCCCGCCACCGCGGAGGAGGCCGCCGCCACCGCCCGCTGATCCACGCAGGCGGTGAAAGCCTGACGGGAGGGCTGACCATAGAACACCCCGGAACTGCCCAACACCAGAGACTCGGTGAGGATGCCCTCCAGATCCTCCACCCGCAGCTGATTCATCGGGTCATCGCGGTTCACCCAGTCATAATTGTCCGCATCGGCGATCTGGATCGCGCCCTCCGCTGCGAGCGCCGCCTTATCCACCTCACCCGGCCACACCACCAGCCGGGAAAGCACCGGTTGATCCCCGAAATAACGCTCATTGGCCACCAGGGTCACCTCCCCCGACTCCCCGACCGACTCCACCCGGTAAGGCCCGGAGGACAGCTGCAACGCCGGGTCGAAACTGTCGAGGTTGAAATCCTCCCGCCAGATCCGCGCAACCTCCTCCAGCTGATCGCGATCCTCGGCCTGCAGGGCGTCGTGAAGCGCCGCGGTGCTCAGGCCAGCCTTCTCGGCGATGGCGTGGGCGGGCAGCACGGTACCCGGGGAAAAGAGTTGACGCCACCGCGCTCCGGCATCCTCCTTGAAAACCACGGTGAAACGCTTCGCCCCCGGCTCGCAGCTCATCCGCTCGATCTGCTCCGTCAACGGCAGATAAGACTCGAAAAGCGTCGACATCACCCCGGCCTTGTAGTTGAGCAGGTAATCGGTGCAGGTGATCGGGGTTCCGTCACTCCAGACCGTATCCTCGCTCAGGGTGTAGATCACCTGCCGATTTGCACCGGGCAGCACCTGGGTGCTCACCAGGTCAGTGTTGGGGATCATCTGGCCTGAGGGGCCGGCGACATAGACCGAGGGGAAGATACGCACCGAGAGCAGCTGGGCACTGGTTGAGGCACCCACCAGGCTGGCGGCATTGGTGGTGCGCAACGGGGTGGAGAGGGCGTAGCCGAAGTGGTCCAGGGTGGACAGGTCCTCCTCCGGCTCCGGTGCCGGGGCACATGCCACCATCCCCAGCACCGCGCTCAGACTGAGGGTAGAAAACGCCGATCGAAGCCATCCGCGTCCGGACACCTGGATTTTCACCGTGCTGCCACCCGATTTCCATTTAGGTTGTGCGCAGCCGAAAAACCGCGCGATGTTCACAGAACCCAAATTATACGTCTCCCACGGTGGCACAAAACCCCGCCCCCTGGCACCGCGGGTGCGGTTTTTCGGGAACGGGGCTGGTGGCGCTTATCGACGCCGCGGAGCAGGCTGGGTCTGGTACTCCAGAGCGGAGCAGTTAGCGGCCCGGCCGCCAGGTGACGGAACCACTGGGGCCCTCATCCCGGGGGCGGTCATCTTCCACCCGCAGAACCGGGGAGACGATGGTGCGCTTGGCGGTGGTTTCGGACTCCTCGGAGGTGAAGGAACCTGCCTCACCGGAGGCACCGCCACCCACCTCAGCGACACTGCTCTTGCCGGTGCGGGCGGCACTCACCCGGGCGTTATGTGCCCTGGCTTCCTTACTGCGGTTGTGGATGGTCACCAGCAGCGGGGTGGCCAGGAAGATCGAGGAGAAGATGCCCTGGATGACACCGATCAGCTGGATCAACGCCAGGTCACGGAGGGTGCCCACACCCAGCATCCAGACCGCCACCACCATCAGGGCAATGATCGGCAGGGCCGAAATGACCGAGGTGGAGATGGAACGCACCACGGTCTGGTTGACCGCCAGGTTGGCCTGCTCCCCATAGGTTCGCCTGGTGGAGTCATTCAGCCCAGCAGTGTTCTCACGAACCTTATCGAAGACGATCACCGTGTCATAGATGGAGAAGGAGAGCACAGTCAACAGACCGATGACGGTGGCCGGGGAAACCTCGAAGCCGAATACGGCGTAGATACCGGCGATCAGCACACCATCCACGGCCAGGGCGATCATCGCCGCGGCCGCCATCGCGCGCTGCAGTCGGAATGCGATGTAGGCGAAGGCGGCCAGCAGGAAGACCACCATGGCGATGAGCATCCGCTGGGTGATGGTCGAACCCCAGGACTCGGAGACGGTGGAGTCACCGACCGCATCCGGGGAGGGGTTGCCCTCCGTGTCCAGCGGCTGGAACTCCTCGAAGATCGCCAGACGGGCATCGGTGATCTGATCCTCGTTGAGACGCTCAGTGGTGATCTCGAGAGTACGGCCATCACCGGAGCCGACGATCTGAGTCAGTTCCGGCTCCACGCCGGTGGCCTCGACAAAGGTGTCCTCAACCTGCTCGACCACCAGATCGGCGGCCGGCATGGTCATCTTGGTGCCACCCTCGAAATCGATGCTCAGGGAGAAACCCCGGATCGCGATGGCGAGGATACTGATCACCAGCAGGGCAACGGTGATCCAGTACCAGAGCTTGCTGCGGCCGATGAAATCGATGCCGCCGGTGTCGGAGTAGAGGCTCCGCGTGGAACCCTTCTTCTTGGTATCGGTACTCATGAGCTACTTCTCCTCATCCTGCTCGGCGGGAGCAGCGGTGTCGGTGGATCCGGCGGTGGTGGCTCCGGCAGTGTCCCGGGGCTCGGCCTCGGCCGACTCGGGGGCGGCCGCAGCCTCACGCTTGACCGCCTGTTCCTGCTCCGCGAAACGGAAGGAGGAACCCATGCCGTTGATGACGGACTTGGCAAAGAAGGGCCTACGGGAAGCCAGGAGCATCAGCGGTGCGGTGATCATGAAGGTGACCAGCAGGTCGAAGACAGTGGTCAGACCCAGCGTGAAGGCGAAGCCCTTGACCTCACCGACGGCCAGCAGATAAATGATCACAGCTGCCAGCAGGGTTACGATATTACCGGTGACGATCGTGCGTTTGGCGCGATCCCAACCACGGGGAACCGCGGAACGGAAGGAACGTCCCTCACGGACCTCATCCTTGATCCGCTCGTAGAGCACCACGAAGGAGTCGGCGGTGGTGCCGATACCGATGACGATACCGGCCATGCCGGAAAGGTCCAGGGTATAACCGATCCAGCGGCCCAGCAGCACCAGCGCGCCGTAGAGGAGCACACCGGCGGCGGCCAGGGTGATCAGGGAGACGAAACCGAAGATGCGGTAGTAGGCGAAAACGAAGATGGCGACCAGAAGCAGACCCACCAGACCGGCAACCAGGGCAGCCTGCATGGCGGCCGCACCCAGGGAAGGCGGGACGGTCTCGGCGGTACCGCCGGACTCACCATCCTCACCGGCGAAGGAGAGCGGCAGTGCGCCGTAGCGGAGGTTGTTCGCCAGATCCTGGGCCTCCTCCTGGGTGAAGTCACCGGTGATGGAGGTGGCGGAGCCGACCGGGGTGGGTGACTGGATCACCGGGGCGGAGATCACCTGGGAGTCCAGGGTGATGGCGACCTGCTGCTGCAGGTAGTCAGTGGTCAGCTGACTCCAGGTGGCGGCACCCTGCTCACCGCTGCCGGACTTGAAGGAGAAGGAGATCTCCATCTGGCCGGTCTGCGGGTTGAAGCCACCGCTGATCGGACGGTCGGTGTCGATCTGGTTACCGGTCAGTCGCTCACCATCTTCCGCATCCGTCTCGCCGACCAGCAAGGGAACCTCACCGAGCAGCATGACCTGACCGATGGAGGGGTCACAGGCCAGCAGCGGCTGGGTGGGATCATCGGTGCCCTGCAGCGGATCAGTCTCATCCGGGCCACAACGCATCAGCGCCTGGGTGACGAACTGAACCGAGGGATCGGTGGACTGACGGTGGGCACGCAGCATCTCGGTCACCTCACCACGACGCTCCCCGGCGACAATGGAGTTTTCCGGCTCCGGCAGCGGGATGGCGGTGATCTCGGGGACCGGAGTTTCCTCCACCGCCGGGGCTTCCTCACCTTCCACGGCGCCGGTATCGGCGGCAGCCTGATTGGCGTCATTGACCGCACCGATGATCAGGTTGAGAGCCTCAGCGGCCTCCTCCTCAGTGACCACACCGTATTCCACCCACTGGTTGGCCATTTCCTCAGCCAGCCCGGGGATCTCCCCCACAATGGGCTGCTCGCCGGTGATGACCGGACGGAAGTACAGCTGGGAGGTTTGTCCCACGGCACGAGCTTGCGAGGTGTCCTCACCCGGGACGGTGATCACCAGGGTGCTGCCGTCAGCGACGACACTGGCATCGGAGACACCCATGCCGTTGACACGCTTCTCCAGGATGTCCCGGGCCTGTCGCAGCTGATCCTGGGTGGGTTCCTCACCCTGGGGGACCAGCGTCACCCGGGTTCCGCCCTGCAGATCAATGCCGAGCTTCGGGGTGGTCGAACGATCACCGGTGAAGAACACCAGGGCGAACATGGCCAACACGATCAGCACAAAGAATGCGATGGCCTGTGTCGGCCAATTCCGCCTGGGCGAACTGGAGCCGGATCGACCTCCGGCTCCAGCGCGTCTGGTTTTAGTGGACAAGGATGTCTCCCCTCTGGGGCAAAGTGGCCCCATCCCGGGACACCTCACGGTGCCACCCCGGAACAGAACCGTCCCGCCGAACATCACCTTTCAGGCGGTGGCGGAACTGACTCAGCTCGAATGGACAAAAATTGAAGATGGACTCGGATACCAGGGTCAGGCACCGAAGGCACAAAATGTCATGGTACGTGATGGGGGTTAGGTTGACCTGCCCAACCCTGCCCAGGGCAGGGTTGATCGCCATCACATAAAAAACCACCACGAAGCACCGGAGGTGTTCGTGGTGGTGGAGGTTTTTTAACGGAGGTTCTCCGGATGTCCCCCGCCCGGAGTCTGACCCTCGGGGCCTTCCTCACGGCGCGACTGGTCCTCGAGGGGGTACTCCTGTTCCGGGGAGCCATCGAAGGCGGCATCCTCCGGGTGGCCGTACTCGGCGGTGCCGACCATGCCCTGGTTCTCATTACGAACCACGGACATCTTCTCGAGGGTGATCACCACACCGGGTGCGATCTCCAGGTCGATCTCGGTCGGGCGGATGCTGACGATGGTGCCATGGAGACCGGAGACGGTGACCACCCGCTCGCCGGGGTGCAGAGAGTCCTGGTAATTCTTGATTTCAGCCTGGTTGCGGCGCTGTTTACGCGCCATCAGGAGGGAGGGAAGAAGAAAGACCAGAAGCAGAAGTATGAGAAGAACAATGTCCATAATGTTCCCCAGTGTGCCAGACAACCCCTCTCCATCACCATTCCTCTGAACTTTTTCACAGTGGATTTCCAGCCACCCAACTCCTGGTTGATCCCACGGAGGGAAATCGGTGGGATCAGTAACCGATCGAACCTTCCGGTGGGGTCAGCCCAAGATGGCGCCAGGCGGCGGCGGTGGCCACCCGGCCCCGGCCGGTGCGGGCGATCATCCCGGCACGGACCAGATAGGGTTCGCAGACTTCCTCCACGGTGGCGGATTCCTCACCCACCGCCACGGCGAGGGTGTTCACCCCCACCGGTCCCCCACCGTGTCCCTTGATCAGAGCGGTGAGCACCGCCCGGTCCAGGCGGTCCAGTCCCATCTCATCCACGTCGAAGATGCGCAGGGCCTCCTTGGCGGCGGCGAGATCAACCACCCCGTCAGACTCCACCTCGGCGTAGTCCCGGACGCGGCGCAGTAGGCGGTTGGCAATTCGCGGGGTACCCCGGGAACGCGAGGCTATCTCGACGGCGGCATCTGCTTCGATGCTGATACCCAGGATCTTCGCAGTTCTGGTGACCACCCGGGTGAGGTCCTCCACGTCATAGAACTCCATCTGCGCGGTGAAGCCGAAGCGGTCACGCAGCGGACCGGTGAGCATGCCGGAGCGGGTGGTCGCGCCAACCAGGGTGAAGGACGGCAGCTCCAGGGGGATGGAGGTGGCACCGGGGCCCTTTCCCACTATCACGTCAATCCGGAAATCCTCCATCGCCATGTAGAGCATCTCCTCCGCGGGGCGGGCGATGCGGTGGATCTCATCAATGAAGAGAACATCACCTTCCATCAGGTTGGAGAGCATGGCTGCCAGGTCGCCGGCGCGTTCCAGTGCCGGTCCGGAGGTCATGCGCAAGCTGGCACCCATTTCCTGGGCGATGATCATCGCCATGGTGGTTTTACCCAGACCAGGGGGCCCGGAAAGGAGCACGTGGTCCGGGGTCACCCCCCGACGTTTGGCACCGGTGAGCACCAGGTCCAGCTGGCCGCGGACCTTCGGCTGGCCGATGAACTCCACCAGGCTGCGGGGCCGTAGCGTGGATTCGCCATCCTGTTCCTGCGGGGTGGCCTGTGGGTTGACGGGCGCATCCTCTGCCCTGCCTGCCCCGGCGTATTCCGGAGGCAGCTGAAACTCGGTCTTTTCCACATCTGACATTGTTGTCCGCCTCCGACTACTTCTTGCCCAGGCCAGCCAGGGCGGCACGCAGCGCCGCACTGGTCGTCAGTTCGGGATCTTCCGCCAGGACCGTGTTCACTGCCGCGGTGGCTTCCTTTTCCCCGAAGCCCAGTCCCAGAAGTGCTGCGGCGACCTGTTCGGCCACCGCCTCCGAACCCATCGGCAATTGGGTCCCGAGTTCCATCTCACCGGCTTCGGCCGGGGCGAGGTAGGCGGTGACCTTCTCCTTGAGTTCCAGCGCCATACGCTCCGCCATGCGTTTGCCCACACCCGGGATGCGCTGCAAGGTCTTGGAATCCGCCTCGGCGACAGCCTTGGCCAGCTCGGCGGGGTGCAGCACCGCCAGGGAGGCCATCGCCAGTTTCGGGCCCAGCCCGGTGACGGTCTGCAGGAGGTGGAACATCTCCCGGTCCTCGTTCTCCTTGAAACCGTAGAGCTGCATGGAATCCTCACGCACAACCATGGTGGTGAAAATGAAGGATTCTTCGCCGCGGCGCAGTTCCGCCAGGGTCCGGGGGGTGGCACTGAAGTGGTAACCCACACCAGAGCACTCGATCACCCCGTGGTCGAGTCCGATTTCGATAACCGTGCCACGCAATGAGGCAATCATGATTGTGCTCCTTGAATTCGGTTGACGGGGTGTCCGGCACCCCGGCCAGCCACCGGGTGATTGTTGCGGCGGGCCGCGAGCTCCGCGTCCCGGCGCGCCAGGGCGGCCTTTTCCCGTGCGATCAGGGGTGCCCGCCAGCAGTGGCAGACCGCCAGTGCCAGGGCATCAGCCGCATCCGCGGGTTTGGGGGCTTCGGCAAGGCCCAGGATCCGGGTGATCATCACCGTCATCTGTTTCTTGTCGGCACGCCCATTGCCGGAGATGGCCTTCTTGACCTCACTGGGGGTGTACATGTGTACCGCGAGCCCCTGTTCGGCGGCGGCCAGCATGATCACCCCGACCGCGTGGGCGGTGTGGATGACGGTGGAGACGTTGCCGCGTTCGAAGAGCCGCTCAATGGCGACCACATCGGGCTGATATTCCTGGATCCATTCGGTAGTGGCTTTGAAGATCCGGAGCAGGCGTTTCTCCAGTTCCAGATCGGAGGGGGTGCGGACGACTCCCACCGAGATGGGCAGGACTGCTCTGCCGCGACCAGCCTGGACCACGGAGAGTCCGCACCGGGTCAGGCCGGGATCCACTCCCATGACCCGAAGCCCTTCGAGGTTCATCCCGGTTCCACCTTTCTCTTCGTATTCCCGGCTGGGCAGATAAAAACAGTGTGCCGACGGCTACTGCCCCAGCTTGATACATTCTTAGCACACAAGTGCTAATGGAGGATTTTCCGTTTCCCTGGGCGTCAAACTACAACGCCGCAGTGCCCTGACCCGAGGTTCCGGGGGTGGGGCACCGCGGCATTGCGGTTCGGGGTGAACTAGGGCCTGGGTCAGGCGTCGAGTTCAGCGAGGACCTCTTCGGAGAGGTCCATGTTGGTGTAGACGTTCTGGACGTCATCGGAGTCTTCGAGGGCGTCGACGAGCTTGAACATCTTGCGGGCCCCGTCGGCATCCAGAGCAACCTCGACGGAGGCGCGGAAATCGCTGTCAGAGTCCTCGACCTCGATGCCGGCTTCCTCCAGGGCATCCCGGATGGCAGGCATATCAACCGGCGCGGAGAGGATCTCGAAGCTCTCACCGATGTCCTTGACTTCCTCGGCACCGGCATCCAGGACGGCCATGAGCACGTCATCCTCGGCGAGTTCACCCTTGGCGACCAGCACGACACCCTTGCGGATGAACATGTAGGACACGGAACCGGATTCACCCAGGTTGCCGTTATTCTTGGTCATCGCGGTGCGCACCTCGGTGGCTGCGCGGTTGCGGTTGTCGGTCAGACACTCAATGAGCATTGCGACACCGTTGGGGCCATACCCCTCGTACATGATGGTTTCCCAGTCGGCACCGCCGGCTTCCTCGCCGGAGCCACGCTTGCGTGCGCGTTCAATGTTGTCATTGGGGACGGAGGCCTTCTTGGCCTTCTTGATCATGTCGTCGAGGGTCGGGTTCGCGCTTGGATCGCCGCCACCGGTGCGGGCCGCGACCTCAATGTTCTTGATCATTTTGGCGAACTCCTTGCCACGCTTGGCATCGTTCGCCGCCTTCTTGTGCTTGGTGGTAGCCCACTTTGAATGGCCGGCCATAGCAGTCCTTTCCTTCGGCGACACCGCGCGCGCTCTTACCGGGAGGTTGCGGACCGGGAGTTCTTGAGAGTGTGAATACACCGGTGCCGCACCAGGGGTGCGCGGCTGCGGCAATTGGTGTTGCTCCGCCAAGTATACGCAGGTGGGTGGAGCGGGTTTTCTGCGACTGGCCGAACATCTAGAGTCGGGCGGTACTTTTCTGCACCATCGCCAGGAAGTAACGGTGGATCCGGGTGTCTCCGGTGACCTCCGGATGGAAACTGGTGGCCAGCACATTCCCCTGACGTACGGCGACCACCGCCCCCTCAGAAGGGCCGGCGGGAACTGTCGCCAGCTTTTCGACGCCCTCCCCGACCCGCTCCACCCAGGGGGCCCTGATGAAGACCGCCGGCACGGGGGCTTCTATTCCCTGGAAATCCAGTTCCGCCTCAAAGGAATCAACCTGGCGGCCGAAGGCATTACGCCGCACGGTGATGTCCAGTGCGTTGAGCTGTTGTGCATCCGCCCGGTGATCGAGGGCCTCATTGGCCAGCAGGATCATCCCCGCGCAGGTGCCGTAGGCCGGGAGTCCACCGGCCAGGGCCTCTCGCAGCGGCTCCAGCAGCCCTCCGAGTTCCAGCAGTCGGGACATGGTGGTGGATTCTCCGCCGGGCAGGATTAGTCCGTCAATGCCTTTGAGGTGCTCGGGGCGGCGTACCTGACGGTGAATCACCCCGAGCTGGTCGAGGGTGCGTTCATGCTCTCGGACACCACCCTGAACTGCCAGGATTCCGATGTGTGCCTTGGTCATTTCTGCTCCTCGGATGATTTCATCGGAATGCTCGAGCCACCTTCACGGAGTGTTCGGGTCAAGCCTTCCTGATTGACTATAGCGACCAAGTCGCCAGCTTGATTGAAAATTCGACCATGAGTCAAGGCCCTGCCCTTACCTGCGGAGGGTGAGCGTTGATCATAGAGCAGCCATTCATCAGCCCGGAAGGGGCGGGTGAACCACATGGCGTGATCAAGGGAGGCCATCTGCACCTTCTCCCCGGGATGCACACTGACCGAGGCATGAAGCAGGGTCATATCCGACATGTAGGCCAGGGTGCAGACATGGAAGGTCTGATCATCCGGTAGCTGTGCCCTGGAACGGAACCACACCACCTGTTCCACACTGGTCAGCGGATTGCGTTCATAGAGCTCCGGGGGCACCGGGCGGATGTCCCAGTCGGACCATTCATCCAGCAGCGCGCGAGAACTGACCGGCATCCTTTCGAAGTCCACCTCAAAGTCATCCGGCCCCGGGACCGGACGCATCTGATCCTGGTGTTCAATGCCACTGTCACCTTCCCGGTGAAAACTGGCCTGCATCGAGAAGATGGTCTGGCCATCCTGGATGGCTTTAACCTGGCGGGCCTGGAAGCTTCGCCCATCCCGCATCCGGTCGACCAGGAACACGGTCGGCTGATCCGAGATCCCCGGGGCCATGAAATACCCGTGTAGGGAATGGACCTGGAAGTTATCCGGCACGGTGCGGGTCGCAGCCACGAGCGCCTGGGCGGCGACCTGACCGCCGAAGGTCCGGGCCAGTTGAGACTCCACCACCGGTCCCCGGTAGATATCAGTGTCGATCCGCTCGACATCCAGGATGTATTCGATCCCGCCCATATTCGACAATCCCGGCCTACCTCATCTTTACGTGTCCATGTGGTCAGTGGATTTCCTCCGAGGTGTGCAGTGACGCACGCTCCACCGGTGAGTTCCCTCACACACCTTAGCCTGCCAGCTTGCGGGTTCGGAGTAAATGCCCGCCTTCGGTTAGCGTTGCGGACATGACACCGAAAAATCTGCACCGGATCGCCGCCGGTCTGGAAATGGTCACCTGGACCCTCCTCATCCTCGGCATGATCCTGAAGTACAGCGGAGTCACCGACTCCCTGGTTCCCATCGCCGGACCGATCCACGGCTTCGGCTTCCTCTGCTTCGTCGCGATCACCGTGCTGCTGTGGGTGAACAACCGCTGGTCCTTCGGGCTGGGGGCGCTCGGCCTGGTGGTCTCCATCATCCCCTGGGGTGCCCTGCCCTTCACCCTCTGGGCGGACAAGAAGGGCCACCTGGAGGGCGGCTGGCGCTACCTCAACGATGATGCGGAGCCGAAGAACCTGGCGGATCGAGGCCTGGCCCAGATGGTGCGACACCCGGTCCGCACCATGCTCATCCTGCTGGTGATCATCGTCATTGTGTTCACCCTGCTACTGACCCTGGGGCAGCCCTATGACCCGGATGCCATCGTAGATGCGGTCAACTAGATCCCTCCCCTGAGGAAGGACACGGCGCCTGTCACCCCCTCCAGGGGTGACAGGCGCCGTGCTTTCAGGAGTGGACTTCAACCAATCCGAGAATTACCAGCCACGCTCGGAGAGACGGTGCGGAACCGGAATGTCATCGACGTTGATGCCGACCATCGCTTCACCCAGACCACGGGAGACATTCGCGATGACCGCCGGGTCATCGTAGTTCTGGGTGGCCTGGACGATGGCGCGGGCGCGCTCCTCCGGATTGCCGGACTTGAAGATACCGGAGCCGACGAAGACACCGTCAGCACCGAGCTGCATCATCATGGCGGCATCAGCCGGGGTGGCGATGCCACCAGCGGTGAAGAGCACGACCGGCAGTTCACCCTTCTCGGCGACCTCGCGGACCAGCTCATAGGGAGCCTGCAGCTCCTTGGCGGCGACGTAGAGCTCATCCTCCGCCATGGACTTCAGACGGTTGATCTCAGCCCGGATGGTACGCATGTGGGTAACGGCGTTGGAGACGTCGCCGGTGCCGGCCTCACCCTTGGAGCGGATCATTGCGGCACCCTCATTGATGCGTCGCAGTGCCTCGCCGAGGTTGGTGGCACCACAGACGAAGGGGACCTTGAAACCGAACTTGTCGATGTGGTTGGTGTAGTCCGCGGGGGTGAGCACCTCGGACTCGTCAATGAAGTCGACGCCCAGGGACTGCAGGACCTGTGCCTCAACGAAGTGGCCGATACGAGCCTTGGCCATGACCGGGATGGAGACCGCCTCGATGATGCTGTCGATCATGTCCGGATCGGACATCCGGGAGACACCACCCTGAGCACGGATATCGGCGGGAACACGCTCCAGCGCCATAACAGCGGTAGCGCCGGAATCTTCGGCGATCTTCGCCTGCTCAGCGGTGACCACATCCATGATCACACCACCCTTGAGCATTTCAGCCAGGCCACGCTTGACCCGACCGGTGCCGGTACCGGGAGTAGAAGTATTGGTGCTCACGTGTTAGTCACGCCTCCTGTGATTAGGGGATCCGAAAGGTTTTGCCCAATGATAGACCGCCTAGTTCGCCCCTCATGAACCGGCTCACCCACAACCCCCACCCCCAGAGGAGGTACCGGATCCAGTGCATCGGGCTCAGGGCTCCCCGACCTCCAGATAAGCGAGCTCAAAATAGTCCGGCAACGGAGCGGTACCACCCAGTCGGCAGACCCTCACCAGCGGCCGGGTCCGCAGCGCCCTGGTGGTGGTGACCGCGTCATTGTAGAAACGATGCGCCAACTCAACCCTGGCATTGGCCTCGATCAGCGGTGCCGGCAGCACACCTTGCCCGGCAACCTGCACCGACAGTGCCTCTGAAAGACGTCTCTCCTGCGCCGCCCGACGGTCATACTGACCGTGCGCCAGTGGTAGTGCGGTCGCCGAACGGGCCACCGCCGTCAACTCCGGCACCAGAGCTTCCGCCAGTGAGGCCCGTAGATCCAGTGCGGCCTGCAGGTTCTGCAGGGCGGAGTCGGTGCGGATATGCAGGCGGTTGAGCCGTTGGGCGGTGAAATAGGCCCAGAGCAGCAGCGCGGTGATCGCCACCGCCAGCAGAATGTAGATGATGGTCACCGGACAGCCACCTTGGTGCCATCGGTGACGGTTTCATAGACGGCGAGCACCGCACGGGCCACATTCGACCAGTCATAGAGCCGGGCTCTTTCCTGCCCCGCCCGGACCAGCTCAGCGCGGATATCAGGTTCGTCGATCAGCAGTCGCAGCTTTGCGGCGAGTTCCTGATCGGAACCGTTGCGGAAGAGCAGACCGGCGGGGGTGGTGGAGTCACTGTCACAGACGGCGGCAAAGGCCTCCAGATCGCTGGCGATGACCGCACAGCCGGCAGCCATCGCCTCAACCAGGACGATGCCGAAGCTTTCTCCTCCGGTGTTGGGGGCGACGTAGATGTCGGCCCGACCGAGGACCTGAGCTTTCTCTTCATCGGAGACACGGCCGAGGAAGTCCACGCCCGCCATGCTGCGGGCCCGGCCACCACCCATGATGGAGACCCGGACCTGACGGTCGAGGCGGCCGAGGGCACGGAGCAGGATGTCGAGTCCCTTGCGGGATTCATCGAGGCGGCCGAGGAAGACGATCTCCACGGGCTGCTGCTGTTGTGGATCACGGGTGGCGAGATATTTCTGGTGCGCCCCTCGGTACACCTCGGTGTCCACCCCGTTGGGGATGAGCACCGGGTCACCACCGAGTTGTTCCACCTGCCAACGTCTCGCCATTTCGGAGACCGCGATTCCGCCCCGGACCTTCTCCAGATAGGGCCGCAGGAGGGGATGGGAGAGTTTGAGCACCCGGGAGCTGGCGGCGGAGGCGTGGTAGGTGGCCACCACCGGCCCCTCAGCGGCCCACAGGGCGGCCATGGAGTAGCTCGGGGAGTTTGGTTCGTGGATGTGGAGGACATCGAAGTCGCCCTCCCGGATGAAGGCCCGGACGCGGCGGAGTACATGGGGTCCGATGGCGAGCCGGGCTACGGATCCGTTGTAGGGGATGGGGAGGGAGCGGCCACCACGGACCACGAAGTCGGGGACCTCGGTGTCTGGGGCGCAGGGGCCGAGCACCTGGACATGGTGTCCGGCGTCGATAAGCACTCTGGCTAAATCAAGGATATGGGCTTGAACTCCGCCGGGTTCATCAAAACTATAAGGGCAGACGATACCGATTCTCACCGGCGGTCCCCCTGCCCCGAACGCTGTTTCTTCCGTTCTTCATAGTCGGAACGCCACTGCGGCTGCAGCATGTGCCAGTCCACCGGGTGGGCGGCGATATTGGCGCTGAAAAGATTGGCGATCCGCTGCACCGTCTCCGTTAATTCACCGACCTCGACCTCATCGGAGATGGAAAAACCCCAACCTCCCTCCTCCGGGTACCAGGAGTGGACCACATGCAGGGCGGCGCCGGTCTCCCGCGCCAGTCGGGCGGGTCCGGGAGGCAGGGAAGTTTCCTCCCCGAACATCAGGGCGGGCACCCCACTGTGCTTGAGATCGCGCTCCCCCATCAGACAGACCACCCCACCGGCCTCGAGGGTCTGGCGCAGCTGTGGGAAAGGCTGGGCGCCGCCCGTCAACGGCAGCACCTCAAAGCCCAGGGATTCGCGGTAGTCGACGAAAGCCTCATAGAGCACCTCCGGTTTCAGTCTTTCCGCCACCGTGGTGAAGGTGCCCTGGTGATTGACCAGGAAGAGACCCGCCATATCCCAGTTGCCGGAATGCGGCAGGGTGAGAATCACTCCCCGACCAGAGGCCAGGGAACGATCCAGGGCGGGCACTCCGATGACCGACTCCGCCAACTGGCGGGCTAGCTCCGGATCCTTCATCATCTGCGGCAGTCGGAAGGCCTCCAGCCAGTAACGGGCATAGGAACGCACCGAGGCGCGCACCAGGTCCCGGGTGACATTCTCCGGGCCCACCACCCGGGAGAGGTTAAGTCGCAGCTGCTCCATGCCCCGACCGTGGTCGGAGGCGTAGTCCGCCCCGATGCGGAAGAGCCGACGGGCCAGGGGCTCCGGCAGCCGGCCGATGATCTTCCAGCCCGCCAGATAGCCGAGGGCGGCGGGATCAAGATCCCGGAACATGCTGCGCAGTTTCATTCTCTCTACTTCTCCACTGTTTCTGCGGCACCCTCCGGGGCCGCGACCAGATCCTGTGCCTGGGGTGCGCGGGCGGCGATGCGCAGGCGCTGCACCACGGTGATCACCGAACCCACCGTCAGCAGCCAGATCGCCACATCAATGGCATAAGGGACACCGAAGCCTTGCAGTCCGACACCCACCAGACCGAGGATCAGCCGTTCGGGTCGCTCAACCAAGCCCCCGACTATCCGGAAACCACTGGCCTCACCCCGGGCCTTCACATAGGAGATGACCTGGGAGGAGATCAGCACCACCAGGGAGGCTACGACCAGGGAGGGGGGCGCCTCATAGCTGTAGATCAACCACCAGGTGATCGCAGCGAAAAGCGCCCCGTCGGTGATCCGGTCGCAGGTGGCGTCCAGGGTGGCACCGAATTTGGTGCCGCCGCCGCGCATCCGCGCCATGGTGCCGTCGACCATGTCGAAGGCGGCGAAGATGCCGGAGAGGATCGCCGCCCAGACCAGGTGTCCACTGGGGATCAGCAGCACTGCGATCAGGATGGTGATCAGCGCACCGGCCACCGTCACCGTATTCGGGGTGATCCCCGTCCGGTTGAGTATCCGGGCCACCGGTTCCACAACGAGAGCGGCGGGCTTGCGGCCGTGGACACTAAGCATCGGGGGCCTGCCCTGGATCAGCTGCGGCTCTCCTGGCGGTAGCCTGAGCCGCTGCCCGCTGCGCCGCTTCAGCCGCTGCCTGGATACCGATCTGCTCGGCCCGCCGGTTTGCCGCAACCTCATTCTCGGCCTCGGTGGCGGCATAGTCGACATCATCGGCAACGATGCGTCGCCACTCCTCCGCCAGCAGTTGCCGGGTGTCCCGCAGTAGCTGCGGAAGCACCTTGGTACCGCTGAGCACGGTCATGAAGTTGGCGTCACCCGGCCAGCGGGGAACCACATGCATGTGCAGGTGCTCCTGCACCGAACCCCCGGAGGCCTTACCCAGGTTGAAGCCGACGTTGATGCCCTCCGGGCGGGAGACCGCATTGATGGTGCGGATGGCCAAACGGCCGAATTCGACCATTTCCAGGGACTCCGCAGAAGTCAGCTCCTCCAACGCCGAAACCTTGCGGTAGGGGATGATCATCAGGTGACCGCTGTTGTAGGGGTAGAGGTTGAGGATGGCGAAGACCAGCCTGCCGCGGGCCACGATCAGCGAATCCTCATCGGGGTACTTCGGTGCCTCAACAAAGGGGTTCCGCCGCCGGGCCGCCACCGCTTCCGGGTCACCGGAACCCGGGGAACGGCTGATGTAGCTCATCCGGTAGGGGGCCCACAACCGGGTCAGGGCATCCGGGGTTCCCTCCCCAGTGTCCACCCAGACATGTCCCCCTTCAGGGTGCGCGGCGGTGTCCTCTGCTGGGTGCTCAGCGTCGTGCGGCAATGGCTTCCTCGCTCGGCTGCGTGTTGTTGCGTTCTGCGATCCAGTTGGCGATCAACGCCACGGCCTCATCCACGGGTACACCGTTGACCTGGGTGCCGTCCGGGAAGCGGAAGCTGACGGCATCTGCTTCCACATCGCGGGCACCGGCCAACAACATGAAGGGGATCTTGCCGGTGGTGTGGTTGCGGATCTTCTTCTGCATGCGGTCATCGGAGGTGTCCACGGTGGCGCGGATACCCTTCTCCCGCAGCTTGGCGGTGACAGCCTCCAGGTGCGGGATGGAATCATCGGCCACCGGGATGCCCATGACCTGCTGCGGAGCGAGCCAGGCCGGGAAGGAACCGGCGTAGTGCTCGAGCAGCACACCGAAGAAACGCTCGATGGAGCCGAAGAGCGCGCGGTGGATCATGATGGGCTGCTTCTTGGAGCCGTCCGAGGCGGTGTACTCCAGGTTGAAGCGCTCCGGCATGTTGAAGTCCAGCTGGACGGTAGACATCTGCCAGGTACGGCCGATCGCGTCCTTGGCCTGTACGGAGATCTTCGGGCCGTAGAAGGCTGCACCCTCCGGATCGGGAACCAGGTCCAGGCCGGAGTTGGTGGCCACGCGCTGCAGAATCTCGGTGGAGGTCTCCCAGATCTCATCCGAACCGACGAACTTCTTCGGGTCCTTGGTGGACAGCTCCAGGTAGAAGTCATCCAGACCGTAGTCCTTGAGCAGGGAGATGATGAATTGCAGGACGGTGGTCAGCTCCTGCTCGAGCTGGTCCTCGGTGCAGTAGATGTGGGCATCATCCTGGGTGAAGCCACGGGCACGGGTCAGACCATGGACAACGCCGGACTTCTCGTAGCGGTAGACGGTGCCGAACTCGAACAGCCGCAGCGGCAGCTCACGGTAGGAACGGCCCCGGGAGTCGAAGATCAGGTTGTGCATGGGGCAGTTCATCGGCTTGAGGTAATAATCCTGGCCCGGTTTGGTCTCGTTGCCGTCCTCGTCGTACTCAGCGTCGAGCTGCAGCGGCGGGAACATGCCCTCCTTGTAGAAGCCCAGGTGACCGGACTTCTCGAAGAGGTCGCCCTTGGTCACGTGCGGAGAGGTCACGAAGGAGTAGCCGGCGGCGATGTGACGGCGGCGGGAGTGCTCCTCCATCTCCATGCGGACGGTCGCACCGTTGGGGTGGAACACCGGCAGACCGGAACCGATCTCATCCGGGAAGGAGAAGAGATCCAGCTCAGTGCCCAGGCGACGGTGATCACGCTTCTCGGCTTCTGCCAGCATGTGCTGGTGCGCCTCCAGTGCCTCCTTGTCTTCCCAGGCAGTGCCGTAGATACGCTGCAGACCGGCGTTGGCCTGGTCACCACGCCAGTAGGCGGCGGAGGAGCGGGTCAGGGTGAAGGCCGGGATATAGCGGGTGGTGGGGATGTGCGGGCCCCGGCACAGGTCCGACCACTCGACCTCATTGGTGCGCGGGTTGACGTTGTCATAGGCGGTCAGATCACCGGCACCGACCTCGGTGGCCTCATCGGAGTTCGGGTCGACATTGCCCTTGTCCTGCACCAGCTCCAGCTTGAAGGGCTCATCCTTGAGCTCTTCAGCGGCAGCTTCCGCGGACTCGTAGACGCGGCGTTCGAAACGCTGGCCGGTCTTGATGATGCGTTTCATGCGCTTCTCGATGGTCTTGAGGTCCTCCGGGGTGAAGGGCTCGGCGACCTGGAAGTCATAGTAGAAGCCATTCTCGATGGCGGGACCGATGCCCAGCTTCGTGCCAGGGAACTCCAGCTGCACGGCCTGTGCCAGCACATGGGCGCAGGAGTGTCGGATGACGGCGCGGCCGTCCTCGGTGTTCGCCGCAACCGGGGTGAAGACCGCCGTGGTTTCCGGGATGTGGGAAAGATCCTTCAGGTTGCCCTCGGCATCCTTGACACAGACGATGGCCTCGGGGCCCTTGTTCGGAAGGTCGAGCTCACGCATCGCAGCACCGACGGCGGTGCCGCCGGGAACCTCGAAAGATGCGGAAATGACCGGGGCGGATTCGGTGGCGTTCACCATAGGTTGCGTCCTTTACACGCTCACGTGGGTGGCGGCATACCTGGCCGCCTCCCACTGGGATCTGGCACAAACCACTCCCCTGGCCGCGGAAGAGACCAAGGGAGGAGGTTGTTCGCCAATATCCTACCGCGTGCTGTTCAGGCTTCGAGCAGTGCCGCACCCCAATAACGCTTCCCGCCCTCACCATCGGGGCTGACCCCCGGGGGGATGAAATAGACGGCGGAACCGATGTGGGTGATCCACTGGTTGAGCCGATCGGCCTCATCCAGGCGCTGCTGGATCGGAATGAACTGCGTGCCGGGATCTCTCTGGAAACAGATGAACACCAGACCCGAGTTCGACAGCACCGGCACTCCCTCGGTCTCAAGGGCAGCGGAGAGCTCCGGCTCCGGCGGGAGATCATAGTTGTAGGAACGGCGGTGGAGCACCTGTTCCGGATGATCCGCAGGGGGCCGGGAGCGAGCCATGTGACTGGCTGGGTCAATGATCGGCAGGCCGGTGTGGTCCACGGCCGTCATGTCCGGTTCATCGAACTCCTTATCCCCGGTCAATGGCGCACCCTCGGCCAGGTCACGCCCCACCGACACTTCACGGGAGGTGCGGTCCAGGATCTCCCAGGTGTCGACGTTCATGAAGACCCGCCGCACCACCATCATGGTCCCACCCCGCCCCCACTGCGGACCCTCGTCGATCCACACCTGCTCCAGGAAATCCTCCTCATTGCGGGGGTTGACGGTGCCGTCCTTCTGTCCGAAGAGATTGCGCGGAGTCTGCCCCGGCCGCTGGGCACCCCGGGCATCCAGGAAGCCCTGCTGAATCCAGTGGGTGCGGGCATAATCCACGCCGGCCCGGATCAGGTGCCGGGTGGCATGCGCCAGGGTCAGCGGGTCATCGGCGCAGATCTGCAGCACCAGATCCGACTGTCCCCAACGCTCATCAAGCTGGTCCCGACTAAAAGCGGGGATCTCCGCCAACCATTCCGGGCGCTCGGCACCGATGCCCACGGCGTCGAAAAGCGTCGGGCCGAAACCACAGGTCACCGTCAGCCGGGCGGGGGTGTCTGCCAGTTCCGGTTCCAATGATCCAAGCGGTGTCTCACCCTGGGTCAGACGGCGGGCATCCTCGGTCCACAGGCGCAGCAGACGTTGCAGACCCCGCTTATCGACGCCCTCCCGGAGATTGAAGGCGATCAGGTTCAGGTGCGCCTGGGCCGGGGTTGCCACCCCCGCCTGGTGGGGCCCGTCGAAGTCGACGGTCTCCACACCGATGCTGGGGACCTCCGGTTCCGGGGCGGTGACATCGGAAGCGACCCGGGTGGTGCAGGCAGCCAGAGCTGCGCCGCCCGTGCCGACACCGAGTCCGGAGAGAAATCCACGGCGGGAAAGGCCAGCGCGAATCCTAGTGTTCATTCTCCATTCCATCATCTACGTCATCATGGTTTTCGGAATCATGGCCATGATCTTCGAGATCACCGTAGTCCTCATCGCCGGCGGCGATGGTGCGGACCGGAACCTCACCCAGCTCCACGGTGGAACCATCAGACAGGTCCATGGTGAGCAGAACAACATCGCCGGCCTCGACCGGGGCATCCAGACCCATCAGCATGAAGTGCTCAGCACCCGGCTCAAGCTCATGGCCCTGACCTGCAGCGAGAGTGATACCGCCCGGCTTTTCCTGCATCACTCCGTCGACAGTCTCGTGGATCTCATAGGCTTCGGCCGCCACATCGGCGCGGAAACCGGTGATGGTGATCTCCTCATCGGAGTTATTTCGCAGCTCACCGAAGATGGCGGTCATCGGGTTGTCCTCGACGGTGGCACGAACCACCCCATCCTCGAGGGTGACCGCCGCGGCATTGTCCTGATCGTCTCCACCCGTGGTGGTGGCTTCGGCGGCAGTGGTGGAGGTGCCTTCCTCCGAGGAATCACCACAGGCCGCGAGAGTGAGGGCAAAGATGGCAAGCAGGGATACGCAGAGCAGACGGGTACGCTTCAAGGTCATCATTCCTGATTTTTTGGAAAGAGAGTCCTGGTACTCATGTACTAGGACTGATTGCGGTTCTTGGTGATCATCATGATCAGCACGCCAATGACGAGGATGACACCGACACCCCCGAATACCCAGCCCAGCGGGCCGGAGAGGAGCTGATCCTCCGGGGAGGTGGTCTCCTCTTCGGTGTCGCCATCGGTGATTCCTGCACTGTCTTCTGGAGTGGCGGAACCAGTGTTCTCCCCGTCCATGCTCTCATCTCCGGCAACCTCGAAGGTGATGGAGCCACGGGTGGCATGGCCGTCAGAGGAGGTGATCTGGAAACCCACGGTGTAGTTGCCCGGTCCCGGATCAATGTCCTCCGGAACCGGCAGAATCACCATGCGTTCATCAAGCTCCGGCTCCCCGTTGAAGAGCACTTCCCCACTGTCACTGTCACTGACTGCCACAGTGTTGAAGGAATCCTGCGGGAGCCCGGAGAACTCCAGCTCAATCTGCGCCGGGAATTCCTCCACCACGGAATTCGGGGCAGGATTACCACCGACGACCGAATCATGGGCCTGGGCAGGCGGCAGCCCCAGGCCAACCACCCCAGACAGCAGAGTGAGAGCTGCGGCTGCGCCGGCAGCCAACAATGAGCGATGGGACAGAGAGCGGGTACGGGACAGACTCACGGAGTGCTTCCTCCTGGTTGACGGCTACGCATCTCGGGGAACCCGAGGTGCTGAATACATAGTCGTTGGGCACCGCAGATAAGTTCCCGACAGGGTTAATGGACGGTGAACTGAAACCGTGGTGCCACGCTTGCCCTGAGTCTATTTATCCACCCGGCAGGAAGCACCAACATGCAGGTGGCAGGTCTGGGGAGTTCGGAAACTCAGGCCCGGGAATTTCCGCCTGCAGCTGCGTTTCAGGGAGATGGCTTAACCGATCAAGGATGAGGAATCGGAGCTGCCGGAGCTCTTTCGATCAGGGGGATCGGGGCTCAGGAGGTGCTGTTGCAAAGTTGGGCGGAGGGGCCACGACGCCCGAGTTTCATCGGATCCGCGGTTTCCGCCAAAACTCGATCTTGCAACAGCACCCACATTTTGCCCCTGGCAGGAAAAGAAAAAGGCCGGTCAGCATTAAGCTGACCGGCCTGGATTGAGCGGATGACGAGACTCGAACTCGCGACCCTCACCTTGGCAAGGTGATGCGCTACCAACTGCGCTACATCCGCACTGAACCTGGTTTTAAGAGTTGATTCATACTCTTGGTGCGCGATACTGGGATTGAACCAGTGACCTCTTCCGTGTCAGGGAAGCGCTCTCCCGCTGAGCTAAACGCGCGGGTTCATTTCAATACCGGCTAGTTCGAAAAAACCGGTCAGCCCCAAGCTAACCGGTCCGGTGAAATGAGAGCGGATGACGAGACTCGAACTCGCGACCCTCACCTTGGCAAGGTGATGCGCTACCAACTGCGCTACATCCGCACTGAACCTGGTTTTAAGAGTTGATTCATACTCTTGGTGCGCGATACTGGGATTGAACCAGTGACCTCTTCCGTGTCAGGGAAGCGCTCTCCCGCTGAGCTAAACGCGCGGGTTCATTTCATACCGATTGGCCCGGTGAAATGAGAGCGGATGACGAGACTCGAACTCGCGACCCTCACCTTGGCAAGGTGATGCGCTACCAACTGCGCTACATCCGCACTGAACCTGGTTTTAAGAGTTGATTCATACTCTTGGTGCGCGATACTGGGATTGAACCAGTGACCTCTTCCGTGTCAGGGAAGCGCTCTCCCGCTGAGCTAAACGCGCTTAACTGCGAGGTGGAAACGGGAATCGAACCCGTGTGCACGGTTTTGCAGACCGTTGCCTCACCACTCGGCCATTCCACCGTGGCGGTTGATTCCGCCTCAGGTACCAGTAAAGGTACCAGAGCGGATGACGAGACTCGAACTCGCGACCCTCACCTTGGCAAGGTGATGCGCTACCAACTGCGCTACATCCGCACTGCACTTTAAACTTCATTCACTAATTTGCGTTAGTTCCTGTTGCTTGGTGCGAGAAGAACTTTAACCCGACCTGCCCGAAAGTTACAAATCCCCAGCAAAACCAACCTTTTCTGAGGTGGTGAACTGGCATTTTCCAAATTGCAACGACGTAATTACGCCCATGTGGTTCATGCAGGGTTCATGTTCAGGCTCCCGGCGGGCAACCCCTCCAAGACTCCCTTTCACCCAGCCGGATGAGCCGCCCCCCCCACCATCCCACTTCACCCCACCCCGACCAGGGAGTTCCTCCCCAGCCACTCCGGAAGAGATACTTTCCCCAGGAATAGTGTCAGCGAAATAGCTCCCCCGACCCCCGGATCTGCAAGCACGGCACCTCCCACGACCCGCTCTTCCCAACTAGCTCCGAAAATTGCTTCTCCTCTTTATCTCCGAGGATGAAGTTTCACTCCGAGCAGGGTCCACCTGCCCGGAAAATATGGACACGGCAAGAACAAGGGGCCCAAACCCCATCAAGGCCATTCAAGACACTTCACATAAAATCCGAAATCGCGATGGGGGGTGCGCCTCCACCTGCGGATTAGGCACCTCTGGAAGGCTCGTGTTAAATTCTCTAACGCAACAAGGGCAACTGTTTGAAGCCCTTGACTGGTCCTATGGCTCAGTGGAAGAGCGTTCCGTTCACACCGGAAAGGTCGCTGGTTCGAACCCAGCTAGGACCACAATCAGATGGAAACGGTTCACATGCATCGCATGTGGACCGTTTTTCTTTCCCCACCCCTGGCGGCGGAATCCCGGGTTAAGGGAAAATACCCGCCGCTGGGGCACCTAACCCGGCCGCTGGGGCCAAAGCCTCACCTTCATAATGGCCCGGGCCAGGGGGGTCGTCGATAAGCTGAGATCATGAACCGCCTTCCCCGACCTGAGACCCTGCCCCCCGAGGAGTTGCTCGGCCCCCTGCCCGGCCCCGCCACGGCGGAGGTCCGGGCGGTGGCCATCGCCACCCTCAACGGTGCCGCCGCACTGGGCGGCAACACCCAGGCCATGGGCAACGCCACCGACTCCGTCTTCTTCCACGCGGTGCGCGCCTGGTCCGATGTGATCCTGGTCGGGGCCGGCACCGTCCGCGAGGAGAACTACGGCGGTGTGATCCTGAGTGAGGACCAGAGACAGGACCGGCTCAATATCGGGCAGGATGTGCTGCCACAGATCGCCGTGCTCACCCGCAGCCTCTCGCTGAACCCGGCGGCCCGCTTCTTCACTGAGGCGACTTCCACTCCCCTGCTGTTGGTGCCACACGCCACTTTCGCCGACCCGGCCCTGGCCTCCCAGAAGCAGGCTCTGCTTGCTGCCGGGGCGGAGATCATCGACTGTGGTGACGGTGGGATGCGCACCGTGCTGGAGACGCTGCGTTTCCACGGTTTCAAAAGGGTGGACCTGGAGGGTGGGCCGCGGGCCTTCGCGGAGATGTTCGCCGAGGATCTCATCGATGTCTTCCACCTGACCATCGAGCCCCGCCTGCACGCCCCCATCGAACATCAGCTGTTGAATGTGTCCGAGGGAATGCCCACCTTCACCCGGGATCTGCACCTGGAGCATGTCGGAGTCACCGCGGACGGCACACTCTTCCTGCGTTACCGTCGTCCCCACTAGCGCCTTGGTGAGTGTTGGTTCCGCCGTACTCCGGTCACTTAGATAGTGTTTGGGACGTGACTTTCCCAGGAAACAACAGGCTCGAAAGCATCTGGACGGCCCGGGCATCCATCAGTGGTCAGCCCGACGCTCCCACCAGGCGACGGCTCAGCACGGACCGGGTGGGCAACGCCATACTGTGGCCGCTGGCTGCACTGTTGGTGATCCACCGTGTGTTCATCCTCGCCATCAACGGTGACACCACCGATGACTTCACCACGGTGCACTCCGCCATCCGACGTTTCCTGGACGGGGTGCCGGTCTACAACGAGATCTACCACCACGTGGACCCGCACTACCTCTACAACCCCGGCGCCACGCTCCTGCTCTCCCCACTGGGGATGATGCCCGGTTTCGGTTTTGCCCGCTTCGCCTTCATCGCCGCTAATGCCGCCGCCATCATTGCAGCCTTGGGCCTGCTGACCCGGATGTTCGGTTTCAGCCTGCGCTCGCTGATCTGGCCAGCCACGATCACCGCCGCTTTCCTGACCGAATCAGTCCGCAACACCCTGATCTTCTCCAATATCAACGGTCTCCTATTGCTTGCCTTGGTCGGGTTCCTCTGGTTGCTGCTTAATGAGAAGCTATGGTGGGCGGGCATCGTCATTGGCCTGGCCATCCTGATCAAACCGATCTTCCTGCCGCTGCTTTTCCTGCCGCTGGTGAAGTGGCAGTGGCAGACTCTCCTGGGCGGTCTGGCGGTGCCGGCGCTGTTCAATGTGGTGGCCTGGCCCCTGGTGCCCGGGGCCTCCGACTACCTGACCCGACTGGCCCCTTATCTGGCCGAGGTCCGTGATTACGCCAATAGTTCGCTGTCCGGTTTCGCGGTTTACTTCGGGATGCCGGAGTGGTTACAGACCCTCTGGTTCCTGATCTTCGCCGCGGTGGGCGTGGTCGGTGGGGTGACCCTGCTGCGTTGGCGCTACAGCGATCCGCTGCTGTGGGCGAGCAGTACCGCCGGGCTGCTGCTGACGGGGGTCTTCCTGCTTTCCTCACTGGGTCAGATGTACTACTCCATGATGCTCTTCCCCTGGCTCTTCACCCTGCTGCTGCGCCGCAGCGTCTTCCACACCTGGCCGGCCTGGGTTGCGGTCTACCTCTTCCTCTCCCCCGATGAATGGTTCTCCACCCGCTGGGTGGACTACGGGCGCTGGATGAATTTCTTCAGCCCCACCCTGGGTTGGGCTCTGCTGGTCATCATCACCGCGGTAGTGACGGTGTTCTGGTGGCGAAGCGAAAGTCGTGACACCGTCGGTGCGGGGAGTCCCACCCCGGGAACACCCCGGGAATAGGTCAACCGTCGTTTACGCTGAAGTAGGCGAAGCGAGCTGATTCCGGCACTCCCGCTAGACTCGGCACAGAACCAACCCTTAAACCCCTCTTTCAAGGAGGTCTCCACCATGACTGACTTCACCCCGATCTCCGATGAGGAGTGGCGCAAGAAGCTCACTCCGGAAGAATTCCATGTGCTCCGCCAAGCAGGCACCGAGCCGCCCCATGTCGGTGAATACACCAGCACCACCACTGAAGGTGTCTACCGCTGTCGCGCCTGCGGCGAGGAGCTCTTCCGCTCCACCGAGAAGTTTGAGGCCCACTGTGGCTGGCCCTCCTTCTTCTCCCCGCTCGCCGGTGACAAGATCATCGAGCGGGAGGACAACAGCCTGGGTATGCGCCGCGTTGAGGTGCTCTGCGCGAAGTGCGGTTCCCACATGGGTCATGTGTTCGGTGGAGAGGGCTATGACACCCCCACGGATCTGCGCTACTGCATCAACTCCATCAGCCTGACCCTGGATGAGAAGCCGATCGAGGGTTAATTCCCCCCCGGCCAGCAATAACACTGAAGGTCCCTGTGTCCCTCCCCCGCAACGGGGGAGGGACACAGGGACCTTTTGCACTCCCGGGAGCTCCGGCAGGCGCAGACGCTTGGCGCAGTCCCCCGCGCCCCACGGCTGGCCCGCGGGGTTTGGTTAGGGCAGGACCTCGATCAGCTCAGCGACATCGGCGACGCGACGCCCCGTGAAGAAAGGCAGTTCCTCCCGGACGTGCAGACGTGCCTCGGTATAGCGCATCTTGTACATCAGGTCGACGATGCGGTCGAGCTTCGGCCCCTCGAAGGCCAGCAGCCATTCATAGTCACCCAGCGCGAAGGCGGGGACGGTGTTGGCGCGGACATCCGGGTAGTCGCGGGCGGCCTTGCCGTGCTCGGAGAGGATCCGGCGACGGTCCTGCGGATCCAGCAGATACCACTCATAGGAGCGGACGAAGGGGTAGACGGTGATCCACTCCTGGGGCTCCTCACCCATGATGAAGGAGGGCAGGTGAGACTTATTGAACTCCGCCGGCCGGTGCAGTGCGTTGCCGATCCAGAAGGCCTCACTGAGCTGACCCAGCGCGGTGTCACGACGGAAGGCACTGAAGGCCTGCTGAAGCTCCTGGAATTCCTCGGCATGCCACCAGATCATGAAGTCCGCCTCGGCGCGCAGGCCGGAGAGGTCGTAGATGCCACGGACGGTGACATCACCCTGTTCCTCCAGGCCGGCGAAAAACTCGCGGGCCTGGGTGATGATCTCGGCACGTTCCTTGCCCAGGGCGCCGGGGATCGCCCGGAAGGTGGCCCACTGGGTGTAGCGCTGAACCTTGTTGAGTTCCTCGAAATTGATTTTGCCCACTTGCGTGACATCCTTTCCGCGGTTTCCGGGGGATCCGGGACCGCACCTGCATTTCACGAGGTAACCCAGTCCCGGCGGTAGCATTCCCTTTGGGGTGCCACGACCTGGGTGGGTACACCATTGCTATCAATCATAAGTTGGATATGGTTCCGATGGTGTGAGACTCCCCCGAAACTCCGCCCGCCACAATCCGTGGCCGGGGCCTTCCGCGGAGCGCCCACAAGGTGTCTGCCCCGGAAACCGGCGCGCCTCCACCGTAGTGTTGAGCCCCAAAGCTACCTTGGCCTTGTGATCAACTCCGATGCCTCCTCGAAGCTGCGGTCGACCTCAGGCTCCGCCGATTCCGGTGTCTCCGATGAGGGGACCCCCAAGGTGTTTTCCGATGCCGTGGAATCCATGCATACTGCCACGCTGCGTCCGGAGATCTCGGTCGGCACGATCCGCCCGCCACAACGTCTGGCACCCTTCAGCCATGCCATCGGTCTGGAGATCATGCGGGAGGAACCGGAGGACATCCCCACCGACACTGAAGGTGATGCCTTCGGCCGCCTGATTCTGCTGCATGATCCGCAGGCCGATGATGCCTGGTCCGGGTCGATGCGTCTGGTCGCCTACATCCAGGCTGACATGGACAGTGCGGTGGCCTCTGATCCCCTGCTCCCGGATGTAGCCTGGCAGTGGCTGAATGAAGGGCTGGCTCAGGGGGCGGCGGACTACACCAACCTGGGTGGCACGGTCACCTCCACCGCTTCGGTGCGGTTCGGTGATATCGGGGGCCCGCCGCGGGCCTACCAGCTGGAGCTACGGGCCTCCTGGACCGCCACTGTCAATGATCTGGCCCCCCATGTGGAGGCTTTCGCCCATGTCCTGGCGCATGTGGCGGGTCTGCCCCCGGAGGGTGTGACGGAACTGGGCCGTGGCTAGCTGACTAAGCTGGTTGATGATGTCTATCCCATTAACCTCTCCGCGGGAGGGAATCCCCCCACTTCTGGCCACTCCGGAAGAAATCTCCGCCGCCGCCGAGCAACTCTCGGCGGGCAGAGGCCCCATCGCCATTGACACCGAGCGTGCCTCGGGTTTTCGTTATGACGACCGGGCCTTCCTCATTCAGCTGCGCCGCCAGGGCAGCGGCACTCTGCTGATAGACCCGGAACCTTATCGGGAGGATCTGGGTGGCCTGCTCGGCCCGGCCATCAACGGCCGGGACTGGATCATCCATGCCGCCCCCTCCGACCTGCCCTGCCTGGCTTGGCTGGGGCTCTACCCGGGTCGGATCTTCGACACTGAGCTGGCTGGCAGGATGGCCGGCCTGGAACATGTGAACCTGGCCGCCATGATTGAGCTGCTGTTGGATCAGAGCCTGACCAAGGGGCATGGTGCCGAGGACTGGTCCCAACGTCCGCTGCCGGATGGTTGGCTCAATTATGCGGCCCTGGATGTGGAGCTGCTGCTGGAACTGGCGGAAGCCATGACCGAGCTGTTGGACTCCCAGGGCAAGCTGGAGTGGGCGGAGCAGGAATTCGAGTACATCCGGGCCGGGCACCAGGATATTGAGGCCCCACCGGAGTTAGGATGGCGGGACACCAAGGGGGTGAGCACCCTGACCACCCCGGAGCAGCTGCTGATTGCCAGAGAGCTGTGGCTGGAACGGGATTCCATCGCCTATGAGGAAGACCGCGCGGTCAGTCGGATCCTGGCCAATAAGGTCCTGATCGAAGTTGCCCGCCATACCCCGAAAAATGAACGGGAGCTACGCCAGATCAAGGGTTTCCCCTTCCGCCGGCCCGGGGTCGCCCGCTGGTGCTTCGACATCATCCAGCAGGCCCGAGCCACCCCGCGCAACACCTGGCCCACCAGGATCCGACCACCCCGCGGTATCCCCTCCCGGCGGACCTGGCAGACGGAGTTCCCGGAGTCCTGGGAACGGTTCACCCAGACCCGGGAAAAAGTCGATGCGCTCAGCCTGGAGCTGCAGATACCCAGCGAAAATCTGATCCGCCCCGCGGCACTGCGCACCGCGGTGTGGGAGAGCACCGAAGGGAAACAGTCCAACTCCCCCGCGGACCTGATAGCCCTGCTCCAGGACCAGGAGGTGCGCCCCTGGCAGATCGAACTGGTGACACCACTGCTTAACGACGCCCTCTTCCCCCGCACCTAAAACCACCCCTCCCCGACCCATCCCCCGGGGATGGCAACAGCACAAAGGCCGTGGGTGTGGTCTCCCGGAAAATCCAGGAGCCACACCCACGGCCTTTACACTTCGGCAGTGTTACTCTGCGGGGTCCCCGCCAAAAAGTTCCTCGGCCCACTCCACTGCGGAAGCCGAAACCCCCACCGCATCCAGACCGAGTTCACCGAGCAGCTCATTGCGGGAGGCATGCTCCGGGAAGATACCCGGGAAACCGAGCTGACGCAGCGGTACGTCCACCCCGGCTGCGTTGAGTGCCTCACCGATCATGGACCCCACACCACCGCGCAACATTCCGTCCTCGATGGTGATGACCAGGTCATGGTCATCGGCCAGGGCCAGCAGCGAGGGTGCCACGGGGACGACCCAGCGTGGATCGACCACGGTGACCCCGACGCCAAGTTCCTCCAGGGCAGTTGCCGCAGCCACCGCCTGTTCCGCCATGATGCCCACGGCGATCAGCAGCACGCTGACCACCTCATCCGCTTCTCCGGTGCCATCCGAGTAGTGGAGGATCTCCACGCCGTCATCAAGCATGTCCACGGCGGGGAGCTCCCGGGGCAGCGCACCCTTGGGGAAACGGACGATGCTGGGACCATCCTTGATATCCAGGGAGTCCCGGAAGAGTTCACGCAGCTGCTCCCCGTCCCGCGGGGCGGCGATCCGGATGCCCGGCACCGTCGACGCCAGCGAAAGATCCCAGATGCCGTTGTGGCTGGCACCATCCGACCCGGTGACACCCGCGCGATCCAGCACGAGGGTGACCGGTAGTTTCAGCAGCGCCACATCCATGATCAGCTGATCGAGGGCGCGGTTGAGGAAGGTGGAGTAGATCGCCACCACCGGGTGCATCCCACCCAGGGCCAACCCGGCCGCAGAGGTCAGTGCGTGCTGCTCGGCGATACCCACATCAAAGAAACGCTCCGGGTACTTCTCCCCGAACTTAGCCAGACCGGTGGGGCCGGCCATGGCTGCGGTGATGGCGACGATGTCTTCCCGTTGCTCAGCGGTGGCACAGAGTTCCTCGCTGAAAATGGCGGTCCAGCCCGGCTTGGAAGCTGACTTCGGGACACCGGTCACCGGATCGATGATGCCGGTTGAGTGCATCAGCTCGGCGGTGTCATTCTCCGCCGGGGCGAAACCGTGCCCCTTCTCAGTGACCACGTGAATGATGATCGGTCCCTGGTATTCCCGGGCGTAGGCGAAGGCGGTCTCCAGGGTCTCCCGGTCGTGACCATTCACCGGACCGACGTACTTCATGCCCAGCTCCGGGAACATCTCGGTGGGAATCACCGAGGACTTCACCCCCTCCTTGAAGGCATGGAGGGCCTCGAAGGTACGCTCCCCGACCCACCCCAGGGACTTGAGCTGGGTTTTACCGCGCTCCATGACCCGGTCATAGAAAGGCTGCATCCGCAGTTCCGCGAGGTTCTCGGCGAAGCCGCCGATGGTTGGTGAGTAGCTGCGGCCGTTGTCATTGACCACGACCACCACCTTGCGATCCTTGCCGGCGGCGATGTTGTTCAGCGCCTCCCAGCACATACCACCGGTCAGGGCGCCGTCACCGACGACCGCCACCACGGAGTGATCCTTCTTGCCGGAGAGGGACATCGCCTTGGACAGACCATCTGCGTAGGACAGCGCCGCCGAGGCATGAGAGGACTCGGTCCAGTCATGTTGACTCTCGGATCGGGAGGTGTAACCGGAAAGGCCGTCCTTCTGACGCAGGGTGTCGAACTCCCCTGCCCGACCCGTGAGAATCTTATGGACATAGGACTGGTGGCTGGTGTCGAAGATGATCGGATCCGAGGGGGAATCGAAGATCCGGTGTAATGCCAGCGTCAGCTCCACCACACCCAGGTTCGGGCCGAGATGGCCACCCGTCGCAGAAACCTTCGCGACCAGGAAGTCACGGATCTCCACCACCAGGGTGTCGAGCTCCTCGCTGCTGAGGTCCGCAAGGTCCGCGGGAGATGAAATACGGTGCAGGATTCCCATGGAGGTGAGTCTGACTCCTTTACCTGGTTAGGTGGAGCCCCGCTTGCGCTGTGGACTCCAGGGGGGTTTGCGGCCACTGAAACTACCTCACTGGGCTGGTCATGAGGTAGCGACCGGGAGGGACGAACAGCTGGCTGCGCATTCGTCCTATTATTTAAATGTCCATCCTACTCGGGTCTTGACCGGGATGACCCTCTCACCCGACTTAAGTCAGGATCCATATGGGCTTTCATCCTGGTTGAGCCGTGCTGCTGCGGCGCAGGACAGGTGCCCCAGGGGCCGCGCCACGAAACTTAGGACTTGCTCTCCGGTGCCGGGCGCAGCAGCGCCAGGACCTCGAAGTGGTGGGTGCCGGGGAAGGCATTGAACACCGTCATCCGGGTGACCTGATAACCGTGCTCCGCCCAGGCTGCGATATCGCGGGCGAAGGTCGCCGGATCACAACCGACGTGCACCACCAACTCAGGGGCGGCGGTGGCCAGGGACTCAACCACCTTGGCACCGGCACCACTGCGGGGCGGATCCAGCAGCACCACCTGCGGCTTTGGCAACTTAACGGCGTGCTGCTCCACCCGGGCGTTGTGGAACACCACATCATAGCCATCCAGCGTGGCCTGCCCTGCTCGGGTGGCTGCCTTGGACATCTCCACCGAGTGGATCTGGGCGCCCTCGCCGAGGGAGTCCGCCAGGGCGGGGACGAAAAGGCCTACCCCGCCGTAGAGGTCCCAGGCGACCGGCTGGGCGGTCTCACTCAGGGTTTCCTCGGCCAGCCAGTTGCGCACCAGTGCGGTGTAGGCTCCCGGTGCGCTGCGATGGGCCTGCCAGAAGGCTTCCGCCGGGAAACGGAATTCATGGTCATCCGCGTTCTGGGTGACCTCACCGGTGCCCTCGAGTACGGCGGTGACCTTTTCACTGCGTCGACCGCGGGCGGCGCGGCGCGTCTCCACGATATGACGCACACCTTCACTGTCGATGGCCACGATGATCTCCGCGCCGGGGGTGAAGGTACGCGCGCCTTCGCCCATGATGCCGTCGAGCAGGCCCGGGGCTGCCTGGGTGCAGGCCACTTCGGTGATCAGATCATTGGACTTCAGCGCCCGGAAACCGGCCCGGCCCTGGGTGTCCACCCCGAGTCGGACGCGGGTGCGCCAGCCGCGTTCCGGGGGAAGGTTGATCAGTTCCGCCTCCGGGATTCCCCCCACCTTCGCCAGTCGGGAGAGCTGGTCCTTGAGGATTCCGTACTTCAGGCCGAGTTCTTCAGCCGGATTGAGGTCACCGAAGTCGCAGCAGCCGGCACCACGGGCAGCGGCCGGGCAGACCTGCTCGCTGCGCAGCGGGGAGGGGCTGAGGACCTCGACGAGTACGGCGCGGGCGAAGTTCTTCTTCACCTCGGTGATTTCGGCGGTGATGGTGTCGCCGGGGTAGGCACCATGGACGAAGATGACGCGACCGTCGAGTACCGCGATCCCCTCACCGCCATGGGCCATCCGGGTGACCTCGAGTTGTTGCTGTTGGCCGATGGTGGGAGTTGTCATGGTTTCTTGCTTTCTGGTTTCTGAGCGCGGGGTGTCGCGCTCGCATGATGTTGAGGTCGGGGCAGTACTGCCCCGGGACCTGCCCCTGCTGCTGCCCCGGTGATGTCCGGATCAGAGTGGGGGGGGTGGGTGTCCGGCCTTCTATTCCGGAATTGTGCTCCGCCCCAGTCTTCTCCGCTACTCGGGCCCGATCAACTCGCCGGCCTGCAGCTGGCTGTTTCAGGTGCTGGCTGGCCGGTGCCGGGGTTCTTGGGACTGCACTTCTTCGGTTTCCGGAGCACTCCGTGCAGTCCCCCCAGTGGATCAGGGGTTCTCGGGGCGCTTTGTTTCGCTGTTCCCCTGGCTGCGCAACGCATCCTGGGCTTCGCGCAGCGCCTGCTCCTGCTCCGGGCTGAGGGCAGCGGGACCGCTGCCACCGGGCTGGCCGACTGCGGGGGGCTGGCCCGCCGGCCGCACCTGCTGGCCGCCCTGGGCCTGCTGGGTTCGCTGCTGCATGGCCTGCTGCACCTGCTGCGCCAACTGGGCGGGCAATGCCACCGGCAGGGCGCTACCGGCGAGGATCGGATCCTCACCGCGGTAGACGAAGGTGCGGGCGGTGACTTCCCGGCCCAGGTTGGCCAGTTCCTCGGCCTTTTCCGCCGGGGCGGCCAGGGTCATGCGCAGCATCCACCGTGGGCCGTCCACACCGATGATCCGGATGATGCCGTTGGCGCTGCTGCCGACGACCTCGCGGCCCCAGGGGCCCTGTTCCACGAGGACCTCCAGGCCTTCTTTGCGCATACCTTCCGCGATATCCGTGGCAGCCTGGGCCCATTGTCCCGGCTTGCGGGGTGCCGCGAAGGCGACCGGGGTGATGCGGCCAGCGGTGGTGACGATGTGGAGCATCTTCGGCCCCTGTTCCGCCATCTCAACCTGGACCTGGGAACCTGTGGGCAGCGGGATGTTCATGCTGCCCAGGTTGAGGGTGGCGGTGGAAAAATCCTGAAAGTCGAATTCCTCGATGTTCACGGTGTCACCATCGAAGGGGCCGGTGCCCCCACCGGTGGCATCATGCACCGGGTCAGGCTGCTCCGCAGCTGTCATCGGGGCAGGTTCCGGGGAGGCGGCAACCAGGCTCTCTGCAGCCGGGGTGGTCACCGCGGCCGTTTCAGCGGCCCGGTGCTCAGCCTCCGCCGCCACTGGCTGCGACACCTCCTCCTTTGCTGTCACCTGGTTGTCCTGCTTCTTTTTTCCGAATGGCCACAGTGCCATGGGTACGCGTCCTTTCTCGGCCGATCCGGGGGGGTCGGCATCTAGCTGCGGTGAGGGAATTGATCGGTGGGTGGCCGATCCGGGGACTATCCGAATCTTGGGGTGCCCGGGAAGTCGGGAACCAGCCCAGGGGTGTTCCCTCGCCCACTCTACTGATTGGGAGACTCAGTTAAGACCGGTTGAGCCATGTCCCCCGGTGCCACGTTCGGTCTCATCCAGGTCCTCGACCTCCAGGAAATCCACCAGCTCCACCCGCTGGATCAGCAGCTGCGCGATGCGCATGCCCCGGGAGATCTCGACCTTCTCCACCGGATCCAGGTTGATCAGGTTGACCTTGATCTCGCCCCGGTAATCCGCGTCCACGGTACCGGGGGCATTCACGATGGACAGTCCATGGCGGGCTGCCAGACCGGAACGGGGGTGTACCAGCCCGACGGTGCCCAGCGGTAGGGCCAATGCCACACCGGTACCCACCAGACCACGTTGCCCCGGCTCCAGGAGGAGATCTTCGGCGGCATAGAGATCCACCCCGGCATCACCACGGTGGGCGCGCCGGGGCATCGGCAAGTCCGGGTCCAGGCGCTTGAGCGGGATCGGACCGATCTGGCCAGCGGTCAGGGGGAAAGTTTCAACAGGGGAATTCTGGGTCTCACTCACGTTCTTCAGACTACGGGAGGGGATTCTCCCCGGGTCGCTGAACCCGTCCAAGGTGGTGGGCCCGGGACGCTGCCCTCCCCTGGTTCCCACCCTGCAATTAAGAATCCCACCCACCTGATCCGGGCAACCCGGACTGAACCTCGACACCGCAGCCTGCACCAACCCAGGCACACCTTGGCTGCGAAAGGAGGTGCAGTACAGTGATGGGTTGTGACTGACTCTGGATCTGCCGCCACCAAGACGATCTACCGCGAACGACAGTGGGTGCCCGCCTACTGGTGGGTTCTCGCCGGTTTTCTGGTCGCCCTGGTTTCGGCACAATTCGCCCTGAACCGAAATATTTTCTGGCTGATCATCCCGGCGATCGTGTTATCGCTGGTCGCCGTCTGGATTCTTCTCTCCATGTCGCGCACCGTGATCAGCGTCGAGGAGGACCCTGACGGCACCCGTTGGCTGCTGGCGGAGAAGGCCGTACTGCCTGACGAGGTGGTTTCTCGTTCCCTGGCGGTGCCGGCCACCGCGAAGCGTAACGCCATGGGGCGTCAGCTCGACCCGGCGGCCTTCGTAGTCTCCCATGGCTGGGTTCACGAAATGGTGATGCTGGTGCTTGAAGACCCGGAGGATCCCACCCCTTATTGGTTGATCGGTTCGAGGAACCCGGAAGCCCTGCTGCGCGCTTTCCTCCCCGACCAGGCAGAAGCAGCCATCGCCACCTACCGCTCCTGAGCCGGCCAACCCTCAAAGGGGGAGGCAGGACAAAAGGACAATACCGCCAGGCGACAGTTCGAACTGTCGCCCGGCGGTATTTTCATCACCCCGGGCATTGTCGCCTGGGGGTGATTCGTCGCTGGATCCTGGTTGCATCACTCAGGAAAACTCGGCACAGGCCGCGGACCGGGCCGAAGCATGATGCACCGCCGCCACCCGACCCACGACCCCTCACCCCAGCCCCGGCAGGAGGAGGGGTCCTAAGCGGATCAGGCGCAGTCGAGGCAGATGATGGAACCATCATCCTCGGTGTGGGAGATCCGGTTGTTGCGCTGAACCAGGAAGCAGCTGGCGCAGGTGAACTCGTTGGCGCGGCGCGGCACCACGGTGACGTTGAGTTCCTCACCGGAGAGATCCTGAGCCGGAAGCTCAAAGGGCTCGACGATCTCGCCATCATCATCCATCGGTGAGGATGCGCTCTCGGCGGCTTTCAAGCCCTCAAGGGAATCGGCATCCAGCTCGTCTTCTACGCGGCGACGCGGGGCGTCATAATCGGTGGCCATGAGGTTGAGTCCTTCAAGTCGGGTGGGTCCGGAAAAATTGAATACGCTGAAACCAAAGGTCAGCAGGTTCGACGCGCATATTAAGTCACATTCTGCGCGTTGTCATATTCCCAGGTCAACCCCGCTAAAAACAGTGGCCTAACGAGTTAGTGGACCCTGGGCTCCGCACCTTTCGAAAATTTCACCCAGGGACTGGGCCACCTTGTCTGCCGCAGCGAAGGTCAGCTCCCCAACTTCACCCGGCGTCGACAAGTTCGGGATCTTCACCACCGCACCGGCTTCGGCGGCGATGACCGCCCCTGCCGCATAATCCCAGCAGTTGAGCCCATGCTCATAGAAAGCATCCACCGACCCCTCCGCCAGCGCACAGAAATCCAGGGCGGCGCTACCCAGGCGGCGGATATCCCGAACCTCAGGCAGGATGTGGGTGAGCAGTTCAGCCTGCGCGGCACGACGAGTTGATGAGTAGCTGAAACCGGTGGCCAGCAGCACCTGGGCGGGATCAGTCACCGTATTGACCCGCAACCGGATCTCCTCCGCCCCGCTCCGGCGACTGGCCCCCTCCCCCCGGGCTGCTGAGTAGACCACGCCGGTGGGCACGTTGACCACGGCTCCGGCGACCACTTCACCGTTGATGGCGGCACCGATGGAGACCGCATACTGCGGCAGCCCGTAGAGGAAGTTCACCGTTCCGTCGATGGGATCAATCACCCAGGACACCCCGGAGATGGATTCACGGGAGGATCCCTCCTCACCGATGATCCCGTCCTCAGGTCGCAGCTGCTCCAGCCGGTCAGCGATGAAATCCTCGGCCATGGTGTCCACCACCGTCACCGGATCCACGGCGGAGGATTTGATGGTCACAAACTTCCGGATATCGCCGAGTTCCTCACGCTTGGCCACGATGCGCCCGGCCGCCAGCTCCGCCGTCTCCACCGCGATCTCCCGCAGGATCGCCGGATCATTTCCCGCCCACTCGGGCCTTGCACTCAGAGTCTCAGTCATGGGTTCCATTGTGCCGTGGTTATCAGGGCCATGCGGCAGGTAGGGCTAACCCGCGGGGCAGAAACCGCCACCCCGCGGGATTCGCCCCCGACACCCCCATGCGGAAAGGGGCCGGGTGGGGGCACCGGATCGCCTGATCCCCGGGTAATGGCCAGTTAACCCGCACGATGGGCCAGAGATTTGTAGACTCCGTGGCATGGACAATATTGCCTTCGGAATTGATATCGGCGGGTCGGGCATCAAGGGTGCCAAGGTGAATCTGGATACCGGTGAATTCATCGGGGACCGGATCAAGATCAAGACCCCCAAGCCCGCCACCCCGGATGCCGTCGCAGAGACGGTTCTGGAGATCCTCAACCAGGCCGAGTGGGAGGGGCCGGTGGGCATCACCCTGCCCTCGGTGGTCAAAGGTCAGATCGCGCTCAGCGCCGCCAATATCGACCCCTCCTGGATCGGCACCGACGTCCACAACCTCTTCCAGCGTCACCTCGGTGGCCGCGAGGTCAGCGTACTCAATGATGCCGATGCCGCCGGCCTGGCTGAGGTCGCCTTCGGTGACAAACGCGCCCAGCAGGGACCGGTGATCTTCCTGACCTTCGGCACCGGGATCGGATCTGCACTCCTCCTCGATGGTGAACTCTTCCCCAACACTGAGCTCGGGCACCTGGAGGTCGACGGCAGGGAGGCCGAACACCGCGCTTCTTCCGCAGTCAAGGACCGCAAGCGGCTCAGCTACAAGAAATGGGCGAAGCGGGTGTCCAAGGTGATGGCCGAGTATGAGCGTCTGTTCAACCCGCAGCTGTTCATCGTCGGTGGCGGCATCTCCCGTGAGCACGAGGAATGGGTTCCTCGTCTGGATCTGAACACCCCGGTCATCCCGGCGGAGCTGCGCAACCAGGCCGGCATCGTCGGTGCGGCCATGGCGGTGGCGAAACACGTTGCCCCCTAAGGGTGCCGCGAGCCCAGGGTGCCACCTCAGCCGATCCCCCGGTGTCAGCCTCCGGGCAGGTGCTTTGCGGGGTGGCTGAGACACCCTCCGGGGAGGTTTCGACCCATCCCCTGCGACGCGCAATTCATAGATCCTCTATACTGGGGCGTTGATCATGACCGCGCCTGCCCCCGGCGTGCCGTTTTCGTCCCCTCCAGCCATCTTCGGGACAAGCGGTTCCACCGGCAGTAGCGGCAAATTCACTAGTGTGTGCAGTACCGCAGTATCCGGGGTGTGCAATCAAACATTGCTCCCCCAGACTCACACCGGAAATAGTAAGCAAGGCGAAAGGGCGTACGTGGCAGCCACTGAATCTTCAGACAAGGCACTCGCACCCGGCGAGGACACTGCCGTGGGAAGCGCAACTCCGGCGAAGAAGACCGTCAAGAAGTCCGCGAAGAAGACCGTGCGCAAGGCGGTTCCACGAACCGCTGCCGCCGTGCCTGCTGTCACCCCGGCAGAGCAGGTTCGCTCCGTAACCTCGGCTCCGGCGGCATCAGCCGCTGACATGACGGTTGAACCCGAAGAGTCCGGCGCCACCGCCTCTTCCACCGCGAGTGCACCGGCAAAGAAGACTACCGCGAAGAAGGCAGTCAAGAAAACCACGGCCAAGAAGACCACCGCGAAAAAAACCACCCGGAAAACCACGGCCAAGAAGACTGCGAAGAAGACCAGCGCAGCTAAGGTCACCGAGTCCGCTGATTCCAAGGCCACCGCGCCGGGGACCGTGGATGAGGATCTGGTCGACGAGGATGAGAAGGATTTCGATCCCGTTCTCGGCGAAGCGGAGGATTTCGAGGAGGAAATCGAGACCGAGGAGGAAGAAGAGGAAGAGGAGGAAGCAGACGACGGTTCCTCTGTCTGGGATGAGGATGAGTCTGCCGCCCTGCGCCAGGCACGTAAGGACGCTGAACTAACGGCTTCGGCCGATTCGGTCCGCGCCTACCTCAAGCAAATCGGTAAGGTCGCCCTGCTGAATGCTGAGCAGGAGGTGTCGCTGGCTAAGCGCATCGAGGCCGGTCTCTACGCCACCCACCGGATGGAGCAGATGGAGGAGGCCTTCGCCACCGGCGACAAGGAAGCCAAGCTGACCCCCGCGGTCAAGCGTGACCTCCGTGCCATTGCCCGTGACGGACGCAAGGCGAAGAATCACCTGCTGGAGGCCAACCTCCGACTCGTGGTGTCCCTGGCCAAGCGTTACACCGGTCGCGGCATGGCCTTCCTGGATCTGATCCAGGAAGGAAACCTCGGCCTGATCCGCGCGGTGGAGAAGTTCGACTACACCAAGGGTTATAAGTTCTCCACTTATGCCACCTGGTGGATCCGTCAGGCCATTACCCGCGCCATGGCCGATCAGGCCCGCACCATCCGCATCCCGGTGCACATGGTTGAGGTCATCAACAAGCTGGGTCGTATCCAGCGTGAGCTGCTGCAGGATCTGGGTCGCGAGCCCACCCCGCAGGAGCTGGCGAAGGAGATGGACATCACCGAGGAGAAGGTCCTCGAGATCCAGCAGTATGCCCGTGAGCCGATCTCCCTGGATCAGACCATCGGTGATGAGGGCGACTCCCAGCTCGGTGACTTCATCGAGGACTCCGAGGCAGTGGTCGCCGTGGACGCGGTCTCCTTCACCCTGTTGCAGGATCAGCTGCAGGATGTGCTGCAGACCCTCTCCGAGCGTGAAGCCGGCGTGGTTCGGCTGCGCTTCGGCCTGACCGACGGTATGCCGCGCACCCTCGACGAGATCGGCCAGGTCTACGGTGTCACGCGTGAGCGCATCCGCCAGATCGAGTCCAAGACGATGTCCAAGCTGCGTCACCCCTCGCGTTCGCAGGTGCTGCGCGACTACCTGGACTAGTCCACCCACAAATGAGCCGGGCCTTCGGGCCCGGTTTTTTGTGCGCCCCTGCTTATCGACGCCGCGGATCAGAAAGACTGCCCCCTACCCCACCTCCCGTTGTCCAGAGGTCAGGCATCATGGCCCGAAAAAGCTGGTGCGCTAGGTGAGCGCCCCGCCACGCTGCTTGGGCTGCCACCGGTCCGGCAGCCCCTCACGGCCATAGGAAAGACGGCGGTGCAGCTGTTCAAGAGGACCCGGTCTACCGGCATAATCCAGACCCAGGGCAAGCAACACCGTCAACAGCCACACCCCCAGCGCAATCAGGGAGACCTCGAAGGCCCCCTGCCCGATGCCGAGTCCCAGCCAGAAGGGACGAAGCAGGATGAGGAAAAACACCGACTGCAGCACATAACCGGTCAGGGATCGTTTACCCAGGGCTGTCACGGCACGCAGCGGCAGCGCAAGGCGGGGTGTTTCTCCAGTCTCAGAGTGATGGTTCAGTCGCTCCTGCAGGGGTTGACACACCAGGGCGATACTCGCGATGATGGCTGGGCCGGTCAGCAGGCCGAGTCCCAGATTGATCAGCCGAAGTCCCGCCGCCAGGCCAGTCGGCAATACGCCGATCTCCGCCAGTCCCCACGGCAGACCGATCACTAGGACCACGGCGACCCCCACCCCCACCCAGATCCACAACAGGCGCAGGTGCGCACCGGTGTTCCGGTGGATACCGCGGCGGGCGGCGACGAAACCCAGGAGCATCAAGGGCAGAAAGGTCATCAGCTGGAAGGGAAAAACCAGCAGCCCCAACCCCAGGGAGAAGAGACCCAGCTGCAGGTTCTCCGCATAGGTCTGTGGATCGCCGAAGCCGGTGGGGAGGGAAAAGAGTCCACCGGACTCGGCGAAGATGATTATGACGACACCCAGCAGTGTGTAGAAGGTGGCCTGGAGGGAGAAGAGGGTGCCGGCGATCCAGAGCAGGGTCTTGTCCCGCAGGGTGATCATCAATCCGAGCACGATGGCGGCGAGACCGTAGAAGAAGATGATGTCGCCGTAGAAGAGAAACACCATGTGCAGCAGACCCAGGAGTGTCAGGAACCCATAGCGGCGGGCGATCATCTGCTTCGCCTCCCCGACCGGAAAACCCCGGCGCTCCAGACTCAGGATGATCAGTCCGACACCGAAACCCAGGAGCATGCTGAACATGGGCAGGCCACGCATGTGGATGAACATCGCCCCCAGCACCACCGTGATCTTGTCCAGGATGCTGTTGTCGTAGACCCCGCCATAACCGGTGACCAGTTCCGCCTCCGGATTCCCCACCCAGATGTGCACCGCATTCGCCAGCGCGATACCCAAGAGCATCAGACCACGGGCAAGATCAGGGGCGAGGAAGCGTTGGGGACTGGCCGTTCTGCTCATCGCTGCCGTGGGTTCTGCCATTCAGTTCAGTTCCTTTCCTGGAAAACTCAACCCCTGCGCTGAAAAGGATCAGCCGGGAGTGGAGGTAATCAGGTTCTCAGCGGGTCTAAAGGTTGAAGACCTCGTTGATGCAGTCCTCCTGCTCGGCAGAATTAGTCAGCATGAAGCAGTCCGCGGCCCCAGAGCCTTCCAGGAAGGAGAAACTTATGATGATCAGGGCCAGCGGAAGAATGATCGCAATCAGGGAGAGCACTATGGAGGTGACACTCATAGCCATCCGTCGGGCCGGCCCCTGATGCTTGCGGGCCTGAACCACCGCAATGATGCCCAGGATCAGCCCGACCACCCCCAGGAGGGGCGCGAAAAAAGCGAAGATGAGGGTGAACATCACCACCATGGAGGCGATGGAGGTTCCCAGGGCCCAGGGTGCGACCTGGTTTTTCTGTCCGTTCTCCGGGTTGGACTGGGCATATTCACCCTGCGGGTAGCTGTTGGGGTAGCCGCCCTGATAGCCGGGCTGGCTGTAACCGTCCCAGCGACCACTCTCAGGTTGGGGCTGGTAACCCGGGGCACCCTGTCCTGGCTGTTGGAAGGGATTTTCCTGCGGACCTGAACCAGAGCTGGGCTGCTGACTGCCCGGGGCGCCGGGAGAGTAGCCGTAGGAGTCAAAGTTGGGGGTACCACCCTGCCCGGAGGATCCGTTTCCGGAGCCTTCTCCATTGTTTCCATAGGGGTTCTGGGGGTTGGTCATGGTGCTCGCCTTTCATCCGGGGATGGGGATGTTCTTGTACAGACAGGTTTGTCCCCCGAGTCTAAGTGCCTCACGCCCTCAGGGGGGCAGTGCCGAAAGAAAATCTTTATCCTTTGTTATCTCCCCGACCAGAGAAAACCCGGCCCCTGGGAATCCCGGGAGCCGGGTGTCAGATCAACGGTGGAAACAGATCACCAACGACGCAGGTAAGCGATCCGGTCGCGTAGCTGCTCCGCAGAGCACAGCGCGGTGGGCGGGCCGCCACAGGCGTTACGGGCCTCGGTGTGGATCGCTCCGTGTGGGCGTCCGCTCCGGCCGGCGGTAATGGAGACCAGGGCGTTGAGCTCCTTGCGCAGCTGCGGAATCTCCTGGCTGGCCACCCGTTCCGCAGCAGCCTGGTTGCCCTTGTTCTGGGCTTCCTTCCGGGCCTTGGCCTCTGCTTCCTGGCGGCGGCGCTGCTCCTCATCACGGGCGTCGAGTTGCTCCTCCTGGCGTTTACGCAGCAGGGCACGCATCTGCTCAGCGTCGAGAAGCCCGGGCAGGCCGAGGTAATCGGCTTCCTCCTCGGAGCCGGCGAAGGTGGCGGTGCCGTAGGTGGAGCCATCGTAGATCAGGGAGTCGAGTTCGGCTTCAGCACCGAGGGACTCGTAGCTCTTCTCCAGCTCCGGTTCATTCTCCACCTTGTTGGCCAGGTTCAGCAGCTCGTCATCGAGTCCGTCGGAGGGACGGTCCGGTTTGCCGAGCACATGGTCACGGGAGGTCTCCAGCTTGGCGGCCAGGTCCAGCAGGACCGGCACCGAGGGCAGGAACACCGAGGCGGTCTCCCCAGGCATACGGGACCGCACGAAGCGGCCGATGGCCTGAGCGAAGAAGAGCGGTGTGGAGGCGGAGGTGGCGTAGACACCGACCGCCAACCGCGGGACATCCACTCCCTCAGACACCATGCGGACCGCCACCATCCATTCATCGGTGGAGGCGGAAAACTCGTCGATACGCTCCGAGGATCCCGGCTCATCGGAGAGGATGACGGACACCGGGGTCGAGGAGAGTTTCTCCAGGATTTTGGCGTAGGCCCGCGCGGTGGTTTTGTCGGTGGCGATCACCAGGCCTCCGGCATCGGGCATATTGCGGCGCAGCTGCAGTAGACGGGTGTGGGCGGCCTGCAGCACCGCCGGGATCCAGTCCCCCTTGGGGTCCAGGGCGGTTTTCCAGGCCCGGGCGGTCTGCTCCGCGTTGAGGGGCTCCCCCAGGCGGGCGGCGAACTCCTCACCGGCGCTGGTGCGCCAACGGGCCTCACCGGAGTAGGCGAGGAAGACCACGGGTCGGACCACGCCGTCGGCAAGCGCGTCGGCATAGCCGTAGGTGTGGTCAGCCTGACTGATCAGGTGCCCCTGCCCGTCTTCTACGTAGCGGACGAAGGGGATCGCCGAGTCATCAGAACGGAAGGGGGTGCCAGTCAGTGAGAGGCGGTGCTCCACATCGTTATAGGCCTCCCGGATGCCGTCGCCCCAGCTCTTGGCGTCACCACCGTGGTGGACCTCATCGAGGATGACCAGGGTGCGTTTGGCGGTGGAGATGGCGTGATGCTTGAAGGGGTGCATGGACACCTGGGCGTAGGTGACCACCACACCATGGAAGGCGGGGTTGATGGCGTCGGCATTGGTGAAATGCGGGTCCAGTGAAAGACCGACGCGGGCCGCCGCCTGAGACCACTGCACCTTCAGGTGCTCGGTGGGCACCACCACGATGATCCGGTCAACGGTGCGGTCCTCCACGAATTCGGTGGCCACACGCAGGGCGAAAGTGGTCTTACCTGCACCCGGCGTCGCCACCGCGAGGAAATCCTTGGGGCGTTGCGCCAGGTACTTCGTCAAGGCCTGGCGCTGCCATACACGAAGTTGTCCCTTGCTCACTTCTTACGCAGGCCCTTGTAGATCCGTTCGCAGTCGGGGCACACCGGGGAACCAGGCTTGGCCTGTTTGGTCACCGGGAAGGTCTCACCACAGAGGGCGACAACCATGTTTCCCTGGACCGCGGACTCCACGATCTTGTTCTTCTTCACATAGTGGAAGAACTTCGGGGTGTCGTCGTCGGTACTGTTCTGATCCCGTACCTCGGGGCGTTCGATGGTCTTCGTTGTCGTTCTCACGGACTCCATCATGCCCCAATACTCGGTTCAAAGGCACAACGGGTCTATCGTGTGAGCCATGAATGAGGGCATTTACGAGGCCGACCCCGCGGATTCCACTTCTGCCGAGCCTGCCCACCGACGACGCTTCCGGCTCCGCCGCAGAACAGCCGCCCTGATCACCACCGCTACCCGTTCCCCTGCCGAGAACCGGAGGCATCGTGAACGGGTCTACGCGATGATCCAGCTCGCACGCGTGCCACTGTTCATGCTCTGTGCTCTTAGTGTCTTCTGGTGGCACAACTGGTGGCTGACCGCCTTCTTCTTCCTCATCTCGATACCGCTGCCCGCGGTGGCGGTGATCCTCGCCAATGAAAAGGGGGAGAAGCTGGACCGGCGGAGCCGCCAGGTGTACAAACCGGCGGTGCTGCGGGAACTCGCCCACCAGGAGGAATTGGCGGCCCGTGCCCAACAGCAGCTGGAGGCCTCCCCGGAAGCTGAAACAATCGAAGCCGATGAGGATGAGGATCCCCCGGCCGACACCTCCACCTCCCAGCCTTAGCCACCCTCAAACCCAGAAGGAATTCCCCCACCATGCGCAGTGAACTGACCACCCTGGCTGCCCGCCTGACTCCCGTGCTGCGGGAAGCAGGTTTCACCGCCGACGCCATCGCCGCGCACCTCGGCCCGGAGATGACCGAGGCGATGCACCGTGGCGAGCCCGCGGCCGTCCGTTTCGCCACCCGCCGGCAGGGCCGACTTGATCAGTTGATCCGCACCTTCATCCTCCGCGATCCGCTCTCCCCCGCCCAGCTGGAGGAACTGATCGGTGCGGAACTCACCCAGGCGCTCATCGACGCCGCGGTCTTCACCGCCGATCAGGATCTGCTTCGTCTGGACATGGATATCCGACCCCATGTCATCCTCGGTCGGGACCGGATGGTCTTCTCCGATGCCGATGCCGCCATGACCGAACACATCCCCGGGCCGGAGCACGTCCTGGGGGTCGGGGCCGCCAGCCTCTCCCTGCTGCAGGCCACCCCGGACTCCCCGGTGGGCACCGTCCTGGACCTGGGCACCGGCTCCGGGGTGCAGGCCCTGGGGCAGCTGCACTGCGCCGATCACATCACCGCCACCGACCTACACCCCCGGGCGCTGGACTTCGCGGAGGCGACGCTCGGCGCGGCCGTCGATAAGCAGGCTGAGATAGAGCTGCTGGAGGGCCCCTGGTACGAGCCGGTCCAGGGCCGAACCTTCGACCGGATCATCGCCAATCCGCCTTTCGTGGTCGGCCTGCCGGAGGTCGGACACGTCTACCGTGACTCCGGGCTGGATCTTGACGGGGCCAGTGCCCTGGTGATCGGGCAGGCCCTGGAACACCTCAACACCGGGGGCACCGCCCACTTCCTGGCTGCCTGGATCCATACCTCGGAGCAGTCCTGGGCCCACCGCGTGGCCTCCTGGTTCCCGGAAACCGGGGTTTCCGCCTGGGTGATCCAGCGCGATGTGGCCGACCCCGCCCACTATGTGGGCACCTGGCTGCGTGATGAATCCCTCGACCCACGATCCGCGGAATCCGATGCCCGCACCGCAGCCTGGCTGCAGCACTTCGCGGATGCCGGGGTCACCGGGGTCGGCTTCGGCTTCGTGGCCATGAAGAACATCGGTGATCAACCCACCGAGATCCTCGCCGAGGAAATGACCCAGTCCTTCACTGACCCCCTTTCCCCGGAGATCGAGGAGTATTTCACGCGGGTGGAATGGCTCCGGGACTTAAACCCCGAGGAGTTCGGGGATTCCCGTTTCCAGCTGCGCCCCGGGGTCGCCCGCGAGGACATCTCCCTCCCCGACACCGATGCCGGGGTGGGTTTCACTCCCGCAGTGATGCGTCTGACCCGCACCGAAGGACCCCGCTGGAGCCACGAGGTGGACTCCCACCTTGCCGCCATCGTCGCCGGCCTCCACCCCCAGGGTCTGAGCCTGGCAGAGACCGTGGAGCTCTATGCCATGGCGCAGGGACTCGACAGCGAAGAACTCCTGCCCGCCGCCGTCAATGCCGTGGGCGATCTGGTCCGCCATGGCCTGGTGGTACCGGCAGACCTGATCATCACTGAATAAACCGAATATCTCCAGGAGTAGCGCCGATGAAGGCAGTGTTAACCCGCGTCAGTTCCGCCGCAGCCACCGTCGAAGGTGAAACTGTGGGTGCCATCGATTGCCCCGATACCGGCGGGTTACTCGCCCTGGTCGGGGTCGGTCGGGAGGATGCCCCTGACGCCTGGGAAACCATGGTCCGTAAAATCGCCGAATTACGCATCCTCGAGGGCGAGCGCTCCATCCAGGATCTCGGCGCCCCTGTGCTGTTGGTAAGCCAATTCACCCTCCATGGCCAGACCGCGAAGGGGCGCCGCCCCTCCTGGTCGGCGGCTGCCCCCGGGGAGCTGGCGGAACCGGTGATCGCGAAGATCGCGGCAGGGCTCCGGGATCGGGGTATCCCGGTGGCGGAGGGGAAATTCGGGGCGATGATGAAGGTCAGTTCCGTCAACGAAGGGCCCTTCACAGTGCTGGTGGAATGCTGAATCCCTGGGAGTGAGGGCTGCTGACCAGCGTGGGGTCCCTTGCCCAGGCCTGCCCGAACAGCAGCGGCATTAAACTTTCCTGCCAGTGATACGCAGCCCAGTGATACGCAGTGGCGAAAGATCCATGAATCCACCTGGAATTTTCCCGAAGAATCACCGTTTTACCAGTTCAGGGCCGATAACCCTCCTCCATTAAAATCCATTTCAGGAGCGCGGGAACTTTATTCGGGCAGTGGCCGTTATCTCTTATAGAACCGGCGATACCGAGGAGGCCCCTATGACACAAGCGTCTGCAGTGGACATCGATGTAGAGGACAAGGTTGAGGTGAAGGATCGTGGCAGTCGCCGCGGCCAGACCAATGACAACCCTTCGGCGGATTTGGTCCGCGTGTATCTGAACGGAATAGGCAAGACCGCTCTGCTCACAGCTGAGGACGAGGTCGAGCTCGCCCAGCAGATTGAGGTGGGGCTCTACGCCAGCCACCTGCTCAATGATCCCGAGCAAAAGCTGACCCGCGCCATGAAGCGCGACCTGAAGGTCCTGGCCAAGGAAGGCAAGAAGGCCCGCGCCCACATTCTTGAGGCGAACCTGCGTCTGGTGGTTTCCCTGGCCAAGCGCTACACCGGCCGCGGCATGCCCCTCCTGGATCTGATCCAGGAAGGAAACCTCGGGCTGATCCGTGCGATGGAGAAGTTCGACTACGCCAAGGGCTTCAAGTTCTCCACCTACGCTACCTGGTGGATCCGTCAGGCGATCACCCGCGGCATGGCTGACCAGTCCCGCACCATTCGCCTGCCTGTCCACCTGGTGGAGCAGGTCAATAAGCTCTCCCGCATCAAGCGTGAGCTCTACCAGCATCTCGGCCGTGAGGCCACCAATGAGGAACTGGCTGAGGAATCCGGCATTGATGAGTCCAAGATTGAGATGCTGCTGCGCCAGTCGCGTGACCCGGTGAGCCTGGATATGCCGGTCGGTGCCGACGAAGAGGCACCTCTGGGCGATTTCATCGAGGATGCGGAGGCCACCGATGCAGAAACCGCTGTGGTTGCCTCCCTGCGGCACTCCGATATCCGCTATGTTCTCTCCACCCTGGAGGAGCGTGAGCAGGATGTCATCCGACTGCGTTATGGCCTCGACGACGGGGTGCCGCGCACCCTGGACCAGATCGGTCGCCGTTTCGGGCTCTCCCGCGAACGTGTCCGCCAGATTGAGCGCGAGGTCATGAGCAAGCTTCGTGATGGCGAGCGCGCTGACCGCCTCCGCGATTACGCCATTTAAACCAGGTGAGGCGGAAGCCCTTCCCCTCGAGGTTGCTGCACGGCCCCGGCACTATGCCGGGGTCGTGCAGTATTTCCCCTACCGCAGGCCCGGATCCCTCCCCCTGCATCAGACCTTTCCGAGGGGATGACACGCCAGAACATGGCACCCCATCAAAATAACCCGGAGATGTCCGTTATGATTCATATTTCGGCCATAACCATTTTTTAAGCCGAGAACGACTGATTACCCGCGATTGTCCCCATTAAAGGAATAATCAATACTCGCTATCTGTTGATAGAATCAGGTAATCTAACCCTATAAGAAAGTGGGTCGGCGGAGGCACCCAGCAGGATGCGGACACCATTGAAGAACCATCCCGAAAGCAGCAGCATCGGCAAACTTCCGTCACTGGCCGATAAGCCCCGCCACTTTCATTCTGATCTACACTTGACATGCCATAAGGCCGTCCCCGGAATTCTGAAGAAAGGTTCTCGCGACGTGAAGGACTTGGTTGATACCACCGAGATGTACCTGCGCACGATATACGAGCTCGAAGAGGAGGGCATCGTGCCGTTGCGCGCGCGGATCGCGGAGCGCCTGGAGCAGTCCGGACCGACCGTCAGTCAGACGGTCGGCCGCATGGAGCGGGACGGCCTGGTAGTGGTCCGTCCCGACCGCAGTCTCGAAATGACTGAGGAGGGCCGCCAGCTGGCCACCGCCGTGATGCGCAAGCACCGCCTCGCTGAGCGACTCCTCACCGATATCCTTGGCCTGGACATCAGCCAGGTCCATGAGGAAGCCTGCCGCTGGGAGCATGTGATGAGCGATGAGGTGGAGAAGCGCATGGTCGCCGTCCTCGAGGACGCCTCCCGCTCCCCCTTCGGCAACCCCATCCCAGGTCTGGCTGGTCTGGGCCTGGACAACAAGGAAACCCCGGACGCCGGCATTCGCGCAATTGACCTGCCCAACGGGGAAAAGGTCACCGCCAGGATCGTCCAGCTCAATGAAATTCTCCAGGTCGACGTGGCCCAGTTCGAGGCCCTGCGTCAGGCCGGCATCAGCATCGGCACCACTATCGATATTGTCAATGACCACGGCCGGGTCCGAATCAGCAAGAACGGCTATGAGGTCGAGCTGATCGACGACCTCTGCCATGCAGTCCGAATCGAATTACTCTGAGCCTTGACTCGGCTAACTGAGCACATTCATTAAGGAAAGTTGGAAAGCGTGAAACTCCTGGTCACCGGTGGAGCTGGTTATGTCGGCAGCGTCTGCGCCGCCGTACTCGTCGAACACGGTCATGAGGTCATCATCATTGACGACCTCAGCACCGGAAACCGGGAGGCGATCCCGGCCGAGGCAGAACTCGTCGAAGGTAGTGTCCGGGAAAAGGCGGCCGAGGTCCTCGGCCGCGGTGGAATTGAGGGCGTGATCCACTTTGCCGCCCGTTCCCTGGTCGGTGAATCAGTGCTCAAGCCGGAAATCTACTGGCAGGACAATGTGCTCGGTTCGCTGGCTCTGCTTGATGCCATGCGTGAGAATGGGGTGCCCAACCTGGTGTTCTCCTCCACCGCCGCCACCTATGGCGAGCCGGAGCAGGTGCCGATCACCGAGGACATGCCCACCGCACCCACCAACCCCTACGGTGCCACCAAGCTGGCCATCGACCACGCCATCACCTCCTACGCCCATGCCCATGGGATCGGCGCCACCAGTCTGCGCTACTTCAATGTGGCCGGCGCCTATGGCTCCATCGGTGAGAACCGCGAGGTCGAGACCCACCTGATTCCGCTGGTGCTCCAGGTTGCCCTGGGCCACCGCGAGAAGATCTTCATTTTCGGGGATGACTGGCCCACAGCCGACGGCACCCCGGTCCGGGACTATATCCACATCCGGGACCTGGCTGACGCCCATGTCCTGGCCCTGGAGACCAACCAGCCGGGCACCCACCGGATCTACAACCTGGGTTCCGGTGACGGCTACAGCGTTCGCGAGGTGATCGAGATGTGCCGCAAGGTCACCGGGCACCCCATCCCGGCGGAGATCACCGAACGTCGTGCCGGCGACCCGGCCACTCTGATCGCCTCCTCCGAGAAGATCAAGCACGAGCTGGGCTGGAACCCCACGCGCACTGACCTGGCCACTGTGGTTCAGGATGCCTGGAATTTCAGCCGAGAGCTGGGGGATCGCGCCCACTCCGCGGCCCGGGTCCGGTAGCTGAACCAAAATCCGCCCTGAAATGATGTGGGATCAGCACGCCCCGGAGATATTCTTCCGGGGCGTTTTTCTCCCCTGATTCCCGGGGTTCGACACTCCCCCTCCCTGACCTGTTCAGCTGGCGGCGAGTCCCTCCCCACCATCCGTCTCTGGTTCATCGGTCCCGGTGAATTTCATCCGGAGCGTCTCGGGAACCCGATACTTATCGGCCACCAGCTCACTGCCACGGCGGGTGGCCTCCAGGATGGCGTCATGGGCCCCCACCTGCGCCCCATCAAGCAGGAATGCACTGAGAGTATGCCCGGGGACCTCCTTCTGTGCAGCCAGCAGGGCCGGCACCGCCTGCATGGACAGTTGAGCGCCTATCGCCACCACAGCATAGAAGGAAAGGGCATTCGCCCGAATGGTGCCGCCGAAGGTGCGCGCCACCGCCAGGGCGAGTGCCAGAGAGGATCGCCGGTACTTGAGCCCCACCCCCAGCACCGCATCACGCAGCAGACTCTCAGAGAGGTAGATGGCGACGGTGAGCAGTTGCTCCTCGGTCGCCATGAGGGTTTCAACATCTGCGCCGGTCTCCTCATTTTCCTCGAGGATCAGCGCGAAGTCAGCGATGATGGCTCCCAGGGCTTCGCTTTCCCCGCTCTCCACCTCCTGCTGGATGCGTTCGCAGAGATCGGCGGCATGGCGGGCCGCAAAGGATTCCAGGGCGGCTGCTTCCGCGGCGTCGAAAAGCGGGTTGAAACGGTTGAAGTAGTCGAAGGCATCATCACGGTTGAGCTCGGGCAGCTGGCCGTTACGCAACAGGGGTTCCATGGCGATGGCGGTGGACACCGGGGAGATGCGGCCATTTCGCCAGTCATCATTATTCCTCAGAATCTGGCTGAGCTCCTCCTCCCCAGGGCCGAATACCAGTTGATAAGGCTCTCCGGTGAGCACCTCTCGGGTGGTCCAGCAGGCGTTGATGTCGAAGAGTCCGCGGTTGCTGCGCTCGAAGATGTCCCGGGCCATGTCCTCGACCACTTCGACCTCCGCGGTGGAGATGAGGAAACCGAAGACCAGATCGGGTTCCTCACGGGAGAGCACCTGTCCCACCTCTTCCAGTGCCTGGGTGTCACCGAGGTCCAGTCGCATCACCGGGCCAAGCAGGTAACGGCGGGAATTCGGGACCTGGTTGAAGGTGGTCAGAACCAGGGATTCACGAGGGAAGAAACCGAGGATGCCGGGGAGGTTGGCCAGGAGTTCTGCAGGTGTGCACTGCGTCAGTGTGGATGTCATGGTCCTGATAATCATCGGCTTCACCCAGGCTGTCCTCCCACCCGGATAAAAAGCGCTTGAACCTGTGGATTAACCGAGTTATCCACAGGCCGCACCCTGACCGACATGCGCGACACTCCCGCACTTGTGATACTGCTTCGGTTAGAATGTCTAGAACGCTGAAGAGGTCTCCCACCCCGGGAAAGGCGGGCGGAGGGATATCCCCGGTGAATCCGGAAATATTCTTCCCGCACATTTGTTGTAGTTGATACAAAGAAACTCAACTTGGAGCCACCGGGCCAGCGGCCGCGTACTCATTGCAGTCGACTCGGCCCGGATCGGTAATTTTCACGGCGAAGCCCAGGAGAGCTCTGGGCCGCAAGACTCACCGTAAGTTATAAGGAGGATGACCATGTCGGAGAATTCTCGCCGCATGTACGAGCTGGAGTACCCGTCACCGGAGGTGGTGAGTCAGGATCAGAAGGGGCCGACCCTGGTGATCGCCCTGCAGGGTTACGCCGATGCCGGTCACGCAGTTGATGCCAGCTCGCGCCACCTTCTGGCGGCGCTGGACAACCGTCTCATCGCATCCTTTAATAATGATGAGCTGATCGATTACCGTTCCCGCCGTCCTTCGGTCACCATTGATGTTGACCATATCTCCGCCGCGGAGAAGCTGCACCTGAACATGAGCGTGCTGCGTGATGGGGAGGGCAAGTCCTTCCTGCTGCTGTCTGGCCCGGAGCCGGATCTGCGTTGGGAGGCCTTCACCGAGGCGGTGGTGGGACTGGTGGAGAAATTCAATGTGGAACAGACCATCTGCCTCTACTCCGCCCCGATGACGGTGCCGCACACCCGCCCGCTGATGGTCTCCGCCCACGGCAACAACAAGGAGCTGGTGGGCAAACTCTTCAAATTCGACACCCAGATGACGGTTCCGGGTTCCGCTTCCCTGCATATTGAGCGTGAGCTGCACCGCCGGGGACTGAATGTCGCCGGTTACACCGCCCATGTGCCGCACTATCTGGCGGCCTCCCCTTACCCGGATGCCACCCTCAAGCTGTTGGAGGCAGTGGCTAGCACCGCCGGCCTGCAGTTACCGCTGCTGGCGCTGGAGGCAGATGCCCGGCGCGTTGCCACCCAGTTGGTGGAGCAGGTTGAGGACAGCGGGGAGATCCAGCAGATCGTTCATGCCCTGGAACGGCAGTATGACGAAGAGTTCGAGCGCTACCGCCGCAATCACCCCCAGGCAGCGCTACCCGGTGACCAGGATATGCCCAGCGGTGAGGAACTCGGTGCCCAGTTCGAGCAGTTCCTGGCTGGGCTTGACGACGCCATGCCCCAGTCCGGCTCCCCTACTGCCGGGCCTGAGGTTTCAGGCCCGGAGGTGGAGCAACAGTGGAAGAGCGTCGATGAGGAGGACAATGCGCCTGAAGATTCCTCCGATTCCTCGGGTGAGCCGGACGCTGATCCGAAGTCGGAGGAAGAAGAAAACTAACTGAACCCACCTCCTTCAGACCCCGTGGGTGGTGGCGGCACGGATGGTGGCGCCACCACCCACGGGGTTCTGTCGCCTTTGCTCCGGCGCAACGGCTACCTTGGTAAGTGTGAACCTAACCCAGATGCTGCCTGACCTGTCGGAAGTCCCTGAATCCCTGCTGGATGAGTCGATCTTCGATTCATTCCTGTCCTGGACCCGGGAGCGTGGCATCTCGCTCTACCCTGCTCAGGAGGAGGCGGCCCTGGGCATTTTGGCTGGTGATAATGTCATCCTGGCCACCCCGACCGGGTCGGGTAAATCGATGGTGGCGAATGCCGCACACTTCATCGCGATGGCCCGGGGTCAACGCTCCTTCTACACCGCACCCATCAAGGCGCTGGTGAGTGAGAAGTTCTTCTCCCTCTGCGAGATCTTCGGACCGGAATCCGTGGGCATGATGACCGGTGATGCCACCGTCAACGGTTCGGCCCCGATCATCTGCGCCACCGCTGAGATCGTCGCCAATATCGCCCTGCGTGACGGTGCTGCGGCGAAGATCGATCAGGTGGTGATGGATGAATTCCACTACTACTCCGAGTCGGATCGTGGCTGGGCCTGGCAGGTTCCCCTCTTGGAGCTGCCCAAGGCGCAGTTTCTGCTGATGTCGGCCACCCTGGGGGACACCAGCTTCTTGGAGAAGGATCTCAGTGAGCGCACCGGCCGGACAACCGACCTGGTGGCCGGCACCGAGCGCCCCGTTCCGCTGGAGTTCTCCTGGGTGTACACCCCGGTCCATGAAACCGTGGAGGAGTTGCTGGAGTCCGCTAAGGCGCCGATCTATATCGTCCACTTCACGCAGCGTGATGCCATTGAACGCGCCCAGGCGATGACCTCGATCAAGATCATCGATGAGGGCACCAAGGCCAAGATCGTCGCCGAGATCGGGGATTTCCGTTTCAGCACCACCTTCGGCAAGACGCTGTCCAAACTGCTCCGCAAGGGCATCGGTGTGCACCATGCCGGCATGTTGCCCAAGTACCGCCGCCTGGTGGAGAAGCTCTCCCAGACCGGTCTGCTCAAGGTCATCTGCGGCACCGACACCCTCGGGGTGGGTATCAATGTGCCGATCCGCACGGTGCTGTTCACCGGGCTGGTCAAGTATGACGGCACCCGCTCCCGGGTGTTGAAGTCCCGTGAGTTCCACCAGATTGCCGGCCGTGCGGGACGTGCGGGCTATGACACCATCGGGACCGTGGTCATCGAGGCCCCCGAGCATGAGATCGAGAATTGGCGGTTGCGCCAGCGGGCGGCCGCCGATCCGAAGAAACTCAAAAAGCTACGCAAGAAGTCAGCCCGCCCCGGTGAAGCCACCTGGACCGAGAAAACCTATGAACGGTTGATCACCGCCGAACCGGAATCCATGCAGTCCCAGTTCAAGGTCTCGAATGCAATGCTCATCAACGTCCTCTCCCGCCCCGGTGACGGTTATGAGCACATGAAGAAGTTGCTGCGCGAAAACCATGACACCCGCACCCAGCAGAACCAGGACATCCTCAAGACGATCGACCTGCTGCGGGGGCTGGTCAACGCCGGCATCGTGGAGCGTGTCGAGGAGGGAACCGATGCGCAGGGCCGGAAATACCATCTGACCGAAGATCTGCAGCGTGACTTCGCCCTGAACCAGCCGCTCTCCCCCTTCGCCCTGGCCGCGCTGTCCCTGCTGGATAAAGAGTCCGACACCTACACTCTCGATGTGATCAGTGTGTTTGAGGCGATCCTGGACGATCCCCGCCAGGTGCTCATCGCCCAGCAGAAGGTGGAGCGCGGTGAGGAGATCGCGGCGCTGAAGGCCGAAGGTGTGGATTACACCGAGCGGATGGCCATCGTGGAGGAGATCACCTGGCCGATGCCGTTGCGGGAGGAACTGGATCAGGCCTTCGAGACCTTTTCCGAGGGGCACCCCTGGGTCAAGGAGTTCGAGATCAGTCCGAAGTCCGTGGTGCGGGACATGATCGAGCACGCCATGACCTTCTCCGACCTGGTGGCCACCTATGGGCTGGCCCGTTCCGAGGGTGTGGTGCTGCGCTACCTCACCGATGCCTGGCGCACCCTCCAGCACACCCTGCCCCCGGAGTACCGCAATGAGGAGCTCGAGGACATCATCGTCTGGTTGGGTGAGGTGGTCCGACAGGTCGACTCCTCCCTTGTCGATGAGTGGGCCCAGATGGCGGATCCTGATGCCCCGATCTCCAAGGAGGCCCTCGCCCAGGAGCTGGCTTTCGGAGTGGAGGATCCGACTGCACTGAGCAGCAACCCCCGGGCTTTCAAAATCATGGTCCGCAATCTCATGTTCCGCATTGTCGAACTCTTCGCCTTCGAGAAGGAAGACCGCTTGGCGGAAATGCTGGAGTACCTCGAGAAAGCGGATATCCCGGATTTCGGAGCCGGCATGGACGCCTACTTCGATGAGTACTCCGATCTGGACACCGGCCCCGCGGCCCGCGGCACGGAATATTTCCAGCTGGAGCAGAATGATCGACAATGGAAAGCCCGGCAGATCATCAAGGATCCGGAGGGAGACAACTCCTTCGCCTTTATCGCCACGGTTGATCTTGATGCCTCCGATGATGCAGGAGAGGTGAGATTGTCCAGCCTGGAGCTGGAACAGCGCTGACAAACCCAGACACCGGGGAGTGCGGGAAAGATTGATGAAGACCTTATCCAGGTCTCCCAGGGGGTGAGAGATAAGAGTGGCTGGGTACTGCCCAGAGGATGTCTCTCCCCATCAGGGCTCCTGCCAGTTCCGGCAAACTTCTCTACTGTGGGATACACCACCTTCTGCCGGATATTTCGACATATAGGAGTTAAGCCATGATCACCTCACGCAAGATCCTCACCGTCGGTGTCGCACTCAGTGCCGGCCTGTTCCTCTCCGCCTGCGCCGATGACAACGAAAGCGGCACCGGAGACGGGGCCACCACCACCGTAGCCCCAGCCGAAAGCGAAACCGCGGCCCCGACCACCGCCGATGAACAGACCACAACCACCACTGCTGCCGATGAACAGGCTGGGGAGGATCCGGTGTTCAACGCAATCGCAGCTGCCCTGGCAGAGCACTCCGGTGGAATCATCATCTCGATCGACCGGGAAGATGACACCGATATCTACGACATCGACCTGGTGTCAGGCGAAGAGCTCATCGAGCTGAAGGTCGACACTGATGGAACCGTGCGCGAAGATGAGCGGGAGCGTGAGGATGAAGAGGTAGTCGACGCACAGAACATCACCGTCACCGTCGAGGACGCCATCCGCCAGGCGCTGGATCAGAACCCCGAGGGGATTCTCGATGATGCCGAGCTCGAAGAGGAGAACGGCACCCTACAGTGGCAGATCAGTCTCGATGACGGGGAGCGCAATGATCTGACCGAGCTGAGGATTCCGGCTTAGCGGAGCGCCCCTGGGGCGTCACTCCGGGGCGTCACTCCGCGGGGAGTCAAGGATCCCGGTAAATTTCGGGGATCCGTTATGGAAACCCGCACTTAAAGCTTCGGCGGCTTCCCCAGTGTCGCTGCTGCTGTGTCCAGATTGTGCAGCAGCTAACCGGGGGGCGCTAATGGGAGCGTTGGCCTGATATTTCCGGCCCCATCCAAGGACTGATGTCCTGGCAGGGCGGGGTGTCAAGACCGTGAAGATCAACCTCCTGCCCCGGCTCAAGCCATGCTGCACCGCTGCTGACCTGCACCGTAAAGGGCAGGTCAGCACCTTTTTCGCTGAACCACATCATGAGGGGGCCACAGACCCCGAATACCACGGGTTCAGGTTGCGCCTCGAAATCCGGGACACCGGTGCACATGAGCACTTCGGTGATCACCCGGGCGCCGCTCTCATCCAGGGCAATCACGAATCTTTGTTGGGTGGGTACACCCAGGCCGTGGATCTCGGCGTGATAACTCATCTGGAGAGCCGGAATGACCACCATGCTTTCGTTGAGGGAAAGTGAGCACCACCCTTCCATCAGCCCCCGAGCGGTGGTGACCAGCTCAAAACCGTCGAGTTGCTCACCGGGTTCCTCAGCAAGCTCATGAACCCAGAGGTTCAGGGGATCACCGGCGGCGGTGCGCATCGGCAGGCAGGTGAGCGGACGGCCGTCGATAAACGCCACCTCCACCTCATCCAGCTGGACACCATAGTGTTCTTCTCCCTGGTAGCCGATGAACTCCGTGGCCTCTGGATGGAGAGATTCAGGCCAGCTCAGATGACCGGTGTCGATGGAGACGAGTACTTTCTCCGGGGAGACATCCATGTGGGCCAGATGGGATAGCACCGGGGGCAGCGTTCCGTGCAGAGCTTGGGGAAAGCTTATCTCCCTGGGAAGAGCTGCTGCGGCCAGCCGGAGAGTGACCGGATCAAAAGCCCAGACTGAATATCCCTTCAGCGGGCTGCGGGTTGAAGAACTATCAGTGGCGGACATCATGAACTCAGCACATCAGAGAGCCCAGACATCACCGTATCTTCACCGGCACGGGAGTTCGAGAAAATTTCCGGAACTGACAGACCCACCCAGCTCACTATAGTGCCGCCCCCGGGCTCGCCGGGGCCAAAGAATGACCCGGACATCGATAATGCCGCCGGCGGTGGACTGCATGACGGCAGTGGGCAGGTGATGGCTGCCAAATATCGACGTAGGTGGAATGCGCACCCCCCGGGACTTCCCTCATCCCACAAGGTGGATGAGGTTTAACGCACCACCCAGTGGAGGAACGCTCCCCCTCCCCGGAGATGATGCAACAGCGTGGTTGTTCCGGACGTGGATTTTGAAGCGCCACGGTGCACGAGGTGAGTCTCTCCCCCGTTTTCCTATAACCCGATTTTCGCGTCCTTCCCAAAAGGGTCAGGAATTTTCAAGTCAAGAAGGGATGGAATGCAGAAAGCCGCCATCCCGAAGGGTGGCGGCGATCAGAAGTACTGGAGTTCAGTGAGCTTCGATAAGCACAAGCTTAGCGAGCAGCCTCAACCTGAACGACCTGGGCGATGGCCTGGACGACAGAGGCAATCTTGACGGATTCCCAGACCTGTTCCTTGGTCAGCCCCTCTTCGCGCACGGTCTTGTCGTGGGCGACCAGGCAGTGCTCACAGCCGTTGATGCTGGAGACAGCGAGGGACCACAGTTCGAAGTCCGCCTTCTCAACGCCAGGCTTGGAGATGATGTTCATGCGCAGGCCGAACTTGACCTGTGCAAAATCATCACCGAGCCAGCCCTTGGCGCGGTAAGCGACATTGTTCATCGCCATGACGGTGGCAGCACCGAGGGCAGACTCGAAAGCCTCCTCGGACAGGTGCTCCTTGGCCTCTTCGGCGATCTCGGAAAGCACGGTGTCATTGCGGGTTGCTGCTGCGGAAGCAAGCAGGGTGCCCCAGAGCTGCTGCTCGCTGAGTTCGGTGGACCGGGTCAGCGAACCGAGGTTCAGCTTCTGGTCCTTGGCATACTCAGGAAGGTTGGAACGAAGGTTTTCGATGGACATTACTTGAGCGACTCCTGGACGACATCCATCTTGTTGATGTTCTTGGTCGGGTCGTTGGCCTGCCAGTTGCAAGCACAAACTTCCTCAGACTGCAGAGCATCGAGGACACGCAGAACCTCGTCGACGTTACGGCCGACGGCATCCGGGGTCACGGAAACGAACTGGATGATGCCATCCGGGTCGATGATGAAGGTTGCGCGGTCTGCAACGCCACCGGTGTTCTCGACACCCAGGGCGCGCATCAGGTCGTGACGGACATCAGCGAACATCGGGAAGGGAACGTCCTTCAGCTCCGGGTGGGTTGCACGCCAGTTGAAGTGAGCGAACTCATTGTCGCCGGAGCCACCCAGAACCTGGGTGTCGCGGTCCTGGAACTCCTCATCGAGCTTGCCGAAAGCGGCGATCTCGGTGGGGCAGACAAAGGTGAAGTCCTTGGGGTAGAAGAAGACGATCTTCCACTTGCCCTCGTACTTGTCCAGGGAAACAGTCTCAAAGTAATCTTCCGGGCTCTGAGCGTTAGCCTCGTGCAGATCGCCACCCTTCAGAGCGGTGAGCTGGAACTCAGGGAACTTCTCGCCAACAGTCAAAATTGCCATGGATATCTCCTCAAAATCAGTGAACGTGAGACCAGTGCAAAACCGCACCTTCCGACGAATAGTGCCGGACGCACCAAAAAATCCCGGCCACCAGCAGTTATAGGTGACACGAGGGGCTTTTCAGCGACCACTCCATTATGCCTAAGAATTCTTCAAAGGTCAATAGCTAGGACAACTTAGTTATATGTATAGTAATAGGCATGAACAATAAGGAGTATCGCCCGACGCTTGCCCAGTTACGCACCTTCGTAACCATCGCAGAAAACAAGCATTTTGGCACCGCTGCCAGCAAACTCAGCATTTCCCAGCCTTCCCTTTCCCAGGCTCTGGTCGCCCTCGAAACAGGGCTGGGAGTCCAGCTGATAGAGCGCTCCACCCGAAAAGTGATTGTTACCACAGCTGGCGAGGAACTCCTCCCCTATGCCAAGGCAACCCTCGATGCCGCAGATGCCTTCCTCGCTCATTCCCGTGGCGCCAACGGCACCCTCAGTGGCCCCCTCACCCTGGGTGTCATCCCGACCATCGCCCCCTACCTCCTCCCCCAGCTGCTGCCCTCCATCAAGGTGGAGTACCCGGAGCTGGAACCCCGTTTCGTCGAGGACCAGACCCGCCACCTGCTCCAGCAGCTGCGTGACGGCCAGATCGATGTCGCCCTGATGGCACTGCCCTCCGAGGCCAATGGCATGGTCGACCTGCCGCTCTACCGGGAGGAGTTCACCATCGTCGTACCAGCCGAACACCCCCTGGCAGGTGCCCGCGATCTGGGACTGGACACCCTCCAGGATCTGGATCTGCTCCTGCTGGATGACGGGCACTGCCTCCACGACCAGATCCTCGACCTCTGCCGCCGCGCTGATGTCAATCTCTCCAAGACCGCCTCCGCAGTCACCCGTGCCGCCAGCCTGACCACCGTCATGCAGCTGGTCATCGGCGGGCTGGGAACCACCCTGGTGCCTATGAGTGCGGTGGATGGTGAGTGTCGTCGCCCAGGGCTGGCCACCGCCTCCTTCAGCAAGGATGTGATCGCCGAGCGTCACATCGGACTGGTCTACCGCAACTCCAGTTCCCGCGCCGAAGACTTCCAGGCCATGGGCGAGATCATCACCGCAGCCTTCGAGAAGACGCGGGATGCTGGCCTTGATGTGCTGGGAAAGACCCCCCGCGTCACCGCCGCCGCCCATTAAAAGCCGCCGACTGGCACACCTGTACCAGAACTGGCGCAGGTGCCAGGAGTCCCCCAGCACCCACTCCGCTTAAACCCTGGGCCCCACAATGAAAAGATCCCTCTGCCGCTGAACCTGATCGGGTTCAGCGGCAGAGGGATTACTTATACCCGCTCCTGGAGGAACAGGTTAGCGGATGATCTGGTAGGGCTCACCCGCGATCTGACGGTAGATATGGGCCAGGGCCAGCATGTAGACCGGCATCAGGATCAGGAGGACCAGGCCGAAGGTGATCACCGCAGCCACGATGATCAGGATTCCGGTGACCACCATGAAAGCAAGCAGCAGCAGATAGTTACGGGCGGCATCCCGGAAACCACACTTGATGGCACCGAACACCCCTTCGCGGCCATCCGCGGCATACCAGACCATGAATGAGGTCAGCGGGCTGATCAGAATCATGACCAGCAGCATCAGCGCCAGTCCACCGAACATGCCCGCGATCTCCTCCGGGCCCACGGTGGTCGGGTCCATCATTCCGGGTCCCATGATGAGGGCGCTGATGCCACCGCCGATCAGACCGCCGATGAGTGCGACGAGCACCGCCACCCCCAAGGTCGGCCAGAAGTGCAGATTCTCCCAGAAGTCACTGATCCGGATCTTCGGTTTATCCACCTGACGGAGGGCACCGGTGTAGATGAACACCGATATCACGAGCGCCACCGCGGAGATCAGGAAACTGGAGATGTCCATCATTGTCGGGTTGATCCCGGTCGGTGAGCTCGGGTCGATGGCGATGAGGGAGGACACAATGGAAAGGGCGATGATGGCGATGAAGAAGATCAGGGTGCCCAGGAGCCAGATCAATGCATTGGAGAAGGTGGCCTTGAAACCGAAACGGACCGCCATCATGATGTCGACTCGGCCGTCGCCACGCACCAGTTCCGGGTCACCCGGCTGTCCGTACTGGGGATAACCCTGCTGGGCGTATTCGTTATAGCCGGGCTGACCATAATTGCCGTAGCTCGGGTAGCCCTGCTGGGGCTGCGACCCGTAGCTCTGCGCACCATAACCCTGGTATCCAGGCAGGGCCCCGCCATCTGCTCCCTGGCCGGGATATCCGCCCTGCGGCTGATCTTCCGGGTGCGGTGTTGAGGGGTAAGGCGGAAAAGCGGATCCGGAGTTATCCTGGTTCCGCTGGTTTTCTTCCCGGTTGTTCCCATCGGGGTTTTCCCCGTATGGGTTCTGGTTCGGGGGCTGTGTCATCTTCGCAGTCCATCCAATCGGCAATAGGTACTCCCGGACAAACCTACCTGCCGCCCCAAACAGCTGCAGCAGACCCGGTAACACCCCTGGGGACTGCCGGGTTCTGGGTGCTCAGCGCTAGACTCTGAAGTTTGACATGACTATTTCGCCTGAATCCCGGTCCAAGCCGGAACTCCTAGAGCTTCTCGACGGTGTCTCCCTCAGCGATGAGCGCAATTTCCGCCGCCGTCTCCAGAAGGCCCGCGCACCGAAGGCGCTGTCTGCGATCGGCCGCGAGATCGACACAGCCCGGGACCGCGTGGCGCTTCGCGACGCCGCGGTACCCGAGATCACCTTCCCGGAATCACTGCCCGTCAGTGCCCGCCGTGATGACATCGCCGAAGCAATCCGCGACAACCAGGTCGTGGTGATCGCCGGTGAGACCGGCTCCGGCAAGACCACCCAGATCCCGAAGATCTGCCTCGAGCTGGGCCGAGGTCGTCGGGGCTTCATCGGCCACACCCAGCCGCGCCGGCTGGCTGCCCGCACCGTCGCGGAGCGCATCGCCGATGAGCTGGGCCAGGGCATCGGGGAGTCGATCGGTTATGCCATCCGTTTCGATGACCGGGTTTCTTCCACCACCGCGGTGAAGCTGATGACCGACGGTATCCTGCTGGCGGAGATGCAGCGGGACCGCTTCCTCAACGCCTATGACACCATCATCATCGATGAGGCCCATGAGCGCTCCCTCAACATCGACTTCCTCCTGGGTTACCTGCGGCAGCTGCTGCCCAAGCGGCCTGACCTGAAGGTGATCATCACCTCCGCGACAATTGACCCGGAGCGTTTCGCCGAGCACTTCGCAGATACCGAGGGCAATCCCGCCCCCATCATCGAGGTTTCCGGCCGCACCTACCCGGTGGAGATCCGCTACCGTCCCCTGCAATTCGAGGCTGCGGGAAAGCTCATCGATCAGGACCCCCTTGATGGGCTCTGCGAGGCGATCGAGGAACTGATGAAGGAGGGTAAGGGGGATATTCTCTGCTTCTTCCCCGGTGAGCGCGATATCCGTGATGCCATGGAGGCCATCGAAGGTCGCCGCTGGCGGGGTGTCCAGGTTGCCCCCTTGTTCGGCCGGCTCTCCAACCAGGAGCAGCACCGCGTCTTCTCCCCACACTCCGGCAGGCGCATCGTGCTGGCCACCAATATCGCGGAAACCTCGTTGACGGTGCCGGGCATCCACTATGTCATCGACACCGGCACCGCCCGAATCTCCCGCTATTCGGTGCGCACCAAGGTGCAACGACTGCCCATCGAGGAGATCTCCCAGGCCAGCGCCAACCAGCGTTCCGGCCGTTCGGGTCGTGTCGCCGACGGCATCGCCATCCGTCTCTACTCCGAGGAGAACTTCAACTCCCGGCCGGAGTTCACCGACCCGGAAATCCTGCGCACCAACCTGGCCAGCGTCATCCTTCAGATGGCCTCGCTGAACCTGGGTGACATTAATGAATTTCCCTTCGTTGAGCCGCCCGAGCAACGTGCCATCCGAGATGGTCTCCTGCTGCTGCATGAACTCGGCGCCATCGAGCAGAAGGAGAACCACGGGCAACCGGTGCTCACCCCGGTAGGCCGTGACCTGGCCCGGATCCCGGTGGATCCCCGGATGGCCCGCATGCTGGTGGAGTCACAGCGTCTGGGGGTGCTCCATGAGGTGATCGTCATCGTCGCGGCGATGACGATCCAGGATGTGCGAGAACGCCCCTTGGAGTTCCAGGCCCAGGCAGATCAGGCGCACGCCCGTTTCAAGGACACCAGCAGTGACTTCATGAGCTTCCTGAAGCTCTGGGACTATATCCTCACCCAGCGTGATGACATGAGCGGCAATGCCTTCCGGAAGCAGATGAAGAAGGAATTCTTGCACTACATGCGTATCCGGGAGTGGCGCGACCTGGCCCGACAGCTCCGAGAGGTCTCCCGCCAGCTGGGTTGGTCCGCCCCTGATGAGGTGGTGGGGGAACGCGATCCGGATGCCATCCACCGTTCCCTGCTGGCCGGCCTGCTCTCCCAGATCGGTGTCCGCAAGGGGGACACCCGCGAGTTCCAGGGTGCCCGCGGCACCACCTTCATGGTTTTCCCCGGCTCCTCCCTGGCGAAGAAACCGCCGCAGTTCCTCATGGCTGCCGAGCTGGTGGAGACTTCGAGGCTGTGGGCCCGGGACGTCGCCAAGATTGAGCCGGTCTGGGTGGAGAAACTCGCCAGCGACCTGCTCAAACACCAGTACTCGGAGCCGCACTGGTCGGCCAAGCGCACCGCAGCCATGGCCTATCAGCGATCCACCCTTTATGGCGTGACCATCATCGCCGACCGGCTGGTGCCCTACCACCAGGTTGATCCGGAGGCCGCCCGCGATCTTTTCATCCGGCATGCCCTGGTGGAGGGTGATTGGAACACCCACCACAAGTTCTTCCACGAGAACAAGGACAAGCTGGAAAATGCCGCTGAGATCGAGGAACGTCTGCGACGTCGTGGCATTGTCGCCGATGAAGATACGCTCTTCGATTTCTATGACACCCGCATCCCCGCGGACGTCACCACCGGCGGTTATTTCGATTCCTGGTGGAAGAAGGAGAGTCGGCAGAACCCCAACCTGCTGGACTTTGATCCGGCAGCCCTGATCGGAGGGGATGCCGAGGATGCCACCGAGGAAGCTTTCCCCGACACCTGGCGCAAGGGTGATATCGACTATCCCCTCTCCTACCGTTTCGAACCCGGACATCCCCAGGATGGCGTGACCGTGGAGATCCCGGTGCCGATGCTGGCAGGCATGGACACTGAGGGTTTCGATTGGCTGGTACCGGGTCTGCGGGAGGAGCTGCTGACCGAGTTGATCCGCTCCCTACCCAAGGCATTGCGACGCACCGTGGTGCCGGCACCGGAGTTCGCCTCCCGGGCACTGCCGGTGCTGCGTCCCTACCTCAGCCCGGTGACGGAGCAGCTTGCCACCGCACTGCGTGGTCTCGGTGGCACCGGCATCAACACTGAGGATTTCCGGCCCACTACGCTGCCCCCACATCTGCGCATGACCTACGCGGCCGTCGATAAACGCGGAAAAATCACCGATACCGACAAAAACCTCGCGGCCCTACGGGAACGTCGGGCCGGCCAGATCCGTTCCTCACTGTCCAAGGCCAGCCGCCAGGCAGAGACCGCCAGTGCCAAGGAATGGACCCAGGATTCCCTCGGCGTGCTCGCTCCGGAGGTCACCACCAAGATCGACGGGCATGAAGTCACCACATACCCTTCGCTGGTGGCCACTCCGGAGGGTGTCGCGGTCAAAGTCATGCCCACCAAGGCGCAGGCAGATGCCTCCATGATGACCGCCACCCTGACCCTGTTGATGCGCGAGATCAGCGTCAACCCCAGGCAGATGACCAAGGGGCTGTCATTGCAGCAGCGCGTCGCGGTGGACAACTATCCGCACGGTGGCCCGGATGGGTTGGTTGAAGATGCCCGCATCGCCGCCATCCGGGACGGCATGCTGCGCCATGGTGGTCCGGTGCGCGATCCGGAGCGCTTCCAGCAACTGAAGGGCAAGGTTGCTCCTGAAGTACCTGGGGAAGTCCGACGAACCATCGTCGCACTGGCACCAGGACTGGTCAACTATGCCAACCTCCGGCAGGAACTGCAGGAATGGACCGGCGAGGCCATTGAGGACATGAAGGCCCAGTTGAGTTTCCTGCTCCCCCCGCAGGCGATCAGCGTGCACGGGGTGTCACACCTGCGCCACCTCCCCCGTTATCTGCAGGCAATGCAGATCCGGTTGGAGGAGATGCCGCGGGATCCGGACAAGGATGCCGACCGGCAGGACATCATCGACGGCATCAATGACTACCTGAACCGGAAACTTCAGAAGCTTCCCCGGGGTCGGGAAAAGATGCGCGATGTCAAGGATATCCGCTGGTTGATCGAGGAACTGCGGGTCAGTCTCTTCGCCCAACGCTTAGGTACCGCCCAACCGGTATCTGAACGCCGTATCCAGAAGGCTATCGACAAGCTCCAATAAGGGTGGAGCTTAAAGGGCTCAACCCCTGGGGCAGATTTTCCATCTGCCCCAGGGGTTTTTCCACACACTCAGGAGGGGTGCTGTCGCGACGCTGGGAGGATACAGTCCTGCGAGGACAGGTGGCAAAGAAAAATTAGTCGGTCGGGTAAGCGCGGTCGATGACGATGTTCTTGGTCACCAGCGTGGAGTTGATCCGCTGAATCCCCGGCAGTGAGGAAACTCTCTTGTCCACGAACCGGGTGTAGGACTCCAAGGGCCCGACCCCCGGATAGTAGACGCTGGGTTTTAAGCAGGAAGCAGATCTCAGGATAACAGAACCACGCTCCTCAAACACCGCAGGAGCGAGATATCTACACCAGGAATGCCGACGCACCGTGTTGTGAACTACGTACACCAGCGGAACACGTCCCTCCGGCAGAGCAATTGATTCTTAAACGTTTTGGAATCCTGGAGAACTTCCCGCTTCAGCGCGGCATTGAAAGACTCCGCGAGCGCATTGCCAGCACTGGCGCCAATGGATCCCATCGACTGCCCTCGATCCCCAGGTCCTTACAGGTGTCCTGGAACGCATGAGAGGTATAAACGCTGCCGTGATCGGAGTGGAAAATTGCACCCGTGAGGTTTCCACGCTGGCCCTTAGCCATTTTTAGCGCGTCCTGCACCAGGGAGGTACGCATGTGGTCTGCGATAGATAAAGCCCACCAACCTTGCTAAGAATAACAGTCAATGACCGTGGCCAGGTACATATTCGACCCATCAGCGATCGGCAGGTACATGATGTCGCCGACGTACACCTGATTCGGTTTGTCGGCGGTGAATTTTCGGCCCACGAGATCAGGGAACACTGTCTTGGTTTTGTCCGACACGGTGGTGATGACCTTGCGTTTCTTCGAATACCCGAACAGCTCCAATGACCGCATCACTCGTGCGACGCGCTTGTGGTTCACAGGGGCCTGATCAACCTGGTCTTTGAGTTCAGCCGTGATCCGTTTGGCCCCATAACAACCCTTTTCGGCGGTGAAGACCGTCTTGACCCGGGCACCGAGGATGGCGTCGGATATAAGTCGTTTTCTCCGGACTGAGCTGCTGTTTTTCCATGTGTAATACGAGGACCTGTTGAGTTTCAGGACCTCGCATATCCGCTTAACCGAATGGTTCTTCTGGGTGTCATCAACGAACCGGAAGAGCGGTCACAAGTCTCGTCTCTTGCCGGGAAAATACTTGGCCGCCTTTCGCAGGATATCGCGCTCTTCCCGAAGGCGGGCGTTTTCCCGTTCCAGCTGTCTGATCCGCTCAGCTTCAGTTATTGAGGCCGGCGAGGGTGAACTTTGAGAGCTGATCTTGGTGCGGGCCCCGGTGCCATATTCCTTTAACCAATTATGCAGGGTGGCGCGGTTGATGCCGAGGTCCACGGCGATGGTCTTGAGCGAGGCACCTGGGGAGTTCTCGTAGAGCGCGACAGCGTCGCGCTTGAACTCGGGCCCGATACTGGGGTGCACGTAGCGTGCGGAATACGCCCGGACCAGGAGCTTTCGGTCCGTCAGGTCGGATAGTCGTCTGGTGGTGTCCACCGCATCAGCGATCAGACGCCCGGCCCCGCATGGGGATCCACACGATCCTTTCCGCAGCTGCTGGGCCATGACCACCGGGGCGCAGTCCTTCGTGGACACTGTGGCCAACAGCGCGTTGAGTCCGCGGACCCCTGAGTATCCGAAGCCGGAGCCTCGTGTGGCATGGCCGTGGACCTCGATAGATGGTGTCGCATAATAACTGGTAGAAGTACCGGTAAGGACCAGTGCTTATGCACTGTTCGGTCAGACCCGCCAGGAACCGGGCAGCCACCGCGTCGAGTTGGCGGATGTGGCCGAACGTAAACGACCGCAGAAACGAGCCCAGTGTTGAGGGGGCGCACATCCGCGTGAAGAGTCTGCTCATGCCGCCGGAGAGTGAGCTGATCCATGTCATCGATCGAGTCAGCACCGGCGATCATGCCCGCGACAAGGGTGGCGATCTTGGTACCAGCATTCGCGCCTTTGTCGCTGGGCACACTCAGCAGGTCTTGAAACAACGTGCGCAGGCTCGCATCATCGGCTAGTCGCATGATCGGGACCAGCCTGGTGGTCGACACGAGGTGGGGGTCGACGAATGACGACTGACAGGTTTTGGGGGTATAAGATACTTGCACCTACGAGATGCCCTCCTGGATTGGGGATACGGACCTTAGAAAAGTCGTATTATCCCAGTTCAGAAGGGCATTTCCCTTATTCCCACGCCGTTACCGACCGGACTGCATCGGTGGATCCGGGCTTAACTATTGCCGCGTTCTCACTAACCGGCTATTGACTTTTTTGCACGACACGGCGCAGCGATTTCCATGCAATGACAACTCCGGAAATGATGATCAGTGCATTAGAAAGGAGACCAAAGGTCGTGGTGTCCCCCAGCATAAGACGGACAACCAACAGGATCAGGCCAGCGGTTGAGATAAACAAACCTGCTTTGAGCAAAGCTGTACCAGAGCGGTCTGATCCCTCAGCTTCTTTTTTACTTCCCACCTTTTAACCCTCTTCTCTATTCGCAGCCAAAGACCACTCCTCCCACGGAGACAACATAACTCGTGCCAGCAAAATCGAATGCTGCGGCAGTTCCTGCCGTGGCCACGATAAAGCCGATAGTTCCGAGCGCCATGCCTGCGATCGCGAGGTAACACGCGATGTCTGCCTTGCTCGCCATCGTATAGCTCTCTCAAAACAAAAGCTTCCTGATGCGCGTGTTTGACCACTGATCCACCCCACCGGGGTTGTTGACTTTTCACCTATGGTCGCATCCCTCAAGATTGCCCTTACCAGCGAGGAAATCACCCTCCTTAAAAGCTATAGCTCTCTCAAAACAAAAGCTTCACCCACCAGCTCAGATCTGGTAGGAAAAAGTCAATGACGCAATAAACGTCTCAAACCCGATACAGGTGTCCTCGAAGACTAATCGCTGATGGTTACTGATCGCTGCTTTCGCCTCATTCCACACCTTCTCAATCGGATTATGATCCGGGGCATACGGTGGCAACCACACCAGGTGCACGTTAGCCAACGCAGTGCCTTCGCCCAGGTGCTCGCGGAGCTTCTTTGACCTGTGCCACCTCGCGTTATCCCACACCACGGTAATCTTCTTACCCGGATACCTGCCCACCAAGGTGGTAAGTGCCTCGATGATGGTCTCGGTGTTCTGCCACGCCAACCGCAACAGATCCACTGCGCCCGTATGGTGATTTGAGACAGGGTCTAGGAGAATTAGTGCCATGTCGAATCGCCGCATCTTCACCGAAGAGTTCAAAGCAGGAGCTGTGCAACTCGTCGTGTCATCTGGGTGCTCCATCAAAGAAGTGGCCACCGAGTTAGGCATCAAAGAAGGAACACTGGGTGCGTGGGTGAGAGCCTGGAAGACTGAACACCCTGATGCTGGTGTGGATGAACCAGGCCCAGTTGAATGGGCGAAATACAAGGCCCTGCAGGCAGAAAACGCTGCGTTGAAACGAGAAAATGAGTTCTTGGGAAAAGCCAGCGCCTTCTTTGCCGCGAAGCACCTGTAGAAGATTTCTATGCGTTCATCGAGCAGGAGAAGGCCGTCTTTCCTATTACCTGGATGTGCAGGAAGTTGGGTGTATCCCGGGCATCGTATTACCGCTGGGCTAAGCCTGGGGGCCTGACTCCCACAGCCACAAGGCATGTGAAGCTCAAGGACGAGGTCGCCCAGGAGTTTGAAACCAGTAACCACATGGCTGGCAGGGATCAGCTGACCACGTTGCTCAACCAACGGGGTGTCAAAGTGTCCATTGGGACCGTGGGGGCAATTATGAACGAATTAGGACTGCGTGCCAGGGGCGATGCGTGCCTGGAAGAACACCACGGTCAACGACCCAGCAGCCCGGACTGAGCATATTAAAAATCATATGATCGACAGCCACGGGAAACGAGACTTTATCGCTACCGTGCCTGGGACCAGGCTCGTTGGTGACATCACCTACCTAAAGACTGGCTCAGGGTGGCTATATCTGGCCACTGTGATCGATTTGGCCACGCGAATGGTGGTGGGATGGTCGATGGATTCAAACATGCGCACACCATTGATTACCAATGCGTTGGCCATGGCCCGTGATCATGGGCGTCTTCATCCCGAGGGTGCAATTTTTCACTCGGATAGAGGATCTCAATACACCTCCGGGGAATTTCAGACGTGGTGTGCCGGCAATAAGATCACCCAGTCGATGGGAGTGACCGGGGTGTGCTGGGATAACGCAGTGGCGGAGAATTTCTTCTCTCACCTAAAGACCGAAATGTATCGCCATTATGACTTTAAGAATCACCTGTCAGCCCGGACCGCGGTGATGGACTATATCGAGGGATGGTACAACCGGCGCCGGCCTCACAGTAATAACCAGGGACTGTCGCCGGCGAATGCTTTGGCCTCGTATCAACAGCAGTATGGATTAGCAGCAGCGTAAGAAGAAAAATCAATCAAGCTGTCTCAAAAACTTGACGAGCGCAGTTCGAGACGGCCCGCGAACGTCGACACACAGCAGCCATCGGGATGATGAAAAACTGAGGCTTCACGGCTCCCCACCCAACTTTTCGGCAGTGTCCTCAGGAGTGACCATGAACTCGTGCGCAGCCTCGGGTTAACACTCCGACTCAGGGCTGGGTGCGGGAGCGGCGGCGCATCAGCCGGATCTCAGACTCGAAATCCTCGGCACTCTCGAAAGACTTGTAGACCGAAGCGAAACGAAGGTAGGCAACTTCATCCAGCTCCCGTAGCGGTTCCAGGATGGCTAGGCCGATCTCATTAGCATGCACCTGGGAACTACCGTGCCCGCGGACGGACTCCTCAACCTCCTGTGCCAACCGTTTAAGGGCGTCATCGGAGACATCGCGACCTTGGCAGGCACGACGAACTCCGGTGATGACCTTGTCGCGGCTGAAGGGTTCGGTGACACCATTACGCTTGATCACCAGCAGCACAGCTTTTTCAATGGTGGTGAATCTACCCTTGCAGGAGCTGCACTCCCGGCGACGTCGGATGGCGGAACCCGCCTCAATGACGCGGGAGTCGATCACCCGGGAATGATCGTGGTGACAGAAGGGGCAGTACACGGGAGTTTCAGAACCTCTCTACAAGGACGGCCGGGGCGGAAGCGGTTGGCACGCACCAACTTCATAGCGTACCCCTGTGCAGATCAACCGAGCGAGACCGACCTTTCACTGATCGGCAAGGTCGAAGTCGGCATCGGTTCCTCCAGGCTGGCACCCAACAACAGGCCGAGAACCAGCAATAGTCCGAAAGCCACTCCCGCAAGGTATGCCTGGGCGGCCTCCCCCAGTTGCAGGACCTTGGGGAGCTTGTCCCGGTTTTTGGAAACCTGCTCACCTGGGATTAGTTCTCCTGTTCGATTTTGGCGGGAAAGGCGCCGCACCCCAACCCCGGACGAAAGGTGCGGAACCCCCTCTTTCGGCTCCCACACGGCTGCAGCAGGAACAATTCCCGAGCTGAGGGAAGGGCTCATTTTCGCTGTTTGAACACGGTTAAGGGAGATGCTCATCATCGGATCCTTTCGTTCATGGGAAATCTTAGGCACCCGCCCCACCACTTCACCACAACTTTAGTTCAGGTGTTCGAATACATTTTTCTGTTCGATTTATAACACGCTCTCGAACACTTGTCCAGAATAAGACTCCCCTTTCTCGAACATTCGTGTTAAATTCGAATGCAGATGGGGCAGCGTTCGCCCAGATCAAGGCCAACTGATTCGAACACCCCACCTCGTAGCCACGAGGTACCCCAGCTGAAACGGCCGACCACGGACCATCGCAGGTCCAAACCTAAGGAGCTTTCGACATGGCCCGCGCCAGAGCCAAGGCAACATCTTCGAAGACCGCCGCCAGCGGCAAGAACCCGATGGTGGACCTCTCCGACCGTCAGCGCCGGATCCTTCAGGTGATCCAGGATGCGGTGGTCCTGCGGGGTTACCCGCCGAGCATCCGGGAAATCGGTGATGCCGCCGGCCTGCAGTCCACTTCCTCGGTCGCCTACCAGCTCAAGGAGCTGGAGAAGAAGGGCTACCTGCGCCGTGACCCCAACAAGCCACGTGCGGTGGATGTCCGCCATCTCCCCGGCACCGAAATTCCCAGGAACAACAGATCCGCCAAGGCCACAGCAGACTCTGAGATCCCCGCCAACGCCAGCTCCGCCAGCTACATCCCGGTGGTCGGTTCAATTGCGGCAGGCAACCCGATCCTCGCCGAGCAAAATGTCTCGGACTATTTCCCGTTACCCGTGGAGATCGTCGGCGAAGGTGAGCTCTACATGCTCCAGGTCGTGGGGGAATCCATGCGCGATGCCGGCATCCTTGACGGCGACTGGGTGGTCGTCCGTTCCCAGCCGGTGGCTGAACAAGGGGAGTTCGTGGCAGCCCTCATCGAGGGCGAGGCCACCGTCAAGGAGTTCCACAAGGACTCCACCGGAGTCTGGCTGTTGCCCCACAATGACGCCTTCTCCCCGATCCCCGGCAATGACGCCGAAATCATGGGCAAGGTGGTTTCGGTGATGCGCAAGCTTTAGGGCGACCCCAGCAAGGGGTCGGCAATCCCCTTTCCCACCCCCGGATGGCATCTGAAAATGCCCGCATGAGTCTGCCACCCAAAAATTTTCCAATTAGATATTTAACCAGCTCAGAGATGATTTTTTGTGCCGGGCCCAGGTTTATCCTCACCCCGGAGAGGGGTGCGACGGAGCCAGGTCCCCTGCTACTGCCGGTGAAAGTGGGAGAATCGGAAACTAATGGATCGATTCAAGCCCGTGTGACCTAAAGGACCGAGGAAGTTGGATGTACGCTGAGGAACGCCGTCGCCAGATCGCTTCGTTGACCGCTGTTGAAGGGCGTGTCAACGTCACCGAATTGGCAGAACGCTTCGAAGTAACCGCCGAAACTATCCGTCGTGACCTGGCTGTGCTTGATCGCGAGGGGATCGTCCACCGCGTCCACGGCGGGGCAGTGGCCAGCCAGACTTTCCAGACCACCGAATTCAGCCTGGACACCCGATTCCGTTCCGCTTCCGCAGCAAAGTCTGCGATCGCCCGCACTGCACTGGATCAGCTTCCCGCCGTCGGTGGCAGCATCTTCCTGGATGCCGGCACCTCCGTCACGGCACTGGCCAACCTCATCACCGAACAACCCCGCGCCCGGGAATGGTCGATCGTGACCAATAGCCTGGTCACTGCCCTGAACCTTGCCAACGCAGGCCTGACCGAGGTGCAGCTGCTCGGTGGCAGCGTTCGGGCGATCACGCAAGCCGTGGTGGGTGACACCGCATTGCGCACCTTGGCGCTGATGCGCGGCGATGTCGCCTTCATCGGCACTAATGCCCTGACCCTGGATCATGGTCTCTCCACCGCAGACCCTCAGGAAGCTGCCATCAAGGCAGCCATGGTCACCAATGCCCACAAGGTGGTGGTCCTCTGCGACTCCACGAAGCTGGGCAATGACTACCTGGTCAGCTTCGCCGGCATCAATGACATTGACGTGGTGATCACCGATGAGGGCGCTCCGGAAACCTTCATCGAAGCCCTGCGGGAACGTGAGATTGACGTGATCATCGCTCACTGAGCTGATCCCCGCTTAGTCCGGCGCCCCTGTGGTTGTTCAAGAGCCCCGGGCCAGCCCTGCCTTTCAGGCGGTTAGCCGCGCGGGGCTTCCGCTCGCTGGCCACACATCATCGAGCCCCGGGGACATCAAGCAGATGGGCCGCCACCTCGCGGGCCTGCTGCGCCGTTGCAGCCTGCACCACCGCTTCCGCTGCTCGTTGGCAAGCCGCCATGCTGACCCTGGAAAGCTGCTCCCCCACCGCAGAAAGCGCCCCGGCCGCCGGGGAAAGGGAACTGACCCCCATCCCCGCCAGGACGCAGGCCAATAAGGTATCCGCTGCGGATTCCCCACACACCCCCACCGGGGTGCCGAGTCGTTGCCCCTCCCGGCAGGTATGCCGGATCAGTCTCAGTACCGCAGGTTGCCAGGGATCAGCCAGCTCTGCCAGTTCTGGGGACATCCGATCCGCTGCCATCACATACTGGGTGAGGTCATTGGTGCCGATGGAAACAAAATCCAGGTGGGGCAGAATCAGATCCGCCATCAGTGCTGCCGCCGGGACCTCAATCATCGCCCCGGGGGAAAGTCCCCGCTCTCGGCAGAGGATCGCGAAATTTTCCGCCTCTGTGACAGTGGTGAGCATCGGCGCCATCACCGATACCTGTCCCCCGCTCTCTGCACTAGCGAGGGAAATCGCATCTAATTGATTCTGCAGCTGAGAAGGATGCCCCTCAGCCACTCTCAGGCCACGGACCCCCAGGGCGGGATTATCCTCCCCCGCCATATCCAGGAAGGCGAGGGGTTTATCGGAACCGGCATCAAAGGTGCGGAACACCACCTTCCGGCCAGGGAAGGCCGCCAAAACTTCCGCATAGATCTGCGACTGCTCCACCACCGTGGGTTCCCGGCGGGCCTTGAGGAAGGGGATCTCGGTCCGGAAGAGTCCGATCCCCTCAGCCTGGGTGGCTGCCGCCTGCTGGGCCGAAGCCACAGAGGTCACACTGGCCAGAAGTTTGATTCGGTGACCGTCAGTGGTGTGGGCGGGGCCTTCCCACCGGGTGATTCTCCGGGTGTGCTCAGCAGCGGCGCTCATCGCTGCCCGGGCGGCCTCGGGGTCCACCCCACTGTGCAGGACCCCCTGATCGGCGTCGACAAGCACTGTGGTGCCGTCCTGGAAGCGGGACAATTCCCTGCCCGCACCGACGATGCAGGGCAACCCCAGCTGCCGGGCGATGATCGCGGTATGGCTGGTTTTCCCACCCCGCATCGTCACTAGGGCCAGTACCTTGGCAGGTTCCAGGGTTGCCGTATCCGCTGGAGAGAGATCCTCGGCCAGGAGCACCACCGGCTCCGAAATTGAAGGCAGACCGGGTTCCGGCTCGCCTCGGATCTCCGCGATAATGCGGTCCCGAAGATCCTCCAGATCGGTGATCCGCTCAGCCATCACCCCACCCAGGGAGGCAAACATGCCGCTGAACTTCGCAGTTGCCCGGACTGCCGCCACATCCGCAGGGTGACCGGCGCTGATCGCCTTCTTCGCGTTCTTTGACCAGGCGGGATCCGCCGCCATCACCGCATTGGCGCGCAGCACCTCAGCGGCCTCTCCCCCCGTGGCGTCGGCACGCTCTCTGAAGCGCCTGGCGACGGTATCGACAGCGGCCAAAAGACGCTCGTATTCGGTCTGCCGTTCATCCTCGGGAATCAGTTCCCCGGATACCGGCAGGTCGGGCCGGTGATGGGCCCAGCGGACGGGGCCGTAGACGATCCCGGATACACAGGCGGTACCCTGAACTTTAATACCTGAGGGATTAAGGTCCACACTATTTCGGGGATTGGGCTCCATGCTCCGGATAGTAGTCGCGGTCAGCGCCGATCACTGCCGTATGCCTTCCGCTTGTCAGGCAAGTAACGAAGGAAAATGCCATTGATCCGCACTGATGCCTCTCCCCGGATCCAGCTCAGTCAACACCCACTCACTCTCCGGGAGACCGTCATGATCCTGACCTTCACCCCCAACCCGAGCATCGACCGATCCCTGGAACTCTCCGCTCCACTACAGCGCGGGGAGGTGCAGCGTCTGGTCGCCAGCCGTCGGGCCCCCGGTGGGAAGGGCATCAATGTCGCCCATTCCCTCCACCTGGCAGGACACCCCACCCTGGCAATTCTTCCCGCCCGCGCCGATGATCCCCTCCTACCGCTGATCAACCGGAGTGGGCTTCCCTTCTCCCGGGTGGAGATTGAGGAACTGGTACGGATCAACACCACCGTCACCGAACCTGATGGCACCACCACCAAACTCAACGGCCCCGGCGCGACCTTGAGTGCCCGGGCCCAGATTGAGCTGACGGAGAAGCTGCTCAACCATTCCTGCCAGGCTCAGTGGTTGGTGATGGCCGGGTCCCTGCCGCCGGGGGTGCCGGTGGACTGGTATTCCCAGCTGATCCGGACGGTGCGTTCTCTGCGTCCGGAGTTGAAGATCGTGGTCGACACCTCTGAGGGGCCACTCCGCGAGGTGGTGGCTAATGTGGCTGATGCCGCCCCTGATCTGATCAAACCCAATGCCCTGGAGCTGGGGCAGTTATTGGGCACTGATGGTCGGCATTGGGAGCAGCAGGCGGAGCAGGGAAATCTGGCGCCGGTGATCCGTGCCGCCCGGCAGTTGAATGAGCAGGGCATCCCTGAGGTGCTGGTCACCCTGGGTCCGGCGGGTGCGCTGCTGTTGTGTCCGGAAGGGCTCTGGTATGCCACCGGGCCTGAGATGCGCCCGGTTTCCACGGTGGGTGCCGGGGACGCACTCTTGGGTGGTTATCTGCTGGGCCGTGTCCGCGGGATGTCCCCGGAACAGTGTCTGGGCCAGGCGGTGGCCTATGGTCGGGCGGCGGTGGAGCTGCCCGGTACGGTCATGCCTTCCCCGGGGCATCTGCAACCTACGAGAGTGACCGTTACCCGCCTGCCCTGAGAAGGGATCACCCTCAGATACCCCTGAACTTTCCCTAACGGAGGTACACCACTCCCGAAATTTTGTTTTCCCAGCTTTAATGGGGTGGTGAATTCGAAGTCAGAGTCTATCCTTCCTACTGGTCTGGTGTTATTGGATGCCGCGCTGGGGGATTCCTCAGCGTCGGTGATCTCGGAACTCTCGCAGTTGCTGGAGGTTGAGGGGCGGGTTTCTTCGGCGGCTGTGTTGAGCGCCGCGGTTCTCGCCCGGGAGGGGAAGTCCCCCACCGGTTTTGCGGGGCGGGTCGCCATCCCTCATGCCCGCAGCGATGCGGTTAGCACCCCTTCGCTGGTGTTTGCCCGGTTGTCCCGGCCGGTGGATTTCGGCGGTCCGGATGGGGCGGCCGATCTGGTGTTTTTGATTGCGGTTCCCACCGCTGCCGGAAAATTTCACCTGAGGTTGCTCTCCAAGCTGGCTCGTGCGTTGTTGCGTCCGGCTTTCCTGGAATCGCTGCGCAGCGCTGCTGATGCTGACACTGCTGTGGCGGTGATCAACCAGGTCATCTCTCCCCCAGGTGACACTGTGCCGGAGGTCGCCGGGGGTGTTCCCGGGGCCAGCCAACCGGTGGCTGAAGGGTGGACGGCGGAGAAGACCACGGCTGAGGTCACCTCCCCGGGTATTCCCCAGGGGGTCGTCACCGCCCGCCCTAAACCGGCGGCGGTTCTGCCACGCCCCACCGATGCCGATGAGTCTGCGCTGAAGGTGTTGGCCGTCACGGCCTGTCCCACCGGTATCGCCCAGACCTATATGGCTGCGGACCGGTTGCTGCAGACTGCTGCCGCGCGTCCCGATGTGCGGCTGATGGTGGAGTCACAGGGTTCCGCTTCCCCGGTGCAGTTGGATCCGGCGGTGGTCAGCCGGGCCGAGGTGGTGATCTTCGCGGCTGATATCGCGGTGGTTGGTCGGGAACGTTTCGCCGGTAAGCCCTTCATCGAATGTGGGGTGCGGCGGGTGATCAATGAGCCGGAGGTGGTGCTGGAGGAGGCGATCGCGGCCTTCGAGAACCCGAACACTTCCAGGGTGCCCGCCGGGGACAATGCCGGGGGAAATGCTGTTGAGGTGGATTCCACCAGGGAAAGGTCTCTTTCCTTCCGGGAGGGTCCGGCCAGTTTCCTGTTGGGCTGGGGCCGTCGGGTACGACAGGCGATGATGACCGGGGTGGCTTATATGGTGCCATTCGTCGCCGCCGGTGGTCTCCTGATCGCCTTGGGGTTGTTGCTCGCCGGCCCCCAGATCCCGAACATCTGGCCTCAGATGATAGCCAATCAATCACCCATCAACCTGATGGATCCTTTTCTCCAGGATGGGCAGATGGATTTCCGGGAGCGTTCGGGGTGGCCGGTGTATCTGGGTGCGATCCTTTACGGCACCGGATCTTTCGCAATGCAGCTGATTGTTCCTGCGCTCTCGGGTTTCATCGCTTTCGGTCTGGCGGGCAGACCCGGCATCGCCCCAGGTTTTGTCGGGGGTGCCGTCTCCCTCTATGTCGGGGCAGGTTTCATCGGGGCTCTGGTTACCGGAATTCTGGCGGGTGTGGTGGCTGCCATGCTCGGGGCGTGGAAGCCACCCCGGTTGGTGGTGTCCCTGATGCCGGTGGTGATCATCCCGCTCATCGGTACCCTCGCGGTGGGGTTGGCGATGTTTCTGCTGCTGGGCCGCCCCCTGGGTCATGTGATGGACATGTTGAACAACTGGCTGGGGTTGTTGGATGGTTCCTCGGCGTTGGTTTTCGGTGCTCTACTGGGCCTGATGATGTGTGTGGATCTGGGTGGACCGCTGAATAAGGCGGCTTTTCTCTTCGCCACCGCCGGGCTCTCCACCGGTGATCCGGCTTCCACCACGGTGATGGCCGCGGTGATGGCCGGCGGTATGGTTCCCCCCATCGCGATGTCTCTCGCCACCCTGCTGCAGCGGCATCTGTTTACCGCCGTGGATCGGGAGAACGGGAAATCAGCCTGGGTGCTGGGCCTGAGTTTCATCACCGAGGGGGCGATTCCTTTCGCAGCTTCGGATCCGCTGCGGGTGATCCCCTCGGTGTCACTGGGCGGAGCGGTCGCCGGTGGCCTGTGTATGGCTCTGGGGGTGGGTTCCCAGGCACCGCATGGCGGGGTGCTGGTGCTCTTCGCAATCGACCCCTGGTGGGCGTTCCTCTTCGCGGTGGGGGTGGGTTCCCTGGTGGGCGCATTGACGGTGATCCTGATCAAACGTCTCTGGCCGAGTCGGACGGTTCGTGGCAGGGTGCCGGTTCCCGCTCTAGGATAAGTTGGGTGTCTCCCCGGTGGTGCCCCCCTTGCGGTGCCGCCCTTTTTGACCTCTGCCCCTCAAGGAAAAGGATTGCCCCGGTGTTTTCCAAGACTGTGACCGTTGGTTCCAAGGCCGGCCTGCATGCCCGGCCGGCTGCGCTGGTGGCGGAGGCGGCCGCCACCTTCGATGAGGAGGTCTTCCTCGAGTTGGTCGGTGACCCCACCGCAGAGCGCACCGAGGCTGATTCCTCGCTGATGATCATGGCTCTGGGGGCTGAGCACGGTGAGGAAGTGCTGGTGTCCTCCGAAAGCGGGGAGGCGGTCGCCCAGATCGCGGGGATGATCGAGCGCGAACTCGATACCCCCTGACTCCGGCGCTTATCGACGCCCCCCTGGGGGCACAGCAGAAATCCCCGGCCCTGCCAGGGGTCCGGGGAAGATGTTCACGCAGGGTTTCAGTAGCTGGCCTGACGGCCCTCTCCGACATGGGTGTAGAGCCACTTGAGAATCGGGTAGCCGATGATGATGCCGACTGAGCCCCAGGCGATGCCCTCCAGGGTGACCCCGAACACTGTCAGAGTCAGGTTGCCGATACCCGCGATCAGGGCGACTGCCGCGGCGGTGAGGTTCACCGGGTTGTTGAAATCGACCTTGGCATCCATCCAGATGCGCACCCCCAGCAGGCCGATCAGACCGTAGAGCACGATGGTGGCCCCGCCGAGCACGCCGGTGGGGATGGTGAAGATCAGGGCACCGAACTTCGGGATGAAGGCCAAGGCGATGGCGGTGATCGCAGCCACCCAGTAGGCGGCGGTGGAATACACCTTGGTTGCCGCCATCACCCCGATGTTCTCGGCGTAGGTGGTGGTACCGGAACCACCGAAACCACCCGCGAGGGTGGTGGCCAGGCCATCGCCGATCAGGGCAGGACCGGCCAGGTCATCGAGGTTACGGCCGGTCATTGCGCTGACCGCCTTGACATGACCGACATTCTCCGCGATCAGCACCACCAACACGGGGAGAGTGACCAGGATTGCGGAGAGCTGGAATTCGGGGGTGTGGAATTCGGGCAGCCCGATCCAGGCCGCCTCCCTGATGGTTTGTGCCACGTCCTCACCGAGGTTGCCGCTCAATGCGGCGAACACCCAGCCGATGATCACCCCGAGCAGGATCGCCAGGCGGGAGATCATGCCCCGACCGGCAACCGTGAGCACCAGGATGGACACCATGGTCACCGTGGCCACCAGGGGCTGCTGCCCATAGTTGGCGGTGGCGGTGGGTGCCAGGTTCAGGCCGATGAGGGCGACGATCGCGCCGGTCACCGCTGGCGGCATCACCGCATCAATGACCTTCCGGCCCAGAATCTTGACGATCATGCCGACTAGGACCAGTGCCAGGCCGGTGATGAGGACGCCACCGATCTGGGCTCCGATGCCATATGCCTGGCTGGCGGAGAGTGGGGCGATGAAGGCGAAGGAGCTGCCCAGGTAGGAGGGCAGGCGATTCCGGGTGATGAGCAGGAAGATGATGGTGCCGAGCCCGGAGAACAGCAAAGTAGTATTTACCGGAAAACCGGTCAAGGTGGGGACCAGGAGGGTGGCACCGAACATGGCCACCACATGCTGCATGCCGATGCCGATGGTGCGGGGCCAACTGAGTCTCTCCTCCGGGGCAACCACAGCGCCCGGGAGGATCTTCTTGCCGTCACCGTGGACGGTCCAGCCAAAGGAGGTGTTCACGACTCCCGATTATCCGCCCTGGGCAGCTACTTGGGAAATCAGGGAGAATACCGCCGATTAAGCAGGGCCACAGAGTGGGGCCCGGCTACTTCTCAGTGCCGGTGGCCCCGCCGAGATCCTCAAGATCAGCCACGGCCTCGGTATCCTCCTCGGCTACGGTGTCCTCCGGGAATTCCACCAGGAACTCCTTGAGCTCACCGACCATTGACTGCGGCAGCCGCACATCAACCAGGGTTCCTTCAGTGGTGTACTCCTCGCTGAGCACGGTGCCGTACTCGTGGAGCCGGGAAACCAGCTCACCTCGGGTGAAGGGGAGCAGCACCCTGATGTGGGCGTCGAGCGAATTGAGGAAGAGCTCGATCCGGGCCTCGAGCTCCGGGATCCCCTCCCCCGTCATGGCGGAGATGAAGACCACGTCATCAAGGGCGTGGCGTAGCTCGGCCAGGGCGAGTGGATCAGCCTGGTCGATCTTGTTGACCACGATGATCTCCGCCGGAGCCTCCTCTCCGGTTTCGCGGACCACATCCAGGACCACCTTATTGACGGCCTCGATCTGCTTCAGCGGGAAAGGGTCGGAACCGTCCACCACATGCAGCATGAGATCGGCACCCAGCACCTCCTCCAGTGTCGACTTGAAGGCCTCCACCAGCTGGGTGGGCAGGTGACGGACAAAACCGACGGTGTCGGTGAAGACCACCGAACGGCCATCCGCCAGCTCAGCGCGGCGGGTGGTGGGGTCCAGGGTGGCGAAGAGCGCATCCTCAACCAGAACCCCGGCATTGGTCATTGCGTTGATCAGCGAAGACTTGCCGGCGTTGGTGTAACCGGCGATCGCGATCTGGGGGATCGTGGAAGCCCGTCGGCGGGAACGCTTGATCTCCCGCGCGGTCTTCATCCCCGACAGTTCCCGGCGCAGCTTCGCCATGTCGGTACGCAGGCGGCGACGGTCGGTCTCGATCTTGGTTTCACCGGGACCACGCAGACCGACACCACCATTGGAACCTGCCCGGCCACCAGCCTGGCGGGAGAGGCTCGTACCCCAACCACGCACCCGGGTGATCAGGTACTCCATCTGTGCCAGGGAAACCTGCGCCTTGCCCTCCTTGGAGGTGGCGTGCTGGGCGAAGATGTCCAGGATGAGCATGGTGCGGTCAATCACCTTGGTATTGAGCGCATTCTCCAGGGCCACCAGCTGGCCGGGGGTCAGCTCACCATCACAGATCACGGTGTCAGCACCGGTGGCCTCGATGATGTCACGCAGCTCGTTGACCTTACCGCTGCCGATATAGGTGCCGGGGTCCGGCTTATCCCGCTTCTGATAGAGAGTTTCGACGACTTCAGCACCGGCGGTCTCAGCCAGGGCGGCCAGCTCAGCCACCGAGGCCTCGATCTCAGCGGTGGTGCCTTCGGTCCACATGCCGACCAGAACCACCTGCTCGAGGCGGACCTTGCGGTACTCCACTTCGTAGATGTCAGCGGCATCATCGGAACGGATGGTGGAATCCTGCCCCATCTGGCGGCGAGCATTTCTCGCCTCCAGGTCAAGATCACCGGTGGTGGGGGCATTTTCCCCGGGTTCTACCGCCCCTGGGCGTAACAGTCCCGACTGATCCTCGCCGGGGTCCTCGACGGGCGGGGTCGTGGGAAGGTGGTCCCGGAAAGCCCGGGCCAGCAGATCATCATTGTTCGATTGAGTCATTGGCCCCTATTCTTCCACGTTTTGCCCGAGAAACCGAATACCCCCACTCATCCCCCCTCAATCCAACATTCTGACACCCGGGGAGATTGGTTTGGGTTGTGGGTCTAAAGGTTTAGACTGAGTTCATGACTACTGATCTCAAGAGCATCGGCCTGGGCTTCGACCGCTGGCAGGAGGCCGTCGAGGCAGCCATCGCCACCAATCAGCTGGTGGTCGCTGGCGAGCTCCGGGGCGGGCAGCTGGTCCAGTTCACCGACTATTCCGGTGCCCAGATCAACATCCTCGCCGTCGAGCCCTTCGCCACCTACGCCGGCTTCGAATCCATCACCCAGACCTTCGCGCATATCCAGATGGTCAATGACGTCCTGGCCTTCTGCGAGATCGTCGACCCCTTCGGTACCGTGCTCGCCCCGGTAACCCTCAACCTCTCCCAGGGTCCGTTGCTGGTGGATGAGCCGGTTCAGCAGTGGCAGCAGCTCGGGGTCACCGCCCTGGCCACCGAGGCCACGGTCCACGAGAACGCCGAAGCCTTCTCCGCCGCCACCGGTGAAACCCCGGGCCAGCTGGTTTCCGAGGGTGCCAAGATCCTGGAATCCGGTTCCGGCGCAGCCATCCCGGATGCCGCCGCGAGCTTCTCCGCCCGCGTGCTGGAAGCCGAGTACCGCAGCAACCAGCTCACCGGTCAGCGTTTCATCCACGCCACCGTCGATGGCATCTTCCCCTTTGATGTCTGCCTACCGGACGCCCCGGCGCTGCCGGTCAAGGACAACATCATCTCCGGCACCGCGGTGCTGACCGGTAATGTGCTCGCCCCCATCTCCTCCGGTGGTTGCGGCGGGGGCGGTTGCGGGGGCGGCGGCTGTGGTTGTGGTGGACACTAGTCCCACCCATCTCGCCCCGCCAGCCACCCAGGTGATTGCGGAAAGGTTCATTGAGACCCATGCCAGACACGCAGGGAAGCGGAAGTTCACGAGCTGATCGCCAGAACATCTGGTTGTTCATCATCATTTTGTGCTGCGTGGTTCTGGTGGGTTGGCTGAAGTTCTATGGCCTGCTGCTGGCGATCCCGGTGCTGCTGGTGACGGTGCTGGTCGCCAGGGCCCGCCCCGATGCCACGGAGGCCCGGGCCTTGCGCTCCTCCGTTGAGCTTTCCGCCGAGGACATCCAGAATGTGATCCTGGAGTTCGAGAATTTCCGGGGTGCCCCCGACACCGATGCCATGGCTGATCGCACGCTCCACCGCCCAGCCCTGCTGGATGAGGACTGCGACCACCCCGATCTCGAGAATTTCCGCTTCCAGTTCAACTCCAACCGGCGTTTTCTCAGCCGTCTCCCCGCCCGTCTTGCGGCGGATTTGACAGTCACTGAGCTGGAGCAGCTGCTCCATGTCACCGATCAACGCGCGGAATCCCTCAAGGATGCCTGGCTGACCGCCCGGCGTTCCGCGAAACAGCTCGGCCCTGACTACTGAGCACCCCGCTCTGCGAGGCCCCTCCCGGCCGGGCGTTGCCAGCTTAAACCTGCCAGCGACACTTCTCCTTCCGCGAGGATGCGGGAGGGGCCGGTGAGGGTGGACTGATCCCCCTGGATCTCCACCTCCACCTGCCCTCCGGGAACCACCACGGTGAGTCTCCCGTCAACCTTCCCGGCATCGGCCAGGGCTGCCCGGGCTGCGGCCACTGTGCCGGTGCCACAGGAGCGGGTCTCCCCCACCCCACGCTCGTGGACCCTCATGTGCACGCTGTCGGCCACTGCCTCGGTCACAATCTCAACGTTGACCCCCTCGGGGAAGAACCCCTCATCGTAGGTTGGTTCAGACAGCTCCCAGGTGGCCAGTTCAGCCGGGCTCAGTCCCGGGATCACGGCCGCCAAGTGGGGGTTTCCCAGATCCACCCCGAGTCCGGCCACCCGGTGGGAGCCGAAGAAAGCCTCGGAGATGCCGGTGACCCGGGCAGGGCCCATCGCCACCGACACCTCGGCCGCCTGGGGGGTACACGAGTGAACTTTCACCAGTCGGGCCCCGGCGCGGGTGCCCACGGTGAACTCCGCGGTGTCGACCAGCCCGCGGGAATGGAGCCAGTGAGCGAAGAGGCGCACCCCATTGCCGCACATCTCCGCCAATGATCCATCGGCGTTGCGGTAGTCCATGAACCAGTCCGAGGTTTTGATGCCAGTGCCGAGCTCAGCAATCTCCCCGCTTTCCAGCAACGCCCCGGCGCGGATCACCCGCAGGATGCCATCGGCCCCCAACCCGGCGCGCCGATCGCAGAGTGCTGCGACCAGTGCCGGGGGCAGCAGATGTTGGCCCTGGTGGTCCTCGATGATGAGGAAGTCATTTTCGGTGGCGTGTCCCTTGGCGTAGCGCAGGGTTCCGGTGGGGTTGTTCACCCCAGGAATTCTAGCGCCTGTGCCCCGGTGTCTCCGGTGGCATCGAGCCAGTGGATGCGAGGGTCGCGGTTGAACCAGCTGCGTTGGCGGCGGACATAGCGGCGGGTGCTGGTGATGGTTCTTTCCACTGTCTCCTCCGGGGTGAGTTCCCCGGCGTGCATGGCCAGCACCTGGGCGTAGCCGATGGCGCGCCCCGCGGTGGAGTCGGCGATCAGTCCCCGGGTCAGGAGAGTATCGACTTCGGCAACCAGGCCCTGTTCAAACATCTGGTGGGTGCGTTTTTCGATGCGGGGGTTGAGCCAGTCCGGGGTGGTGCGCAACCCGAGGATGCGGGTGCCCCAGCGGGCGGGCCCGTTGATCGGGGGTTGGCTGGCCTGGAAGGGTTTTCCGGTCAATTCGATGACCTCTAGGGCGCGAACGGTGCGGCGGGGGTCTTTGTCCTCGATCTTGGCTGCCGCCACCGCATCTTTTTCCGCTAGTTCGGCGTGCAGGGCATCCACCCCGATCGCTGCCAACCGTTGCTCCCAACGGGCGCGGACCTCGGGATCGGTGGGAGGGAACTGCCAGTCGTCGATCAGGGATTGGACATAGAGCATGGATCCACCGACCAGGATGGGGGTTTTGCCGCGGGCCATGATGTCCTCGACATCCTGGATGGCGTGGTGCTGATAGGTGGCCACGGAGGCGGTTTCGGTGATGTCGAGGACATCGAGCTGGTGGTGTGGGATTCCCTCGCGTTCCGCGGGGGGAAGTTTGGCGGTGCCGATGTCCATGCCGCGGTAGAGCTGCATGGAGTCGACGTTGACCACCTCCCCACCGAAGTGGTGTGCGAGGAAGATACCCAGGGCGGATTTCCCGGAGGCGGTGGGTCCGACGACGGCAATGGGGGTCAAATTCTGGTTCATGATCTAGATCTCCCAGGCCGCCACATAGCGGCCCACTCCCAGGGTGGTGTCAGCTTGCAGCAGTTCAGCCCGCTTGGGCCGTAAGGCTGCCAGTTGCAGCCAGGGTTCCGTTTCCATGATCCCGGCTGCTGTCAGCTGCTGTCTGTTGAGCTCCTGCTCCGGGTTTTCCCCGGCGAGCAGGCTGCGGCACCAGGTGTCGGCGGCGGGCGCGGTGTCCAGAAGTGTCAAGGGGGCACGGTGGGTCAGTCCAGCGGAGCCGTCGGCGGCGACCAGGGTGAGCACCTCGGGGTCTGGTTGCCCCAGTTCTTCCCGGACACCGCTGATCCGGGTGGCCAGATCCCCCAGCATATACCGCTGGACCAGTTCCGGGAGATGGTTTCCCTGCCCCACCGACACCTGGGGCGCACCCCAGGCCTGGAAGCTGCCGCTCAGACCGGTGTGCCACCGTTTGTCCTGGGATCCGACCAATTCGATGCGGGTGGGTTCGGCAGCAGCCAGCACCTCCCGCAGGGTCTGGCGTAGCCGGGCACCGGCTTCATCCCCGGGTGAGAGTTCCCTGACCAGCGCCGGGCTCGCCGGCATCACCACCAGATTTACATTCACCCCCACCACCCTAGCGGCCCGGGGTGGCCGCTTACTTAAGGTGGTCAGCGGCGGCGCTGCCCCCGTCCTTTCTGCCAATGGCCCCGCGCACTTTTCCGGCAAGGTAAGTTAAGTGAAACATACGCACCGCAGCTCCCGGCAAGGTTGAAACAGATCGGGTTCAACGGTGCGGCGATGTTTGGATGATGAATGATGACCTGGCATGCCAGGTCTTGGCAGCCGTGAAGCGCGGCGAACAGCACAGAAGGACCAGCACCATGAGCACCTCTCCGTCGAACCCGAACCCGACGCCCCAGCCCGGTAGCGGGAAGCAGGACCCTGCCACCCAGGTGGGGAGCACCCCGGTGCCCAGGCCGGGTCCGAAGCCCGGCCCCCGCCCCGGTGCCACCCCGGCCGCACTCGCCGCCAAGCGGCGCACTCCTGCGCCCCTGCCGCAGCACACCCCCAATGATCCGAAGAAGTGGGGCCGCATCGATGAAGACGGCACCGTCTACGTGCGTACCGCTGAAGGTGAGCGGGCAATCGGTTCCTGGCAGGCCGGCACCCCGGAGGAGGGGCTGGCCCACTACGGCACCCGTTTCGAGGACCTGGCCACCGAGGTGGAGCTGCTGGAGTCCCGGCTGAAGGCCCACCCTGCTGAGGCCGCTGCCATCCGTAAGAGCGCTGAGACGCTCCAGGAGAGCCTGCCGACGGCCACCGCCATCGGTGATCTGGCGGGCCTGGCGCAGCGTCTGGACACCGTCATCAATCACTCCGAGACCACTAATGAGCAGGTCAAGGAAGAGAAGGCTCGGCGTCGTGAAGCCGCCATCGCGGAGAAGGAACAGCTGGCTGTCGAAGCTGAGGAGTTGGCCGAGAACGCCACCAACTGGAAGGAGGCGGGCGACCGGATCCAGGTGATCCTGGAGAAGTGGAAGGCCATTCGTGGTATCGACCGCAAGACCGATGATTCCCTCTGGAAGCGCTACTCCCGTGCCCGGGATGCCTTCAACCGTCGTCGTGGTGCCCACTTCGCGGAGCTGGATCGCGGTCGCGTGCAGGCTAAACGGGTGAAGGAGGAGCTGGTTGAGCGGGCCGAGGCCCTGCAGGACTCCACCGATTGGACTGATACCGCCCGTGCCTACCGTGACCTGATGCAGGAGTGGAAGGCCGCCGGTCGGGCTCCCCGCGAGGTCGATGACAAGCTCTGGGCTCGGTTCCGGGCTGCCCAGGACCACTTCTTCGATGCCCGCTCCGCCGTCAATGATGAGCGAGACCGTGAGTTCGCCACCAATGCGGAGGCCAAGGATGCCCTGTTGGCTGAGTACTCCCCGCTGATCGACCCGGAGAAGGATCTGGATCGGGCCCGGGCGAAGCTGGCTGAGCTGCAGGAGAAGTGGGAGGGGATCGGTTTTGTCCCCCGCAACCGGATCTCCGAGTACGAGAATAAGATCGGCGAGCTGGAGCAGCGCGTCGTTGATGCCGCTGATGCCCAGTGGCGCCGCACCGACCCGGCAGCTCAGGCCCGGGCGGCTCAGTTCACCGCCAAGGTCGTGGAGTTCACCGAGGCTGCCGAGGCTGCTGAGGCCAAGGGTAAGGCCAAGCAGGCTGAGAAGTTCCGCGCCCAGGCCGCCCAGTGGCAGGAATGGGCCGACACCGCCCTCAATGCCGTCGAGCAGCGTTAGGATCCCGCGCTCACACAATGGCGACTTTCTTCAGAGTTGCGCGCCCCGTCCGGGGACAGGAACCCTCGGATGTGGTGCGCAGTTTCGTTTTCATGGCCAACCTCGCCGCCCAGGAAATCACCGGGGAAACCGGCTCCTCGGTGTCCGCCGCCCGAGTGGTGCAGCGACTGGCCGGCTCCACCGAATCTGACTCCCTGATGGTGGTGATGGCGGAGTCCGGCCCCGGAATGTGGGAGATTGACCCTGATACCGGGCATTCCCTCCTGCCGAGCACCCTCACCGAGGGTTTCGCGGATGTCAGTGAGGACTATGAGTACCTGGGTTTCCTGCACCTGAGCATCCCGCTGCGGGAAGATCTTGCGATGGTGGAGTTGGAGTGCGTGCTCGATGCCGAGTTTCAGCCGGTGCCAGGGGAAAGACTGACTGCGGAAGGCAGCCAGGTGTACCAGTCCCTGCTTGCCGAGGGCGAATCCCTGGCTCGCACCCTGGGGCGGAAGGTGATCCAGCTCTGGCAGACCCACCCCGTCACGGAGGATCCCGGCGCGGAGTCCTTCGCTGAACAGTTGCGTGCCGCGGGTTTCCTTCCCGATCTGGTGGAGGTGCAGGGGGTCATCGAGCTCTTTGAGGTATCCCGTCAGTCCCCCATCCTCCCGGCGGATGTGGGGGTGGATTATTTCGATTCCCACCTCATCCCCGATTCCCACCTGGAGGGGGTGCTGGGTCTGCTCTATCAGGCTTCCCTGGATATCCCCCACGGCCAGCTCTACCTTGAACCGCAGCGCTGGACCCGGGAACGGCTGGCGGAGGCAGAGGCCCGGCGGCTCAATACCGGCCTGGAGGTTGCCTATGTGGTGCTTTCCGACGCCGCGGGCCCCGTCGCACTCAGTGAGCTTCACCGCCATCCGGCTTCCGAGCCGGGAACCCTGGAACAGGGCATCACCGTGGTGTCACCCCGGCGTCGAGGCCAGGGGTTGGGCCGCATGGTCAAGCACTTGGCCCTGATTCAGGCCATGGAGCGCTGGCCCTGGGCGGAGCGGGTCTACAGCTCCGGTGGCGCCCAGAACGCCGGCATGCTGCATATCAACCGCAGTCTGGGGATGCGGGAGATCAGTCGTGGTACCGCGTGGCAGAAGATCCTCCTCTGAGCGTCTCCCGGGGATAAGAAATCAGTGGAGCCGGAAACCCCGGGTAGGGGTTTCCGGCTCCACTGTGTTTTCTATGGGTCTTCTTGTCTAACGCTGACCCTGGTTGCGGTTGCGGTGACGCTCCGCAGCCCGGCTGCGACGGTCGTCGATAAGCAAGGGGTTACCCTCTGCCTCACTGTGGCGCTGCTGGGAGAGCATGGCCTCCCGCTGCGTCTGGGCGATCAGATCCTCATCCTCAGTGGTGGCCCGTAGCTCTGCGATCCTGACCTGCTCAGGATCGCGGCGCAGGATCAGGGAGCTGAGTGCATAGGTCAGCAGAAAGACCCCGAGCACGGCGAGATAGACACCGAAACCGGTGCGGCTGTCACTGCTCTGGGTGCCACGCATCCACAAGGCGAAGAGGGAGACGAACAGGCTGATACCGGTGAAGAACCAGGTCACCCAGGAAATCCAGGTTCGGCGAGTCAACAGCAGCAGGGAGTTTCCCAGGCCCAGGCTGAGGAAGGTGGCCAGTGCGAAGATGATCTCTGCGATGGTCAGCGAGTCATCCAGGAAGAGCAGAGCCTGGAAACCCAGCACCCCGCTCTTGAAGGGCAGCACCAGGGAAGCCACGTAGAGCACCAGGGCGGCGATGAGAAAACCCTGGTAGCCCTTCAGACTGACCCGACCTGCGGCCTTGCGTTCCGCCGCTGCCAGTTCCCGGGCGCTCAGGTTCGCGATGCTGTCGGCCCCTTCTCTTCGGGAAGGATTGCTCGGGGATTGAGTCCCCTTGGTGCTACTCACTATTGCAGGTTCTCCTAGGTCAAGAGTTCGCGGTGCTTCCTGATCGGTGTTGCCTCCACCGACCGGCTCCGAGCTCAATCTTAGCCCTAGTCCCGGAGAGACCAATTTAGGGTGTTTTCCCCTTCTGGAGACACCGCTTGCCTGGCGATGGCTTCGCCGAGGGGATCCTTCCCGGCCCACGGTGGGAGGAAAACCCTCCTCCAGATAGGAGAAGCAGCTCAGATCACCACGGCCCAGTCACGGCCCGCCAGCGGCGCCATCACGTCGGCCGGGTTCGGGCACCTCACACCGCAGGTTCTGTTTCCCCACCTTGGAGCAAACCTCCCGATTTCGGAGCTCGCTTCCCCGCTGGGGGGGTGCGATCAGCAGCCGCAGGAGCTGCCGCAGCCGTGCTCCTCGGCCACGGCCGGGGCCGGGACACCGATCCGGGGCAGGCCCAGGCCGACCCCGATGGGTGCGGTCGTCGGCACCTGTCCGATCTCGGACATATCACCGGCGGGGGTGCGGCGGTGGCCCAGCACACCCTCATCGGCGATCAGGAAATAGGGCGCGGCGGAGGTGACCTTGATGGTGACCATGTCACCCGGGCGGATGCCACGGTCGATGGCACCCTCAGTCGACGCCTCAGGATTGAAGTGAACCAGGCGGCCGTCGGGGGCACGACCGGACATCCGCTTGGTTTCATGGTTCTTCCGCCCCCCATCAGCCTGAACCAGCAATTCAAGCTCCCGACCGATGAGCTCGCGGTTACCCTCCTCACTGATGCGTTCCTGCAGGACCATCAGTCGTTCATAGCGTTCCTGAACGACTTCCTTGGGCACCTGGTTCTCATACTCAGCGGCCGGGGTCCCCGGGCGTGGGCTGTACTGGAAGGTGTAGGCGCTGGTGAACCGGGCCTGCTCCACGACATCCAGGGTGTCTTGGAAGTCCTCCTCCGTCTCGCCGGGGAAACCGACGATGATGTCGGTGGTGATCGAGGCATGCGGAATTTTAGCGCGGACCTCCTCGAGGATGCCGAGGAATTTCTTCGAACGGTAGGAGCGGCGCATCTCCTTGAGCACCTTGTCCGAACCAGACTGCAGGGGCATGTGCAGCTGCGGGCAGATATTCGGGGTCTCCGCCATCGCATCGATGACATCAGAGGTGAACTCCGCGGGGTGCGGGCTGGTGAAACGCACCCGCTCCAGTCCCTCGATCTCACCGCAGGCGCGCAACAGCTTCGAAAATGCGGAGCGGTCCCGCTCGAGCTCCGGGTCCGCGAAGTTCACGCCATAGGCGTTGACATTCTGGCCCAGCAGGGTCACCTCGGTGACACCCTGATCCACCAGGGCCTGCACCTCGGCGAGAATATCGCCGGGACGACGATCTGCTTCCTTGCCGCGCAGGCTGGGCACGATGCAGAAGGTGCAGGTGTTGTTGCAACCGACTGAAACCGAAACCCAGCCAGCATAAGCGGACTCCCGCTTGGCGGGCAGCACGGAAGGGAACTGCTCCAGGGAGTCCACGATCTCGACTTCGGCGCGTTCATTGTGGGCGGCACGCTTGAGCAGGGTCGGCAGGGAGCCGATGTTGTGGGTTCCGAAGACCGCGTCCACCCAGGGCGCCTTCTTCACCACCACATCCTTGTCCTTCTGTGCCAGACAGCCACCCACGGCAATCTGCATGCCGGGGTGCTGGTCCTTGACGGCTTTCAGCGAGCCGAGGGTGCCGTAGAGCTTCTTGTCGGCGTTCTCCCGCACCGCGCAGGTATTGAGCACCACGAGATCCGGCTTCACCGAATCCGTGGCCGGGACATAACCTGCCTCCTCGAGCAGTCCCGAGAGACGCTCCGAATCATGGACATTCATCTGGCAGCCGAAGGTCCGCACCTCATAGGTACGGGCCCCGACTGATTCCTTCACCTTGGTTTCCTGCGACACATCGAGACATTCTAGCCAGCGCTCCAAACAGCTCCTAATGCAGGAGATCCCGATACCGGGTGACCCCACCTGGGGAGGTGGTCTGCCCCAGGAAACAGGGGCGGAAAACGCTGGAGGTGCCCGAAAAAATAACGATTGCACTCTTTCGGAAACATTCTCGTCCATTTTCAACAAATGTGACATGAACTACATTAATCTCTTCTCCATGAGCGAGAGCACGCAGTCACCAGCGGGAGCACCCTCCCCCGCGGCCGGCGCGGGCGGCAATGAGCAGCCCATGATCCGGATGAAGAACGTCCAGAAGTACTTCGACGATTTCCAGGCCCTCACCGACATCAACCTGGAAGTCCCCCGCGGCCAGGTGGTGGTCGTCCTCGGCCCCTCCGGGTCTGGTAAATCCACCCTCTGCCGCACCATCAACCGTCTCGAGACCATCGAGGACGGCACGATCGAGATTGACGGGAAACTCCTGCCGGAAGAAGGCAAGGAACTGGCCAAGCTCCGGGCTGATGTGGGCATGGTATTTCAGTCCTTCAACCTCTTCCCCCACCTGAAGATCAGGGACAATGTCACCCTCGGCCCGATCAAGGTGCGGAATAAGAAGAAGAAAGAAGCTGTGGACCGCGCCATGCAGCTGCTGGAACGGGTCGGAATCGCCAACCAGGCAGACAAATATCCGGCCCAGCTTTCTGGCGGCCAGCAACAGCGCGTGGCCATTGCCCGGGCCCTGGCCATGGACCCGAAGGTCATGCTCTTCGATGAGCCGACCTCCGCCCTGGATCCGGAGATGGTCAACGAGGTCCTTGAGGTCATGGCCAACCTGGCCAAGTCAGGGATGACCATGCTCGTGGTCAGCCATGAGATGGGCTTCGCCCGCAAGGTCGCCGATCGGGTCCTGTTCATGGCTGATGGGCAGATCGTCGAGGATGCTCCCCCGGAAGAATTCTTCAGCAACCCGAAGAGTGACCGGGCCAAAGACTTCCTCGGCAAAATTCTCGCCCACTAAACCACGGTTGCACCGGCGGGAGTTCAGTTCCCCCGGCCCCATACCCACCCACAGAAGGAAAAACACGATGAAACGCTCCACTCTCCGCCTCGCCTCCGTCCTCGCTGTCGCCGGCCTCAGCAGCGTTACCCTGGCCGCCTGTAACTCCAGCTCCTCTGAAGGACTACTCGCCAATATCGAGGCCGGTTCAGTGACCCTGGGCACCAAGTACGACCAGCCGGGACTTGGCCTGCGCAACCCGGACGGCACCATGTCCGGACTTGATGTCGATGTCGCCGAATACGTCGTGGAGTACATCGCCGCTGACAATGGCTGGGATGCCCCGGAGATCACCTGGCGGGAAACTCCCTCCGCACAGCGGGAGACCCTCATCCAGAATGGCGAGGTCGACATGATCGCCGCCACCTACTCCATCAACAATGCCCGTGCCGAGACGGTCAACTTCGGTGGCCCCTACCTCCTGACCCATCAGGCACTCCTGATCCGGGAGGACAACACCGAGATCACTGAGGTGGCGGACCTCGACGGCAAAATCCTCTGCTCAGTGACCGGCTCCACCCCGGCCCAAACTGTCAAAGAGGTGCTGCCAGGTGTCCAGCTCCAGGAGTATGACACCTACTCCTCCTGTGTGGAGGCACTACGCCAGGGCAATATCGATGCGATGACCACCGATGCCACCATTCTCAACGGCTACTCCGCCCAGTCCCCCGGCCAGTTCACCGTCGTGGAGATGAGCAAGGATGACGGCGAGCCCTTCACCAATGAGTACTACGGCATCGGCCTGGCCAAGGATGATGAGGCAGCCACCGACGCCCTCAACGCCGCCCTGGAGGAAATGCATTCCAGCGGCTCCTTCGACCAATTTGTCAGCGACAACCTCGACCAAGGTGAAGGTATCACCCCGGGCACCCCGGGTGACCTGTCTTTCCTGGATTAATCACTCGTGCACCGTCCCCTCAGCAGTTGCTGAGGGGCCCCTATCCGCAAGGAGGAGGTCGAGAGGATGAACGACTTCTGGGCCGATCTGGGGCCGTCCCTGTGGCCGGCGTTCTGGATCACCATTAAGCTGACCGTGCTCTCCGCCATTGGATCCATGATCCTGGGCACGATCCTCACCGCCATGAGAGTGGCCCCCGTCCGTATCCTGCGCGGCCTGGCCACCTTCTACATCAACACCGTCCGCAATACCCCCCTCACCCTGATCATCCTGTTCTGCTCCTTCGGCCTCTACCAGAACCTCGGTCTGACCCTGGCTGGCCGGGATTCCGGGACCTTCCTCAGCGACAACAACTTCCGCCTCGCGGTCCTGGGTTTCATTCTCTACACCTCGGCCTTCGTCGCGGAATCCCTACGCTCCGGCATCAACACAGTCCACTTCGGGCAGGCCGAGGCAGCACGTTCCATCGGGCTGGAATTTCCCCAGATTTTCGGCAACATCATCTTCCCCCAGGCATTGCGTGCCGCTATCGTGCCACTGGGCAACACCCTGATCGCGTTGACCAAGAACACCACCATCGCCTCGGTGATCGGAGTCGCCGAAGCTTCGCTGCTGATGAAGGAAACCGTGGAGAACCACGCCAACATGCTCTTCATCATCTTCGGTATCTTCGCGATCGGATTCATGATCCTCACCCTGCCGATGGGTCTGACCCTGGACCGACTCTCCACGAGACTGGCGGTGAGGAAATAATGAGTGAGGTACGCGCCACCGTCCTCTATGACGCCCCCGGGCCGAAAGGAAGACGCAACAACCGCATCTACACGGCGATCACCCTGCTGGTGGCCCTAGCCATCATCGCCTGGGTGCTCTACACCCTCGCAGGTAATGGCCAGCTGACCGCCGCGAAGTGGTCCCCCTTCCTCAACAGCCAGACCTGGGAGACCTATCTCCTTCCCGGCCTGTGGGGCACCCTGAAATCTGCTTTCGTCTCGATCATCCTCGCCCTGGTGATGGGAGTTCTGCTGGGACTGGGACGACTCTCCCAGGCTGCCTGGCTGCGCTGGATCTGCGGTGCGATCGTCGAATTCTTCCGCGCCATCCCGGTGCTGCTGCTGATGATCTTCGCCTACCAGCTCTTCGCGATCTACAGCATCCTGCCTCCCCGTCAGCTCGCCTTCGGCGCGGTAGTCTTCGGCCTGACCATGTACAACGGATCCGTGATCGCCGAGATCCTGCGCTCCGGTATCCGCAGCCTGCCCAAAGGACAGGTTGAGGCCTCCCAGGCGCTGGGGTTGTCACACCGGCAGACCCTGTGGTCGATTCAGCTGCCGCAGGCGGTGGCCGCCATGCTCCCGGCTCTGATCTCGCAGATGGTCATCGCGCTGAAGGACTCCGCCCTCGGTTACCAGATCGGTTATGTCGAGGTGGTCCGTTCCGGTATCCAGTCGGCTTCCTCGAACCAGAACTACCTGGCTGCTCTGGTCGTGGTGGCGATCATCATGATCCTGATCAACTACGCCCTGACCCTGGTAGCCGAGCGTGTCGAGCGTCAGCTGCGGGCTGGGCGGGCACGACGCAATATCGTCGCCAAGGTGCCTGAGATGCCCGACCAGGGCCTGGACACCAAGGATAACGTCAACGTCGACTGGCATGCCCCGGGATACAAGGAGATCAAAAACCCGTCGGAATAGCAGTCTCCTCGGGCTTCGGTCTTTAGGTGAAGCAAAAAGAGCACCTCCCGGACAAGGGATCCCTTGTCCGGGAGGTGCTCTTCCTACTGATGATCCCGGTGCCTTGGTTGAGAGAGGGGGGTGCGAGGCGGCCGGAAGGTCTGGTTCTTCCCCTTAACCAGACCCGTCCCACCGAGACCTGTCCAGCCGGAAGCCGCCTACTCCAACTCGCGGTGCCGTTCAGCCAGCACCTCACGCGAGATCTGCAGGGACATCGGCCCCGGAAAACCTCTTCTCGCGAGCACCCCGGCCACCCGGCGCAGCTGTTTGTCATGCTCGGAGCGGTCAGCGGGAATCTCCTTGATGGAGCGGGCCTTCTTCTCCGCCAACTGGCGGGCCATGGCCGCCTCATCCTCGGTGCCGATCTGCTCCAGAGCCCGGTCCCGGGCGTTCTGATCGATGCCCTTCTGGCTGAGTTCACGGTCCAGGGCCCGGATAGATTTACCGCGCCGTTGGTGACGCTGGCGGACCCATTCATTGGCGAAGTCCTGATCGTCGATCAGTTTTGCTTCCTGCAGATCATCGAGGACATCCTCGATGATGGCAGGCTCAAATTCTGCGTCGGTCAATCTTTCCTTCAGTTCCCGGCGGGAACGGGCACGGTGGTCAAGCAGTCCCAAGGCACGTTTCCGCACAGCTGCCTTAGCCTCCTCAGCCTGATGGTCGAAGAGTTTCGGCCCCTGCCCGGCCTCATAGGCCTCCAGTGCCCGGCGGAGCTTGGTCAGCTTCTCCGGGTCTACAGATCTGGCGTTGCGGCTGCTGTCAGCGGAATTAGCCTCGTACCCCATGACTGTTATTCATTTCCGGCGGCGGTCTCCGGCTCCGCCGCTACCCCGACCTCGTCATCATCCTCGTCCTCGAAGTCGACATTGGGGACCATATCCACCGGATCATCGCTGAGTCCCTCCTCGAGGGCCGCCTCAGGACCGACCCCGAGCTTGGACATGATCTTCTTCTCGATCTCATCAGCCAGGTCCTGGTTCTCCTTGAGGTAGAGACGGACCTTCTCCTTGCCCTGGCCGAGCTGGTCACCGTCGTAGGTGAACCAGGAACCGGACTTCTTGATGATGCCGTTTTCCACCCCCATGTCGATGATTGAGGACTCGCGGGAGATTCCCTCGCCGTACATGATGTCAAACTCGGCAATCTTGAAGGGCGGGGAAACCTTATTCTTGACCACCTTCAGGCGGGTTCGGTTACCGATGGCATCCTGCCCATCCTTGAGGGTCTGGATACGGCGGATATCGCAACGTATTGAGGCATAGAACTTCAGTGCCTTACCGCCGGTGGTGGTTTCCGGGGAGCCGAACATCACGCCGATCTTCTCACGCAGCTGGTTAATGAAGATCGCGGTGGTACCTGAGTTGTGGAGGGCGCCGGTCATTTTGCGCAGTGCCTGGCTCATGAGGCGGGCCTGAAGGCCGACGTGGCTATCACCCATCTCGCCGTCGATCTCAGCCCTGGGGGTCAGGGCCGCCACCGAGTCAATGACGATGATGTCGATGGCTCCGGAGCGCACCAGCATATCGGCGATCTCCAGGGCCTGCTCACCATTGTCCGGCTGGGAGACCAGAAGGGCATCGGTGTCCACGCCGAGCTTGCCGGCATAATCCGGATCCAGGGCGTGCTCGGCGTCAATGAAGGCGGCGATGCCGCCAGCACGCTGGGCTTCTGCGATGGCGTGCAGGGCAACGGTGGTCTTACCGGAGGATTCCGGCCCGTAGATCTCCACGACACGGCCACGGGGAAAACCACCGATGCCGAGGGCGACATTGATGGCGGCGTTGCCGGAGGGGATGACGCTGATCGGCGGACGGTTCTCATCACCCAGGCGCATCACCGCTCCCTTGCCAAAATCCTTCTCGATCAGGGCAAGCGCGGAGTCGAGCGCCTTCTGACGGTCCTCTTTGTTGGAGGCTGTCGCTGCCTTCTTCTTCGGGGCCATGTTTTCTTCCTTAACTCTCGGTGTAGCTGGGTGCTGCCGGATCCGTCGGGAGGTGTCTTCGGGTTATCCGATGAGGAACCTCACCGCTGGCGGGAGCGTTAATCATTGTTTTATGGAGCTGTGTACTGGAATGCGCCAACGTTTCATTAGACCCGAATGCATTCGATTCGGCTCCCTCACCCTTGGCTTCATATCTGTGCACGGTACCGGCACCCCGGTTCTTCGAGTTCGAACTTACACGCACAACTGTTCGAAAGCAACGTCTGTGAAACCACTTTCCAGAGCTTCACCACAGACCTATCAAGGCCTCAGCAAAAATCGCATTACCGCACCTCAATCATCCCTTCCCAGGCGTCGCCCCTCCGGGACATCAAAGTCATCACAGAGACCACGCCAGATGTGCCGGGGATCCACCCCGCCCTCCAGCAGATTGCCGGCAGTGTCCCCCAGCCTCTCCAGGACATGGGAGTCGAGGATCCAGCCTCCTTTCGCATCGCCGAATTCATCGCGGACCAACTGATGGAACTCCGTCAAACGCATGCCCCGCATCCTACCGAGAGCACACCCCGGAACCGAGAGTGGATCCCCGTCGACCGGACCAGAATCTCTCGAACGTCGGCCTGGGAGACCGCCGTGAACCCACCCCAAAATTTAGCCCCGCCACCCCGGATGGCAAGCACTTAAACAGTGTTCAAAGTAGCCGTTTGAATGGTTGAACACCGTTCAAGGTAGGATATTTTCCCATGAATAACAAACGACCCTCACTGGCCCAGGATCTGGCCTATATCGCCGTCTTCGCGGCATTGATCATCGTGCTCGCCTTCGTCTCCATCCCGATCGGTACCGCCGGTGTCCCCATCGTGCTGCAGAACGCCGCAGTCGTCCTGGCCGGTCTGGTGCTCGGTGGTCGGCGTGGTGGCCTGGCCGCCACCCTGTTCGTCGGTCTCGGACTGATCGGCCTGCCGGTCCTTGCCGGCGGCCGCACCACCCTGGCAGCCCTGGCCGGACCGACCGTGGGGTACATCCTCGGCTACATCGTGTCCGCCACCGTGGCCGGCCTGATCGCCTACCGCGCCCCGCGGAAGAACCGCATCGGCCAGGTGGCGGTATTCACCCTCGCTGCCGTGATGGGTCTTCTGCTGCAGTACCTCTGCGGTGCGCTGGGGCTGGTCTTCCGCGCCGACCTCTCGATCGCCGAGGCCAGCCTGGCCCAGTTACCCTTCATCATTCCTGATCTGGCGAAATTTGCGCTGATGGTAGCCATTGCGGTGGGTGTCCACTCCGCCTTCCCGGATCTGCTCCGTCGCCGCTCCCCCAGGACAAGTTCGCAGGATGAGGTTCGACGCGGTGTTACAGGTGCCGAGCCCTCCGGAGTTCAGGCACACTGATCTGATGCCCGATATTATCTTCGAGGATGTGCACGTCTCCTATGACGAGGTGCCGGTCCTCAGCGGAATCAATCTCCGACTCAGCGAGCACCGGATCGGGATCATCGGCGCCAACGGAGGAGGCAAGTCCACCCTGGCACGACTGATCAACGGGCTCGGCGAGCCCACCCAGGGGCGGGTGCTCGTTGACGGTCTCAACGTTGCCGACCATGGCCGCACAGTCCGCCGCCGGGTGGGTTTCGTATTCTCCGACGCGGAGAACCAGATCATCATGCCACGCGTCCGAGATGACATCGATTTCTCACTACGACAACTCAAACTCCCCCGTGCCGAGCGTCGACAGCGGGTAGATGAGATGTTGGAACGCTTCGAATTGGCTGGCCATGCCGAGCACTCCCCCCACCTGCTCTCCGGTGGTCAGAAGCAGTTGCTCGCCCTGGCTGCCGTGCTGGTACTGCAGCCGGAGGTGATCGTCGCTGATGAGCCGACCACCCTGCTAGACCTGCGTAACCGGCAGCGGATCCGCCGGGAGTTCGATGCCTTGGAACAGCAGCTGATTGTGGTCACCCATGACCTGAATTTCCTGAGCGGCTTTGAAAGGGTGCTCTGCATCGATGAGCATCAGATCGTGGCGGATGGTCCCCCCACGGAGGTCATCGACCATTATCTCGGACTGATGGAGGCACGGCCGCTGTGAATACGCTTCCCCTGGGTTTCTATGTCCCCGGCAACAGTCTGATCCACCGCACCCCGCCGACTTGGAAATTCGCGGTTCTGATTCTCTACATCCTCGGCACTGCGATCTTCATCAAGACCCCACTGGTGGCCGTACTTGTCCTGCTGTTCCCCGTGGCTGGTTATCTGATCGCCCGAATTCCGCTGGGGGTGGCCATCAGCCAGCTCTGGCCACCGCTACCGATCCTGGCGGTTCTGGGCCTGTTCCAGTGGTGGCAGCGGGGTGCGGAAACCGCCCTGAGCATGGTGCTGGTCATTTTTGCCGCGATCATGGCTGCCACGCTGCTCACCTTGACCACCACCATTCCGGCGATCATGGACGCCATCGATAAGCTGCTGGCCCCATTGGCGCGCTTCGGGATTCCGGTGGAATCCATCAGTCTGGCCATCTCCCTGACAATCCGACTGATCCCGCTGCAGCTGGCGACCGTCCAGGAGGTGCTCAACGCCCGCAAGGCCCGGGGTGCGTCTTTCTCCATCCGTGCCTTCGGCACCCCCGTCCTGATCCGCAGCATGCGGCGCGCCCAAGGCATCGGCGAAGCCCTCCAGGCCCGCGGCGTCGGAGATTAGCTGACACCTTTTATCGGGCTCCCCAGCCACACCGCCCGCGGGTTTAGTTTTCAGAAGTCCTCTGGGACTGCGGATGCTGCCTCGGACCACTCACACTCAGAAGGAGGGTGAGTGTGCGGGCCCGCCATCAGCGCCGCCCTGAGAGGGTATTCTCCTCGCCCCGAGTACCCAGGACAGTTCCTAATCATCGGGCTGGTTCTTGACGGTGATCGCATAGCCGGTAAGACACACTATCCCCATCAGTGAGACCACGACTGCCATGATGGTGGCTTCACGACTCAACAGGCCCCAACCCAGACAGGCGACCAGGAAACCAGCTACGGAGAACGCTAACGCAGAGTAGGCAAACCCGTATTGCCTTGCTGTGTGGAGCTGTGCCCCCATCCGCATGGTCCGACATAACATCTGCACCGCCAGGGGGCCTTTGAAACTGACAACGAGGGGGCCTGCAGCATGAAAAGACCCGGTTTCGGCTGGGGGATGAATTCTCATCTCCCCCACTGAAACCGGGTCTTCTACCGCTGAGACTGGCGGAAGCTACTGCTCGCCGCGCAGTTCACGCATCCGCTGAGCGACCGCATCAGTGTCCACATTGGAGGACCCTGCAGTGCCCGACTCAATGGAACCCTGCGGCTTGGAGCTGATCTGGTTGTCACCGGACATCTCTGCACGGATCTGCTCCAGACGGGAGTGACCTGCCATCTGAACACCGGCCTGCTGCACCTCAGCCATACGACCCTCAACAGAGTTCTCGGCGAGTTCAGCCTGGCCCAGGGCGTTGGCATAACGACGCTCAATCTTTTCACGCACCTGATCCAGGTTCGGGGAGTTGCTCGAACCTGAAATGGAGTTCATAGACTGCAGGGACTCAGAAACCTTCTCCTGCATTTTGGCCTGCTCCAGCTGACTGAGCAGCTTGGTACGCTCCGCGACCTTCTGCTGCAACGCCATGGAGTTACGCTCTACCGCCTGCTTGGCCTGGTCAGCCTGCTGCAGAGCCTGATCATGGAGCTGCTTGGTGTCCTCGACGGACTGCTCTGCGGTGACCAGCTGAGCAGCGAAGGCCTCAGCAGCGTTCTCATACTCCATGGCCTTCTTCTCGTCACCCTCGGCGCGTGCCTTATCGGCCAGCTGCAGAGCCTGACGGGTGTTTGCCTGGAGCTTCTCGATCTCCCCGAGACGACGGTTGAGCTGCATTTCAAGCTGACGCTGGTTACCGATCACGGCGGCCGCCTGCTGGGACAGCTCCTGGTGCTGGCGCTGGGCATCCTCAATCGCCTGCTGGATCTGCACCTTCGGGTCGGCGTTCTCCTCGATCTTCGAGTCAAACAGGGCCATAAGGTACTTCCATGCCTTGACAAAGGGATTCGCCATGTGTCGGGCCTCCTAGGAATTAGTGAACTAGTAGTGGTCAGCTCCATGCACTGCAGGACAGCTCAGGGGCGAGTTGATGATCGTCACCATGGTAGCGGAAATATCCCCGCTACGCGGGGCTTCTCCCCCCTTGGGGAAGTCACCTCACAGATGGTGACGGGGTGGTCATTTCCTCCACCACCGACTGCAGCGCCATGGAGCCGGCGGCCTCGATGAGAACCTCAGCCACCGATGCGGAGAGAGCATGACACACCGATGCGAGCAGCTCGGAGGAAACCTCCTTGCGGCCGCGTTCAAGTTCTGAGAGGTAACCCGGGGAGACCCGGGCAGACTCAGCGAGTTCTCGCAGGGTGATCCCCTGCTCGGTCCGGTAGGATCTGAGCGCTTCGCCGAGTGCTTCACGCAGCAGCGGTTGCGGTCGGCGAGAGGTAGTCACCACCGGCTGGTCAAGAAGTGCGGTATTAGTAGCCATCACTTTAATCAACGACCTTTCCCTGCTTTTTGTTCCAGAAGGATTCCAAGAACTTTCTGCAGTGCATATTCCACGCTACGCGTTCTGATCTCCGCGCGGTCACCATTGAGGACGCGGATCGGTTGAGAATCCACAGCACCCGGAACCAGATGGGTCTGCCCTTCAGGCATGATCCGATGACTGTGCAACAGCCCCTCCGGCCCCGCGATCCCCAGAAAAACCTCTCCCACGGGATGTCCATTCTGTGGGTCAGGTCCAGCCACCCCCGTCAAGGAGAAAGCCCAATCCGCCCCACAAACCTTTCGGGCACCAGCCGCCATCTGTTCCGCCGTCTCGGCCGCCACCGGGCCAACCTTCCGGAGCACCTCGGGATCCACCCCGGCGAGGGTGGCCTTCAAATCGGTGGCATAGGTGACCAGACCACCCCGGAAAACCGCGGAGGCACCCGGAACTGAGGTTATGGCGGCGGCAGCCAACCCGGAACTCAGAGACTCACAGCAGGCCAGGGTCTGCCCCGCTGCCTTCAGTTCCCGGATCAGTTCAGTTACGGTCGCTGTCGTCATCGGAAATCCGTCGGGAGTCGATCAGGTACTGGATGCCGGTGTAGACGGTGACCGCCACGGCAGCCAGCATCACGATCCAGGTCGGAAGGTTCATCCATTCCGGCAACGGGCAAAGGTAGAGGCCCACCGCCAGGGTCTGCAGCGCAGTCTTGAGCTTGCCCCCCTTGGAGGCCGGCACGACACGTCCGGCGCGGAGCTGGAACATCCGCCACATGGTGATGCCAAACTCACGAATGACGATCACCACTGTCACCCACCAGGGCAAGACACCCGTGATGTTCAGGCAGACCAGTGCACTGGTCATCAGGGCTTTATCAGCGATGGGATCAGCGATCTTGCCGAAATCAGTGACCAGGCCACGTGCCCGAGCGATATCACCATCAAGTTTATCGGTGATCATCAGAGCGACAAAGAGGGCGAATGCCCCCCACATCCAGGACAGATGCTGATCATCGGCCCGCAATACCAGCCAGACGAAAAGCGGGATCAAGATGATCCGCAGACTCGTCAATACATTGGGCAGGTTGAAATTGGAGGGCTTGGCCGTCTGATCCCCTACCTGGCTTGCGTTCGAAGCTGCTGCATTCACAGCCACAACCCTACCCGGTGGCCGGATTAGGCCCCTACTCCGCGCCGGGGGAAGCACCCCGCTCTGCGACGACGACACCCCGTCCTGACCTATGATATTCCCATGAATACTTTTGCGATCCTGTACGAATACGTCGACGACGCTGAGAAGGTGGCGTCCTTCCGCGCCGAGCACCGTGAGTTCCTCGGTCGTCTGGAGGATGAGGGCAAGCTCATCGGTTCCGGCCCCTTCACCGATGAGAAGGGCGGTGCCCTGATCATCATCCGTCTGCCGGAACCTGCCACCGTTGAGGATGCCGGCACCCTCTTCGACAAGGATCCCTTCAAAATCAACGACCTGATCACCAAGCGCAGCATCCGCGCCTGGAACCCAGTCAAGAATGTCTTCCAGGAGCACCAGGCCTAGGAATCCCCGGTACCGGAAAAACAGGCGGTGCCCCTCCCATGGGAGGGGCACCGCCTGTTTAGTGTTCAGGGTGACGCCATGAGGGCGTCGATCAGCTATCTAGCGGTGTTGCTCGCCACCATTGAGCTGGTCGGCTTCACCGGTGGCCACGCCATCGCTGACCCCCTCAGCGGCATCCTGCTGCCCACGCTGGCGGCGGCGCTCCTCAGCAGCGTTGACGGAGATATCGATCGCACCCTGCGCCTGATCCCGCTTGTTCTTCCACACCGACAGCAGCACGGTGATCACCAGGACCGCGACGATCACTCCCAGGGAGAGCTGGGTGCTCACCTCCGGAACACTCAGGTTCTCACCACCGTTGATGAAGGGCAGGTTGTTTTCATGCAGGGCATGCAGCAGCAGCTTGACACCGATGAATCCCAGGATGATAGAGAGACCGTAGGAGAGGTAGACGAGGCGGTCCAGCAGGCCGTCGAGCAGGAAGTACATCTGACGCAGGCCCAGCAGGGAAAAGGCATTGGTAGTGAACACCAGGAAAGCCTCGGTGGTGATGCCGTAGATCGCCGGGATGGAGTCCAGGGCGAACATGATGTCAACCAGGCCGATGGCCACCAGGGCGATCATCAGCGGCGTGAAGTAGCGCTTGCCGTTCTTCTTGAAGGAAAGGTGGTCGCCCTCGATCTTGTCGCTGAGGGGCAGAACCTTGGAGGCCAGCCGAACCACCAGCATGTCCTTGGGGTCGGTCTCCGGGGAGTCCGAGAGCTCATCCCAGATCATCTTCACCGCGGTGAAGAGCAGGAAGGCGGCGAAGATATAGAAGATATCCGACCACGCCTCGATGACCGCGGCACCCAGCAGGATGAAGAGCAGGCGGAAGAACAGCGCCAGGGCGATGCCGATCAGCAGCACCTTCTGCTGGTACTTACGGGGAATCTGGAAAGCGCCCATGATCAGCGCGAAGACGAAGAGGTTATCAACACTCAGGGCCTTCTCGGTGACATAACCGGTCAGGTATTCAATGCCGTGCTGGCTATCCCAGACCACCCAGACGATGAGGCCGAAAATCAGGGCCAGAGCCACGTAGAAAGCCGACCACCAGGCGGATTCCTTGAGGGTGGGCTCGTGTGGAGTCTTGACGTGAGAGTAAAAGTCGAAGATGAAGAATCCGGCGATCACGATGATGGTGATCGCCCAGACCCAGAGCGGGACAGACATAAGTGTTTAAACCTCCGGTCACTTAGGTGAGCCGGAGGTCTCCCCCACCCCCATGGTGAATCACCTGGGCTGGGCCGACATGACCGGGGAACCAATGGTGGTTTCCGTGCTGACGATCCATGCCGCGTTCGGGGTACTCCCCTCCTGACGCCCAGCTACTATAGCGAAATTAATCCTGGGTGTCACCTGCTGGCCAGGCCCGGTCGGCATTGAATGGAAACCTTTCCGCGCCACCCTGTCCCAACACCCCCTAAACCGGGTTCCGGCATGCTGTCCTCACCACCCCCGCCGTCACCCGCAGTGTCTGCCCACCTGGTCATCATCTGGGCGGGGGTGACAAGGAGGCGTCGATAAGCGCAAAACCTCCCCGGGGCAACTATTTCACTGGTCATCCCCGGGGAGGATTCCGGATCTGTGCCCGCAGGGTGTCAGAAGGCACCCTGGGAGGGGTTGTAGGTGGCCTGTACGGTGCGGGTGTCCCCGGCGTCCCCACTAGAATCTGGCACCGGCTCGGCGAAGCCGTCATCACCCCACTGTGCTTCCTTGGGGGCATCAGCGGGGTCGGCGCCCTTGATCATCCAGATGATGGTGTCGAGCTCCTCCGGCTTGACCAGCACCTCGCGGGCCTTGGATCCCTCGGAAGGTCCGACCACACCACGGGTCTCCATCAGGTCCATCAGGCGGCCGGCCTTGGCGAAACCGATGCGTAGCTTGCGCTGCAGCATGGAGGTCGAACCCAGCTGGGAGGTGACCACCAGCTCGACGGCTTCAAGCAGATCATCCATGTCCTTGCCGATGTCCTCGTCGATGTCCTTCTTCGACTCGGAGACCTTCTCCTCAGTGACACCTGTGGTGTACTCCGGCTCGGCCTGGGACTTGGCGGCCTCGACCACCGCCTGGATCTCCTCATCAGTGACAAAGGAGCCCTGCAGTCGCTGTGGCTTGCCGGCGCCCTGGGGAATGAAGAGAGCGTCACCCATACCGATCAGCTTCTCAGCACCACCCTGGTCGAGGATGACCCGGGAGTCCGTTAGTGAGGAGGTGGCGAACGCCAGACGGGAGGGCACGTTGGTCTTGATCAGACCGGTGACCACATCCACCGAGGGGCGCTGGGTGGCCAGCACCAGGTGGATGCCGGCGGCACGCGCCTTCTGGGTGATGCGCACGATCGACTCCTCGATCTCCTTCGGGGCCGTCATCATCAGGTCAGCGAGCTCATCGACCACACAGACGATATAGGGGTAGGGCTTGTAGATTCTTTCCGAACCCATCGGGGTCTGGATCTCCCCGGACTCGACCTTGCGGTTGAAGTCCTTGATATGGCGCACCCGGGTGTGCTTCATGTCCATGTAGCGCTGTTCCATCTCCTCAACCAGCCACTGCAGCGCGGCAGCGGCCTTCTTCGGCTGGGTGATGATCGGGGTGATCAGGTGCGGGATGCCCTCATAAGGGGTCAACTCCACCATCTTCGGGTCCACCAGGATCATGCGGACCTGCTCGGGGGTCGCCCTGGTGAGTACCGAAACCAGCAGGGAGTTGACGAAGGCGGACTTACCGGAGCCGGTGGAACCTGCGACCAAAAGGTGCGGCATCTTCTGGATCGAGTGGCTGACGAACTCGCCCTCAATATCCTTGCCCAGGGCGATCAGCATCGGATCCTCATTGGCCATGGTGGCCGGGGCTTCGAGGACATCAGCCAGGCGCACCATTTCCCGGTCCTCATTGGGCACCTCGATGCCGACCGCGGACTTGCCCGGGATCGGGGTCAGCAGTCGGACATTATCGGTGGCTGCGGCATAGGCCAGGTTGGACTGCAGGTTGGTGATCTTGGAGACCTTCACACCAGGCCCCAACTCCACCTCATAGCGGGTGACCGTCGGGCCGCGGGAAAAACCGGTGACCGTGGCATCAATCTTAAATTCATTGAAGACATCGGTGATCGCCTCGATCATGCGGTCATTGGCCGCGGAGCGCGTCTTCGCCGGCTCACCGGGAGTCAGCAGGTGGGTGCTGGGCAGTTCATAGGTGCTGGGCTCAGGCTGCCAGGGTTCCATCATCTTCTGGACGGGGGCGGGCTCATCGCCTGACTCCGGTGCAGATTTTGCAGGGGGAGCGGCGCTGGAGCGGGCGAGGATGGCATCACGCATAGCCTTGCGGCTGGCGGCCACCGCATCACGCTCCGCCCGGGAATCCTCAGGCTCCTCGGGTTCCTTCAGCGGCTTGCTTATCGACGCCGCCGCCTGCTCGGCGCTGACCACGGGGAACTCATCCGTATCAGCGATCTCCGGCACTGCCGGAGCACTGGGGGCAGGGGCCGGCTCACGGGAATCGCGGTGTGCCGCCTTCGGGGTTTCGAAGAGGGTGTGCTGTGCCGCATCCTCCTCATCCTCGAGCGGATAATTGTCCATCGGGGTCTTCACCGGGGCGGGGCGAACGGGCCGGGGTCGGCTGGGGCGAGGGGCCGGGCGTTCCGCCCGCGGGGCAGGTCGACGACGGGGTTCCTCACCCCGGGTGCGGGCGTCGATCTCATCATCGACATGGCCGTAGCGGTCGTCCTCTTCTTCGTAGTAGTCCTCATCATCGCCATGGCTGCCCCGGAAGAGTCCCTGGAGGGCTTCACTGAGGACGTTGAGTGCCTGCCGGGTGGTGATTCCGGTGACCTTGAGGGCACCGTAGATGATCACCAGAATAAGAATCGGGATGGCCAGGTAGCTGCTGAACCCGGCGGCCAGCAGCCCACCGGTATAGGCACCGATCGCACCGCCGGCGATCCTGCGCCCCTCCCAGCTGGTGGGGTCACCACCGAGCACGTGAACCAGGCCGAGCATGGCGACGATGATCAGCGCGGTGCCGGCGGAAACACGCACCCGATCCTGGGGGCCACCCTTGAGGCCGAGCATGAGCACGATCGCCAGGGCAACCAATGCCACCGGCAGGATGACGGCACCCGCACCGATGACGGTGTGGGTGATCATGGCGATGAAGGCTCCGATCGGGCCGGCGATGTCCAACCAGACGGAGGCGCCGAGGACTGCGGCCAAACCGATGAGGGTCAGTCCCACACCGTCGGAGTGCTCCTCCACCCATTCGGAAAGATCCTGGAGAGGATTGTCTCCCTCCTCCGGATCCATTAGATTGCCACGGTCAATGATTTCGGTCTTGACATTGGCTTTCCCCGCATTCTTGCGGCTGCTGCGCTTGGGCTGCGTCTCGGTCTTGGACTCCTTCGCTGCACTTCGCTTCTTTCCGCTAGCCTTGCTTTCCTTCATATCCTCCGCGCCCCAGGGGGCATCCTCGTCATAAAGATCATCGTCACGGCCGCGGCTGCCAATGCCCCGGGTCAGGTTCCCCAACCCCTGGGCGGTGGCCGAAAACACCGAACCGATGCCTTTGCCGACCGCCCCTACCGCACTGCCGGTCCGCTCTTCAGAGGTACTGGCGGCCCGGTGGGCCACGGGAGCGTTAACGGCAGTTCGACCGGCCGGGCGGGAACGATTCCTCCCCTTCCCCCGGTCGCGGTCCCGATCCCGGGTCCGGTTACCGGTACCCTTGGGTCGTTTGGAGGCGGCACTTCTGACAGTCATGCTCCCCAGAGTAGTCCCACATGCCCCATGGTTCCCAGCTGCCACACCGCTTAAAGCTCAACTTGAGGTTCACGTTAGGAAACTCAGCTTAATCAAGTCAAATGGCTTGACCGTCCCAAGTCAGAGGGCTTTTCTTCCCAACACTTCCGGGTCACCACTGATCTCCACCTTGACCGCATCCCGGCCGAAGACCCACAGCAGCAGCTCCCCCACCGCCCCGGAAATCCGGAGCACATCATCCCCGGACTCACTCACCCCGCGGGAGTCAGCGACCACCAGTGGCGGCTGTCCATCGGCCAGCAGAATCACCGGCACCGGGGATTTTGCGAGCATCCGCTTGGCCATCATCTTCAGTATCCCGTAGAGCTCAGAACTGACCCGTTCACTGAAATCCCGGGGCTCCACCACTCCCCCGCCGCGGCGCACATCCTCCAGATGGACGAAATGCTCCGCCGTATTGGCGACACCATCAAGCAGGCGCCAGGGGGAAAGCCCCTGCGGCCCGGCGGCCCAGTCCCGGACGACCTCTTCAAAGGAACGGGCGTACTGCTTCTTCTCCGCCCGCTCCAGCAGGGACTTGAAGGGAGGCAGAAAAATACCCGCCGCACCGGTGGGAACATTCTCCCGGATGTAGAGGTGAACCGCGAGATCCTGGGTATCCCACCCCTCACACAGGGTCGGGGCATCAGGCCCCAGGTTCAGCATCAGTTCAGCCAGGCGGGCGCGTTCAGCAGCGGAAAAAGACATGCACCCCAGCATAACCACCATTCGGGGTGGCTGCCAGGGTGCAGTCAGTCCGCTCAAGGTGAGCGGGGATCAGCAGGAAATTCTAGAGACTCTCACGAGTCGCCTGGATATCATCCTCGCCGGCCTGCTGATGGTCTTCCGAGGTCATCGGAACCACAGTCGGCAGGATCATCGGTTCACGACGCCACTTCTGTTCCACCATGCGGGAAACCTTGCGACGCAGCTGCTGAACCATGCGGTAGGGGTCATTCTCGCCCTCCGCGGCCAGATCGTTCATGGTGACCTCAGTCAGCTCGGTGACCTCAGAGGTGACCTCAGAGGAATCCTCGGCATAACCCTTGGTCTCGACTCGGGGGCGCTCCAGCAGGCGGCCGGTGCGGTTGTCGATGATGGCGGTGATGGCGATCAGGCCACCCTCACCCAGCGAAGTGCGGTCAGCCAGCACATCAGCATCGACCTCACCCATGGTGACACCGTCAACATACAGGTTGCCCACCGGGATCTGGCCGACCACGCTGGCACGGCCGTTGACCAAGTCGACGACGACACCGTTCTGAGCCAGCACCACGTTCTCCGCCGGGACACCGGTGGAGATGGCCAGCTCCTTGTTGGCACGCAGGTGACGCCATTCGCCGTGCACCGGCATGGCGTTCTTCGGACGAGCTGCGTTGTAGAGGAAGAGCAGCTCACCGGCATAACCATGGCCGGAGGTGTGAACCTTGGCGTCACGACCGGTGATCACGGTGGCACCGATCTGGGACAGGTTGTTGATCACACCGAAGACCGCTTCCTCATTGCCCGGAACCAGGGAGGAGGACAGGATGATCAGATCGCCGTCACGGACCGTGATCTGACGATGCTCACGGCGAGCCATGCGGGACAGAGCCGCCATCGGCTCACCCTGGGTACCGGTGGTGATCAGCATGACCTTGTGCGGGGCCATCTTGGAGGCATCATCCATGGAGATGATGGTGCCGCGCGGGGCCTTCAGGTAGCCCAGCTTCTCCGCGATCTCCATGTTGCGGATCATGGAACGGCCATTGAAGGCGACCTTACGGCCGGCAGCGGCAGCCGCATCCACGGCAGCCTGGACACGGTAGACATTCGAGGCGAAGGAAGCCAGGATGACTCGCTGACGTGCTTCCGTGACCAGTCGCTTCAGGGTCGGGGCGATCTCCGCTTCCGAACCGGAAACACCCGGGGTAGTCGCATTGGTGGAGTCACACATGATCAGGTCGACACCCTCATCACCGAAACGGGAGAGAGCCGGCAGATCAGTGGGGCGACCATCCGTCGGGGTCTGGTCCATCTTGATGTCACCCGTGTGGATGACCAGGCCGGCGCCCGTCTTGATGGCCAGGCCGAGGCAGTCCGGGATGGAGTGGTTCACGGCCCAGAATCGGAGGTTGAAGGGACCCCGATTCTCGTTGGACTTCTCATTGACCTCGATCAGCTTCGGACGCTGGCGATGCTCCTTGCACTTGGCGGCGATCAGCGCGAGGGTGAAACGGGAACCGATGACCGGGAGATCCGGGCGCAGCTTCAGCAGCCACGGGATGGCACCGATGTGATCCTCATGACCGTGGGTGACCACCAGGGCCTCGACCCGGTCAAGCTGATTCTCGATGGGACCGAAGTCCGGCAGGATGAGATCGACTCCCGGCTCACCGGAGGAGGGGAAGAGGACACCACAGTCAACGATGAGCAGACGGTTGTTGTACTCGAAGACGGTCATGTTGCGGCCGATCTCGGAGATACCACCGAGAGCGTAGATGCGCAGACCGTTGCGCGGAGCCTTCGGCGGCTCCGGCAGACGCTTGGTCATGTCCGCACCCTGCATGGACTTGACCACATTGCGGCGGCCACGGTTCGCAGCGCTGTTGCCACCGCGGTCATTGTTGCCACCGCGGTCATTGTTGCCACCGCGGTCATTGTTGCCACCGCGGTCATTGTTGCCACCGCGGCGGCCACGGCCACCACGACGGTTCCCGGCACGGGAACGGTTGTTGTTTTCATTGGATCCGGCCGCGGCCTCAGATCCGGCATCAGGGTTATTGTCCTGACGGGTCTCATCAGCTGCGGCACGGGGTGCAGTGCCCGCAGTCTCCGAGGACGCTTTTTCGGAGTTCGTCTCCGGCGCCTGGAAGACCGGGGTTTCCGCGGTCTCCGGCGGGCCAGCCTTACGGGTGACCTTCCGAGAACGGTTACGGGGTTCAGTCATATTTATAGGACTCCAGCTTTTTCCATGTCATGGCGGAGTTCCTCGATTTCCTGCTCATTCGGTGCGGTGACCGGCAGTCGAGGATTCCCCACCTCAATGCCCTGCAGTTGTAGGGCAGCTTTGGCGAGGCTGGCACCACCCAGGCGAGCCTGGGCACGTACTAGCGGAATGAGTTTGGCGTTGATTTCCCGCGCGCGGGTGAGGTCGCCTTCCTCAAAAGAGGTGTAAAGGTCGCGGAGCTGCTGCGGTGCAGCATGACCGATCACGGAGATGAAACCGATGGCACCCATGGACAACCACGGGAGGTTCAGCGGATCATCACCGGAAAGCCACGCCAGACCGGTGTCGGCCATCAGGGGTGCCGCGGCGGCAAAATCGCCCTTGGCATCCTTGACTGCCCGAATGGTCGGCAGCTCAGCGAGTCGACGGATGGTGTCAGACTCAATCGGGATACCAGAGCGGCCCGGAATGTCATAGAGACAGATCGGGAGTTCAGTGGCTTCGGCGATCCCCTTGAAGTGCTGAAACACGCCCTCCTGATTGGGCTTGGAGTAATAGGGCGTGACCAGCAGCAGCGAGTCAGCACCGGCGTCGGCAGAGGCCTGGGCCAGTTCAATAGAGGCGGCGGTGTCATTGGTGCCCGCACCCGCCATAATTTTGGCCCGGTCCCCGACTTCTTCCTTTACAGCCTTGAGCAGGTCGAGCTTCTCCGCGGTCGTCGTGGTCGGCGATTCACCTGTTGTCCCCGCAAGGACCAGGGCATCAAGACCATTATCAACGAGATACGCGGCGAGGCGTCGTCCAGCGGCGATATCAATTTTGCCTTCGTGGTCGAAGGGCGTGACCATGGCTACGCTGACGGTTCCGAAAATTTCGGTGCCATTCTTCGCTGTCAAACCTGTGCTCATAGTGTCTCAGGCTACCCTTTTCCACGCGGCGAGGTGGAATCGACGCAACCTAAATTCAGAATTCACTCACATAGGGACTGATCGCCATCTCAGAACCGTCTGAGAGCTTGGATATTTCAAAATCACCCAATAAGACGGGTGCCTCATTACGGAGGAGCTTGAGGCAGGCTACCGCCAGCGCCCGGATCTCCACATCAGCATGCTCGGTCGCACGCATGCCGATGAAATGACGCCAGGTGCGAAAGTTCCCGGTGACCACGATCCGCGACTCGGTGGCATTGGGCAGGATCGCCCGCGCCGCCTGCCTGGCCTGTTTCTTACGCAACAGGGCGTTGGGCTCATCCGCCAACTTCTCCTCCAGTGCATCAAGCAGTTCCCGATAGATGAAACGTGACTCATCCACTGCGCGCAGCATCAGCTGACGCAGCTCCGGGTCCTCCGCAATCAAGGGAGGCAACACCACCTCCGCCTCATCACCATGGACGAAACGTTGGCTGAGCTGGGAAAATGAGAAATGTCGGTGGCGGACCAGCTCATGGGTCGCAGAACGGGAGATGCCGCGAATATAGAGCGTGGCGGTGGCGTGCTCGAGTAGTGCAGCATGGCCGACCTCCATGATGTGCCGGAGATAGGCCGCGTTCGTGGCGGTGCGGGGATTGGGCTTGTCGAAGGTTTCATAACAGGCCCGGCCCGCGAACTCGACGAGCGCCTCAGGCCCGTTGTCGGTGTCCGGTGTCCAGTCGATGTCCGCGGGGGGTTGGAAGGAGGTGCAGGCCAGAAGCTGCACGTCCAGATCCACTTCCTTTGCCAATGTTCAGACCTGCCCTAGAGGCCGAGGTAGGTGTCCAGGCCGATAACCAGGCCCTTGTGTTGCTGTGCCTCACGCACCCCCAGCAGCACCCCCGGAATGAAGGAAGTGCGGTCATAGGAATCCTGACGGATGGTCAGGGACTGGCCCCGGGAACCGAAGATGACCTCTTCGTGGGCGACCATGCCGGTCATACGCACCGCATGCACCGGAACACCATCGACATCCGCGCCTCGCGCCCCGGGCAGGGACTGGTCGGTGGCATCCGGCTGGGCGCCCAGACCTGCCGCCCGGCGGGCATCCGCGATGCCCTGGGCGGTGTGGATGGCGGTGCCGGAGGGTGCATCGAGCTTGTTCGGGTGGTGATATTCCACGACCTCAGCCGAATCGAAGAACCTGGCGGCCTGCTTGGCGAAGGACATGGTCAGCACAGCGGAAATCGCGAAGTTAGGAGCGATCAGAACACTGACCTCGGGATTGGTCTCACACCACTGGCGTACCTGTGCCAGACGCTCATCATCGAAACCGGTGGTACCCACCACTGCGGAAATACCATTGTTGATGCAGAAGTCGAGGTTATCCATGACTACTGCCGGGGCGGTGAAGTCAACGACGATCTCAGCTCCATTGTCCAGCAACAGCTGCAGGGAATCATCCTTGTCCACCTCAGCGACCAGTTCGAGGTCATCGGCGGCAAGAACCGCCTCCACCACGGTCTGACCGACCTTTCCCCTGGCTCCCAGAACTCCGACCTTGATGCCCATATTTCCTCCTTGGACGGCAATCTCCGCCCGTTCATGTCGATGATCGAACCCTGCCCAGTCTAGGAGACCTGCGCCGGCCACGGCACCGCAACCCCCAGCGGATCCACCCACCAACCCCGTATCCCGGGGCCCGGGACGCGCGGAACCCGCTTCCGGATCGGCCTGCTGCGGGATGATACCCAGGCTGGGTCCCGGGAAGTCAGGACCGCGGCCACGGCTCCTCCCACCAACCTAAACTCGGGATACCCCCCTGCCCAGCCGGGAAAGCCGAAACCTCGGGAGGGCCCACACTCAAAGGAGAAAAGTAATGGCTGTCCGCAAAACCCCCGCCGAGAAAGCCGCCGAAGCTCTCGTGGAGGTCGAAGCTAAGATCCAGGGGTTCCCCGCCCCTTTCGCTGAACTCGGTACCCGGATGCATGAACTGATCATGCATGCGAACCCACAGCTCAAGCCACGTATCTGGTACGGCATGCCAGGCTATGCCCTGGCAGCTTCCAAGCCGGTGCTGGTCTTCTTCCGCTGCGATGAAGGGGTATTCAGCATGGGGATTTCAGAGAAGGCGAATATCTCCTTACCGCCGGGCGCCAGCGATCGACTCATCAGCTCCTCCTGGTTTCTCCATTCCCTGGATGAGACAACGGAACAGCGGATCATCTCCATTGTGCAGCGCGCCACCTGGGTGCAATAGCGGGGAAACTTGAGGGAAGGGCATCAGGAGAGCAACAATTCCCCAACAATCAGGTCATAATGGTTGACTTTCTCTTTTATCGGGGAAACCAAAGGAATATACTTCCAGTATGACTAAGAACACAATTCAGCCATCCCTCCGTTCCCGCCAACCCATCTTCGGCGGTGTCGTCCTGGTTGCGACCACAGCCCTCGTCCTGGTCTCCTGCGGCAATGGCGGTGACACCACGGAGCCCACCACCGGTGCCTTGACCACCACCCAGACAGTTTCTCAGCCGACCACCGGGGATCCACCGGATACGCCGCAGCCCGGTGGTGACACTGCCACCACCACCGTGAAAACGGATCAGGTGGTCACCACCGTCACTGGACCGAGCCCACTGGGCCAACCTTCTCTGGCGCAGAAGAACCAGAGTCCCAACGGCTGGGAGGATCTGCTGGTGACTGGGGCACGCCTGGCCACCCATCCCACCTTTGACCGGGTGGTCTTCGACTTCAGCGGGGGCGGAACCCCCGGCTGGTTCATCGACTTCACTGACACACCCACCCAGCAGGGTTCTGGCTTGCCGGTCGAATTCCAGGGAACCACCGCACTCTATGTCGCTATCGAAGGCACGAACTATCCCCCCTTCGATGATCCCGATGCCCCCGTGCTGGGGACCGTGCCTGGTACCGGAGGGGTGGTTCAGGAAGTCATCTACACCAGTATCTTCGAGGGCCGGACCGAGTATGTCATCGGTCTGGACTCCCGACAACCCTACTCGGTGACCGCCCTGGAGAATCCCACCCGACTGGTGATCGATATCCTGCAACCCGAGTAAACCCCGGGCAGGAAACCCTGAAGATCCCATCCTTGAATGCAGAAATGGCCGGGGTGCCACCCTCCTTGAGAGAAGGTGACACCCGGGCCATTCAAGCTTGCCCAACCTGGGCTAGAAGGGATTAATCTTCCGCAACCGGGACCAGGGAGATCTTGCCGCGATTGTCGATATCGGCGATCTCAACCTGCAGCTTGTCACCGACGTTGACCACGTCCTCAACCTTCTCGATGCGCTGACCGCCACCGAGGTTGGAGATGTGGACCAGTCCGTCACGGCCCGGCAGCAGGGAGACGAAGGCACCGAAGGGAACGGTCTTGACGACAGTACCCAGGAAGCGCTCGCCGACCTTCGGCAGCTGCGGGTTGGCGATGGCGTTGACCTTCTCGATGGCTGCCTCGGCGGCGGAGCCGGAGGCAGCGGAGACGTAGACGGTGCCGTCATCTTCGATGGAGATGTCCGCGCCGGTCTCCTCGGTGATGCTGTTGATGGTCTTGCCCTTGGGGCCGATCAACTCACCGATCTTGTTCACCGGGATCTTGACGGTGGTGATGCGCGGGGCGTGCTCGTTCATCTCATCCGGGCCGTCGATGACCTCAGCCATGGTCTCCAGGATGGTCATGCGCGCCTCGCGGGCCTGCTCGAGGGCATCGACAAGCACCTTGGAGGGGATGCCGTCCAGCTTGGTGTCCAGCTGCAGGGCGGTGATGAAGCTGTCGGTACCGGCAACCTTGAAGTCCATGTCACCGAAAGCATCCTCGGCACCGAGAATATCGGTCAGAGCGACGTATCGGGTTTCTCCGTCGACCTCATCGGAGACCAGGCCCATGGCGATACCGGCAACCGCGGCACGCAGCGGCACACCTGCGTTGTACAGCGACAACGTCGAGGCACAGACGGAACCCATGGAGGTGGAGCCGTTGGAACCCAGCGCCTCAGACACCTGGCGGATGGTGTACGGGAACTCCTCGCGGGAGGGGATCACCGGCTGCAGGGCACGCTCAGCGAGCGCACCGTGGCCGATCTCGCGGCGCTTCGGAGAGCCGACGCGACCGGTCTCACCGGTGGAGTAGGGCGGGAAGTTGTAGTGATGGATGTAGCGCTTGGACTTCTGCGGGGACAGCGAATCAATCTGCTGCTCCATCTTGAGCATGTCCAGGGTGGTCACGCCGAGGATCTGGGTCTCGCCACGCTCGAAGAGGGCGGAGCCGTGAGCACGGGGGATCAGCTCGACCTCGACACCCAGGTCACGGATATCAGAGAGGCCACGACCGTCGATGCGGAAGTTCTCGGTGAGGATCATGTGGCGCACCAGCTTCTTCATCAGTGCGTTGAAGGCGGCGCGGATCTCCTTGCCGGCGTTCCCATTGTCAGCGAAGGAAGCGCTCAGCGCCTCCTCGACCTGCTCCATGAGAACGTTGGTGGCTTCCTCACGTTCCTGCTTGCCGCCGATCTTGAGCAGCTCAGCCAGTTTGGCCGAGGCCTGCTTCTCGACAGCCGCGAAGATGTCCTCGCTGTAGGCCGGGAAAAGCTGGAAGGTGCCGGTTTCCTTGGCTGCCCGCTCCGCCAGTGCGACCTGCGCATGGCAGAGGGTTGCGATGAAAGGCTTTGCTGCCTCCAGGCCCTCGGCGACGACGGACTCGGTCGGGGCCGGAGCACCCTCAGAGACACGCTTGATGACGGACTCGGTGGCACCGGCCTCAACCATCATGACGGCAACATCTTCGACGGTCTTACGACCCTCCTGGCGGGTGCTCAGGCGGCCGGAGACGACCATCTCGAAGAGGGACTGATCATGCTGTTCGTGGGTGGGGAAGGCGATCCACTTGCCTTCCGGGTGCTTCTCATCAGCGATGAGCGCCATGCGCACACCACCGACAGGTCCGGAAACCGGCAGGCCGGAGAGCAGGGTGGAGGCAGAAGCACCGTTGATGGCGACCACATCGTAGTAGTCATTCGGGTTCTGGGACATCACTGTGATGACGATCTGCACCTCATTGCGCAGGCCCTTGACGAAAGTGGGGCGCAGCGGGCGGTCGATCAGACGGCAGGCGAGAATAGCCTCGGTGGAGGGGCGACCCTCACGACGGAAGAAGGAACCGGGGATACGGCCAGCGGCATACATCCGCTCCTCCACGTCCACGGTCAGCGGGAAGAAGTCCAGGCCCTCGCGGGGCTGGTTGGAGGCGGTAGTGGTCGACAGCAGCATGGTGTCATCGTCCAGGAAGGTGGTTACGGAACCATCAGCCTGACGTGCCAGCTGGCCGGTCTCGAAACGGATGGTGCGGGTACCGAAGTCCCCGTTGTCGATGGTTACTACGGCCTCAGTGACGCCGTAATCCTCATCCTCGTGAATCTCAAAATTGCTCATTCGCGAGTGTGCTCCTTATTTAAGAATTCTTGCTCCGGCGATCGTCGGTGCCGCCGTCTTGCTGTCTTTTGATACAACAGGCTGAATTCTAGCAGCTGTCGACCCATCTTCCCATTCCACTTCATGCCCCGCTCCCCGCCCGGCGGCCACCATCCGACCATCCCAGGGGGCGGCCCCTCCCCCCCGGCCCGAGGTGGGGAAAAGAAAAAACCCGCCCGGCCAGTGAATTGGCGAGGCGGGATCTGACTGTCGAAAAACTAGCGACGCAGGCCCAGACGGGAGATCAGGTCACGGTAGCGGTCGACGTTGTTGTTGGCCAGGTACTTCAGGAGGCCGCGGCGACGACCGACCAGCAGCAGCAGACCACGACGGGAGTGGTGATCGTGCTTGTGGAACTTCAGGTGCTCGGTCAGGCTGTTGATGCGGGTGGTCAGCATTGCGACCTGCGCCTCGGGGGAACCGGTGTCGGTCTCGTGCAGACCGTACTCGGAAAGGATGCTCTTCTTCTGCTCAGTGCTCAGTGCCATGAGTTTTCTCCTGGTGATTATTTCAGTCCACATAAAAGAATCCGCTGTTTCCAGCGGGGCGCAACTGTTGTGGACCACAGTTGCAAAACCAGAGAAATTCTAGCACGTCACCCCGGAAAACACCTATTTCCCCCACTGGGTGGCCCCTTCAGATCAGCGGCCCTGAACCCCAACGCTGACCGGACTCTCAACGCGCGCAGCCAGCCCACTCAGTCGTTCCATGAACTCCTTGAGGAAGCGCTCCACATCCACGGCAACCGCGACCTTGGTGGTCTTGACCGGATCGTTGAGGCGCTCCTCATCACCGATGGTCCGACCGCGGGTCTCCCCCTCGGTGTCCACCTTCATGTTGATGTCCAGGCAGGTGACCAGGGTGGGGTCAACGGCGACCGCCACCGCCAGGGGGTCATGCAGGCCACAGCCCCCGAGGTGCGGGGCGGTGGTGTCATAGGCCTTGATGTAATAGTCGGTGGCCACTGCCAGGAAATCACCACCGGGGGTGCCCAGCTCACGCCACTGGCTGGTCTCCTCATAGGTAAGCAGGGTCTGCAGGGTGACATCCAGGCCGATCATGGTGACATCCTTGGCGCGACGGAAGAGCAGGTCCGTGGCCTCGGGATCCTGGTTGACATTGGCCTCGGCCCAGGGGCGGACATTACCCGGGACGCTGAGGGCACCACCCATCATGACGATGTGGGCGTTCTCGGCGAAGTTCTCATCAGCCTCGATCGCGGCGGCGATGGTGGTGGAGGGCCCGGTGGGGACGATCACGAGATCATCACCGTACTTCTTGACGGATTCCACCAGGAAATCCACGGCACTCCCCGACCGGGCTGCGATGCTGGCATCCGGCAGCTCGGCCTCGCCGATGCCGTTGACACCGTGGATGAACTCGGAGATCTCCAGAACCTCGAAACCATCCCGTTCCCGCGCGTGGGGGATGCCGGTGTAGACGGGAACATCGCTGCGGCCGAAGAGCTCGAGGATGGCCAGGGCGTTGCGCACCCCGGTCTCCACGAGCACGTTGCCATAGGTGCCGGTCACGCCGATGAGCTCCAGTTCTGGGGAGCCGAGGGCGTAGGCGAGAGCAAGAGCGTCGTCGATGCCGGTATCCAGATCCAGGATGATCTTCTTGGCCATGGTGATGGAACTCCTCAAGAGGGTTGAAGTGGGGAAATAATCAGGGCCGGGGGCTCTTCCCACCAAGATGCCCCACCAGACCAGTCTATTGCTTCCCGATGTCGAGAGCTGAGCGGGTATCCACCACATCCTGGTTGATGGCGCTCAACAGCTGCTCCACGGAAGCGAACTTCTCCATGCCCCGCAACCGTTTCACGAAGGTCACCACCGCGCGATGACCGTAGAGGTCGGCGTTACGGTCCAGGATGAAAGACTCCACGCTGCGTTGTTCATCACCGAAGGTGGGGTTGGTGCCCACTGAGATTGAGGTGGGGTAAGCCACCCCCGGTTCCATGTCCCCGTCGATAGGTTCATCTCCACAGACGGTGAACCAGCCGGCGTAGACGCCATCAGCTGGGAGTGCCACCTGGTCCGGGAAGTACATGTTCGCGGTGGGGTAACCAAGTTCCTTGCCACCACGACCCGCGCCGCGGACAACCGTCTCCTTGATGGAGTAATCCCGGCCCAGGATCCAACTGGCCTTCTCCACATCACCGTCCCGCAGGGCCTTGCGGATCTCGGTGGAGGACAAGATGATGCCCTCCTCGGTGAGCAGATCCACGATGTCGACCTGAACGTCGTACTTCTCCCCCAGCTCCCGCAGGGTGTCAACATTGCCGGCGGCATTGCGTCCGAAGGTGAAGTTCTGGCCGACGATAACGGTCTTGACCTTGAGCACCTCCACCAGGACATGGAGGAAGAAATCCTCCGGACTCAACGAGGCCATCTCCCGGGTGAAACGGAAGGCCAGCATGTGGTCCACCCCGAGCTCTGCAGCTAATTCCGCCCGAGTGGCGACGGTGCCGATCAGCGGAGGCATTTTATCTGGCCTCACCACCGCCAGGGGGTGCGGGTCAAAGGTGGCGAGCACACTGGGCAGGCCGTATTCCTGCGCACGCGCCGCCGCCGTTCTGATCAGTCGGCGATGCCCCCGATGAATGCCGTCAAACACTCCGATGGTAACGACCGATGCCGCCAGATCCTGGGGTACTTCTTCTAGTCCGCGCCAAATATCCACCGCTCCATACTAAGGCATAGACTGCCGGTATGAATGATGCACTATCGGGTTCCGGCCTCGTGATCGTTGATAAGCCGGCCGGGATGACCTCACATGATGTGGTTAGCAGGCTGCGGCGGATTTTCGGGACCAAAAAAGTCGGTCATGCCGGCACCCTGGATCCCATGGCCACCGGGGTGCTGGTGCTGGGCATCGAACGTGGCACCCGTTTTCTGGCGCACCTGGTCACCGCCACCAAGACCTATGAAGCCACCATCCGCTTGGGCGCGGCCACCACCACCGATGATGCTGAGGGAGAGGTGCTCAGCAGCTCCCCCGCCACCGATCTCAACCCGGAGGGGATCAGCGCTGGGGTGGAAAAACTCAGCGGGGAGATCATGCAACGCCCCGCCTCGGTCAGCGCCATCAAGATCAACGGCAAACGCGCCCACGAGCTGGTCCGGGAAGGACAGCAGGTGGAGATTCCGGCACGTCCGGTCACCGTCCACAGTTTCGAGATCCTCGCCCAGCGTCAGGAGGGGGACTTCCATGACCTGGATGTCAGGGTGCACTGCTCCTCCGGCACCTATATCCGTTCCCTGGCCCGCGACCTGGGCGAGGACCTGGGAGTCGGCGGGCACCTCACGGCGTTGCGTCGCACCGAGTTGGGGCCCTTCACCCTGGATGATGCCCTCACCCTGGAGCAGCTGGCGGAAGATCCCCGTCTCTCCCTGAGCCTGGATGAGTCCCTGACCCGCAACTTCCCCGTCCTGCAGGTCACCACAGAGGAGGGCGAGGCACTGGCAATGGGCAAGTGGCTGGCACCCCGTGGACTGGAAGGCGTGCACGCCGCAGTCACCCCCGAAGGTAAGGCCGTGGCCCTGATCAAGGAGAAGGGCAAGCGACTGTCCACGGTCTTCGTCGCCCGCCCCTCCACCCTCTAACTACCCACCCCGCGGAACGGGCCCCCAGAAAGCGACGCCCCCACCCCAAGGGGGATGGGGGCGTCGATAAGCGGCTCAGAGCACCGCCGTGGCGGCGACATAGAAACCATCGCGCTCCACCCAGCGGCCATCAATGAAAGGCACCGGGGTGGGCCGCACCAGCAGGTAGGAGATGAAGGTGCCGTCCTCACGGATGTCGATCTCCGCCTGCTCAAAACCCAGCCAACGATGCGTCATCGGGAACCAGGCCTTGTAGGTGGCCTCCTTCGCACAGAAGAGCAACCGATCCGGTGCCGTCACCCCATTTGCCGCCAAACGCTCCAACTGGGCCAACTCCCCCTCCCGGGCAATTGAACCCAGCACCTCCGGCGGTAGTTCATCCGCCGGTTCCGCATCCAACCCCATGGCACGCACCAGCAACCGCGGAGCCACCACCGCCGCCCGGAAACCCCGGGTATGGGTCATCGACCCACAGACCTCATCCGGCCACAGCGGCACCCCACGCTCCCCGCGCAGAATCGGCTGACCCTTGTCATATCCCAGATCCCGCAGGGCCTGGTGGGCGCACCAGCGGGCATCACCGAACTCGGACTTGCGGATATCCACCGAATGAGACACCAGGGACTGCTCCAGAGGATGCAGATCTCGATAATTGTTCAGGTCAATCTCATCCGGGGAGGTCTTGACATAACAGAACCTGGCCGACGTGGGGAAAAGACTGGCTTCAAGCATGATCAGTCTCCTCCCGCAGCACCTCATAAGGCCATTCCTGAATATCACCGTGACGCTCCCACTCCCGGGGGTAACCGAGGGACACCTCAATATGGGGCACCCCCGACACCTCAATCACACCAGGCATGTGCAGGTGACCGTAGATGACCGCCTCCGCACCATAACGCTCCGCCCAATTCCGGGTGTGCCGGGTCCCGCACCACAACGCCAGCTCAGTCCACCGCAGATGCTGGGTCGGCTCCTGCACCAGGGGCCAGTGGTTGATCAGCACCGTCGGCCCGTTGATCCGGCTGAGCCGCTTGATGGAATAGGCCAGGCGGTCCCAGCACCAGGCACGCACATCAACGAAGGGAGCAATGGCGAATTCATCGGTCATCATCACCTGACGCTGCTTGGCCGCCTCCACCGCCTGCTCCACCGTCATCCCCTGGGGACGGAAGCTGTAGTCATAAAGGGTGAACAGCGGCACCACCGTCACCCCGTTGAACACCGGATAAGGATCCTCCGGGGTGAGCACGTCGATGCGTCGACAGCCTGCGACCAGCTCATCATATTTCTCCCGACCCTGATAGCGGTCCTGGGAACGGGAAAACAGCTCATGGTTACCCGGAACCCAGATGACACAGGCGAATCGGCCACGGAGCTCCGCCAGCACCCGCAGCACCAGATCGGTGCGTTCCGCGACATCCCCGGCCACAATCAGCCAGTCACCCGGATCCCGGGGCTGGATCTGATCCACCTTCACGGTATTGGCCTTCACCGCCGCATGGAGATCCGACACCGCCCACAACGTTCTGCTCATGGCTGACGGGCCCCCTCATCTGCCCCACTGTCCGGGGTCTTCTCTTCACTGTCCAGTACTACCGCAGCCCAACGCATGGACCGGAACCGCCAGACTACCGCCACCAACCGGAGGAGGATGAAAGCCAACAGCCCACACCACACCCCAGTAAGCCCACCGTCGACAAGATAGGAGATCCACACCCCGGGCACGAAACCCAAAAGCACCGAAGCGATGGTGGCATTGCGCAGGAAAGCCGCGTCCGCAGCCCCCAGCAGCACCCCATCCAGGGCGAACACCACCCCACCGGCGATGATCATCACCACCAGCAGCCACCAGGGCCAGGCCAACGCCTCCAGCACCGCCTCATCAGTGCTGAAGATCCGTGGAATCACCCCTGCCCCGAGGGCGAAAACCAGCCCCAGCAGAGCGGCGAAGGCCAGCGAATAATAGGTCACCCGCTTACCGACGTCCCGGGCCGCGGCCACCGTACCCGCACCCAGCGCCGCACCGGTCAAGGTCTGCGCCGCAATAGCCAGGGAATCCAACACCAGGGTGATGAAATTCCACAGCTGCAGCATAATCTGGTGTGCCGCCAGCGAAGCAGTGCCGAAACGGGCAGCCACCGCAGCCGCCGAAAGGAAGGCGATCTGGAAGGACAGGGAACGCAAGATCAGATCCCGACCCAACACCATCTGGCGACGAATAATCCCCAGATCCGGGGCCCAGCCACCAAGATGACTACGCCACAACATCACCAGGAAACAGGAGGCGGTGATCGACAGACCGATCACATTGGCGAAAGCCGAACCGATCAAACCGAACTGGGCGACCAGCACCGGCACCAGGATCGCGCCGGGGATCACCCCGGCAAGCGTGAAGTAGAGCGGTGCCCGGGTGCTGCGGATTCCCCGCAACCAGCCATTTCCGGCCATGGTGAGCAGGGAAAGTGGGATGCCGATACTCTCGATGCGCAGCCACTTCGTTGCTTGCGTCGCGATGTCTGCATCACCGGTGAGCCAGAGCGTGAGCCAGGGGGCGCTGATCAGGACCAATGTGGCCAGTGCCAGACCAACACCGAGTGCCACCCAGCTGGCCTGGACTCCCTCAGCGATCGCCTCCCGCCGCTTCCCCGCTCCGTAGAGGCGAGAGGAACGTGCGGTGGTGCCGTAGGAGAGGAAGGTCAACTGGGTGGTCACCGTGGACTGGATGGCGGTGCCGGCGGCCAGGGCGGCCAGTTCAAAGGCCCCCAGTCGACCGACGACCGCGGTATCCAGCAGCAGGTAGAGAGGGTTGGCGGCCAGCACTCCTAGAGTGGGCAGCGCCAGGGCGAAGATCTGCCGGGCGCTGACCTTCTCCCCTACTTCACGGTCAGTAGGGCTCACGCTCGATCAGGTGCTCCCACACTCTCCAGGACCTGCAACAGCTCAGTCTCCACGGCACCGATGCCGCCGTAGGTGGTGTATCCGGCGGCCGGGACATGTCCTCCCCCATCGAGTGCCACCGCGATCCGGCTGACATCGATGACAGTGGAGCGCAGGGACACCGCCCAGGTGCCGGGGCTCATCTCCTTGAAAACCACACCAACATCAGTACCACGCAGGGCCCGGACGAAGTCCACCAGACTCTCCACCGCGGCCTCACTATGGCCGGAGATGAGATCATTGCTGGCGGTCAGGGTGGCGATGGTCAGATCACCCACCTGGTGGGTCGCAACCCCGGCCAGCACCCTGCCGATCATCTGGAGATCCCGCAGATCAGTACTGTCCATCAGGTCAACTGCGATAGCGGCGGTGTCGATGCCGGTGAGCATCAGCTCAGAAGCCAGGGCATGCATCTCGGCCCGCCCCCAACGGAAACTGCCGGTGTCGGTGACCAGGCCGGCGTAGATGCAATGTGCGATCTCACGGTCGACCTTCACACCTAACACCTTGAAGAGCTCATGCAGCACCGTGGTGGTTGACTCCGCTTCCCTCACCAGCAGATTCACCTTACCGAAACCAGGGTTGGAGGCATGGTGATCGATGACCAGAGTCTGGGAGCAACGCTCCGCGATGGCCTCGGCGAAGAATCCGGTGCGGTCGATGGAGCCGCAGTCCACGGTGACGATCAGGTCCGCATCCGGCAGTTCATCGGTGATACGGATCTCCCCGGAACCGGGGATGCTCAGCAGGTTCGCCGAGAACGGCTCCGGCTGGCCAACCAGGCCACTGGCCTGCTTACCCAGCTGACGCAGCGCCAGCACGAGAGCACTGACCGAACCGATGGCATCCGCATCGGAGCGGACATGACCGACCACGGTCACCGTCTCAGCAGCTTCGATGAGCGCCGCAGCTTCCCGCAGCATCTCCTGGAGGGACTGGCTCAAGACAGTTACTCTTCCCCATCGATCTTGTAGGGGTTCGCATCCCCTGCCGGGGTGGCGTTCTTCTTCAGTTCGGCCAGCTCCGCATCCCGGGCGCGGGCGCGGGCGAGCAGTGCCTCCATGTGCGCGGAAGCCGCCGGAACTGAGTCGACCTCGAAGCTCAGGGTCGGGGTGAAACGGACACCGAGCTCATCCCCGACGATCTTGCGCAGCTGGCCGCGGGCGCGGTGGAGTGCCTCCGCGGCGGCCGCCAGATCCGGGGCTTCATCAATTTCCTGGCCTCGGACGGTGTAAAAGACGGTTGCGTCATGCAGGTCACCGGTCACACGGGTATCCGTGACCGTCACCAGTTCAAGACGACGGTCCTTGATCTGCCGTTCGATGGCGCTAGCTACGATGGTCTGGATTCGTTTGGCCATCCGGGCGGCACGGGCTTTGTCAGCCATATCGGACCTCTCCTTCTTAAGGCGGGTAATAACTTCCCGAGATTCTACCCCGACCGGGCAGCTACTTCGATATCCCCGACTCCTTCCGGGAACCGTCCAGTGATGGGAATCATGCTCCCCACCCAATGAGACAAGCCCCTCCTGGTGGAGGTTGGGGCGCTGCCGGCTGGTCGGGAGAGTACAGATACCCCAGTTCTCCCGGCCCCAGGCAGGTCACAGAATGCCGGGGGGCCTCTGGGAGAGCAGTGGAAATCCCCTCCCCCAGGGGGGGGCGGCGAGAACCGCGAAGCAGAGTGATATGCAGCCCTGGGGGCACCGCAGGGCGTCGATAAGCGGGAGCGGTTAAGGACGACGCAGCGTCGGATAAGGCCAGGCCCGGGGCGGCATTCGCTGCTGCTCGAAGGGGTAACCGAGGGAAACATCCAGGTGGGAATAACCCGCCACCTTCATCTCTTCCGGCATGTGCAGATGTCCGTGCACCGCGCCAATGGCATTGAAGTCCCGGGTGAAAGAACGTGTCGCAGTTGTACCGCACCACAAGGCCATCTCCGGTTTAGCCATCCGAAGGGTCGGTTCCACCACCAGGGGCCAGTGATTCACCAGCAGAGTCGGCCCGGTGACGGTTGCCAGACGCTGCCGAGAATAGGCGACTCTTTCCTCACACCAGGCCGGAATATTGACATGGGGGGCGATGTAGAGCTCATCATCCAGTGTGGCCCGGGCCTGGCGGGCAGCCTCCAACGCCTGGGAGGCACTCAGGTGCGCAGGCCGGAAGGAATAGTCATAGAGGGTGAACAAGGGGGCGATGGTGACCTCGCCAAAACGGGGGTACTCATCCTCCGGAGTGTCCACCTGCACCTCACGCAGCAGATCCACCAGGAGCCGGTAGCGTTCCCTGCCCTTGAAACGTTCGCTGCGGCGGGCAAAAAGTTCATGATTCCCCGGGGTCCAGATGACCCGGGAATAACGACGCCGGAGATGGGCGAGCGTATCGACGATCTCGTCGATACGCTCCGCCACATCTCCGGCGACAATAAGCCAGTCCCCCGGATCCTTCGGCTGCAGCGCCTCAACTTTCCCGCGGTTGGCGGGGAAGCTGACGTGCAGATCCGAGACGGACCAGAGGGTGCTGCTCATCAACTAGTCCCGGGGGACCTCAACCATCTCGAAGACCTCGATCTTGTCTCCGACGGCGATGTTCGGGTAGGACAGCACCATACCGCACTCATAACCTGCGCTGACCTCGGTGGTGTCATCCTTCTCACGACGCAGCGAGACGATCTTCGCGGTGTCGGTGACGACGTTGCCGTCGCGCATGAGGCGGATGCTGGCGTTGCGGCGGACCTTGCCGGACTCCACCATGCAACCTGCGATGAGGCCGACTGCGGAAGCCTTGAAGATCGCGCGGATTTCGGCGGTGCCGACCGAGCGCTCCTCGTAGATCGGCTTGAGCATGCCCTTGAGAGCAGCCTCCACCTCTTCCAGAGCCTTGTAGATCACGGTGTAGTAGCGGACATCGACACCCTCGGCGTTGGCTTCCTCGGTGGCCTTGCCCTCAGCGCGAACGTTGAAGGCGATGATGACCGCGTTGGAGGCCGCTGCCAGAGTGACGTTGGTCTGGGTGACCGCACCGACGCCACGGTCGATGATGTTGAGCTGAACCTCGTCGTCGATCTCGAGCTTGAGCAGCGACTCCTCCAGGGCTTCCACCGAACCGGCGTTGTCGCCCTTGAGGATGAGGTTGAGGGTGCTGGTTTCCTTGAGCACGGAATCCAGGTCCTCCAGGGAGACACGCTTACGACTGCGTGCCGCCATGGCATTGCGCTTGCGGGCATTGCGCTGGTCAGCGATCTGACGAGCGAGGCGGTCATCCTCGACAACCATGATGTTGTCGCCGGCGCCGGGCACGCCGTTGAGACCCTGGACCTGGACCGGACGGGACGGGCCCGCCTCTTCCACGTCTTCGCCATGCTCATCAACCATGCGACGAACACGGCCATAGGTGTCACCGGCGACGATGGAGTCACCGACGCGGAGGGTACCGCGCTGGACGATGACGGTGGCCACGGGGCCACGACCACGGTCGAGGTGTGCTTCGATGGCGACACCCTGGGCATCCATATCCGGGTTGGCGCGCAGATCCAGTGCCGCGTCAGCGGTCAGCAGGACAGCTTCGAGCAGCTCATCGATGTTCAGACCCTGCTTGGCGGAGATGTCGACGAACATGGTGTCGCCGCCGTACTCCTCCGGAACAATGCCGTACTCGGTGAGCTGGCCACGGATCTTGTCCGGAGCCGCTTCTGGCTTATCAATCTTGTTCACCGCGACGACGATCGGGATATCGGCAGCCTTGGCATGGTTGATCGCTTCAACGGTCTGCGGCATGACGCCGTCATCCGCAGCGACAACCAGAATCGCCAAGTCGGTGGACTTGGCACCACGGGCACGCATGGCGGTGAAGGCCTCGTGACCCGGAGTATCCAGGAAGGTGATCTTCCGGTCGCGGTTCTCAATGGCGATATCAACCTGGTAGGCACCGATGCCCTGGGTGATGCCACCGGCCTCACGGCCGCCGACATTCGCCTTACGGATGGTGTCCAGCAGTCGGGTCTTACCATGGTCGACGTGACCCATGACGGTGACCACCGGGGGACGCTTGGCGAGGTCATCATCCTCACCCTCGTCCTCACCGAACTGCAGGTCGAAGCGCTCGAGGAGCTCACGGTCCTCATCCTCCGGGGAGACGACCTCAACCTTGTAGTTGATCTCGTCGCCCAGCAGCTGCAGGGTCTCATCGGAGACAGAAGCAGTTGCGGTGACCATTTCACCCAGGTTGAACAGCGCCTGAACCAGTGCCGATGCCTCGGCGCCGATCTTCTCGGCGAAGTCAGAGAGGGAGGCACCACGACGCAGGCGAAGGGTTTCACCGCGGCCGTCCGGCAGACGAACGCCACCGATGACGTTCGGTGCCTGCATTGCCTCGTATTCATTACGCTTCTGACGCTTCGACTTACGGCCACGACGCGGTGCGCCACCGGGACGCCCGAAAGCACCCGCGGTACCACCACGACGTCCGCCGCGAGCTCCGCCGCCCTTGAAACCGCCACCGGTACCCTGACCGCCAGCGCCACCGGGGCCGCCACGGCCACCACGGCCGCCACCGGCAGCCTTGGCCGGCATCGCGGCGGGGTTCGCGGGCATCATGGCCGGGCTCGGACGACGTCCGCCGCCCTGTGCCGGACGATCGCTGCCCTGTGCCGGACGGTCACCGCCGGGACGCGGGCTACGACCCTTGGCACCGGCACCGGCACCGGCGCTCTGGCCACCACGGCCACCTGCGGCACCACCCGGGCGAGGTCCACCACCGGGGCGAGGTCCACCGCCGGGACGGGGTCCGCCACCGGGGCGAGGTCCGCCACCGGGACGGGGAGCCGGACGCTCACCGCCACCGGAGGAGAAGGGGTTGTTGGCGACTCGCGGAGCGCGGCCACCCGGCTTGGGGCCGGGCTTTGCCATCGGACGGGGCATTGCAGCCTCGCTCGGCTTCGGAGTACCGCCAGGCTTAGGTGCTGCGGCGGCCGGGGTCGGCTTAGCAGCAGCCGGCTTAGCAGCAGCCGGCTTTGCTGCGGCGGCCGGCTTTGCTGCGGCGGCCGGCTTTGCTGCGGCGGCCGGCTTTGCTGCGGCGGCCGGGGTCGGCTTTGCGGCGGCCGGCTTTGCTGCGGCGGCCGGGGTCGGCTTAGCGGCAGCCGGCTTTGCTGCGGCGGCCGGGGTCGGCTTAGCGGCAGCCGGCTTTGCTGCGGCGGCCGGGGTCGGCTTGGCAACAGCAGCAGGCTTAGGGGCACCCGGCTTAGGTGCGGCACCCGGCTTGGGTGCAGCGCCCGGCTTGGGTGCAGCGGAACCCGGGGTGGGGGCCGCATTGTTTTCAGCACCATTGGAGGTGCCGTAGTGGCTGCGCATCTTCTTGACCACCGGGGGTTCGATGGTCGAGGATGCGGTCTTAACGAACTCGCCCTGCTCTTTGAGCGTTCCGAGTAATTCCTTGCTGGTTACGCCGAGCTGCTTTGCAAGCTCATGTACGCGTAGCTTTCCGGGCACTTCTCTCCTAAGAGGTTATTTCCAGGAGTCGAAGGCCAAGAAAGCGGCCTCGACACCTAGGTTGAATTGTTGACGTTCATCGCTGATGCTTCATCGTGTGCTCATCAGTGTTCGGTCTTCCTTACAATGTCTGTTCCCGCGTTGTTATCCGCGAGATAGGCTCGTACCTGACCTGTGTCCACTGAGGTGGACACCCTAAGCGCACGCCCGAAGGCACGGCGCTGTTCCGCCAGCTCGAGTGCATCGAGATTCGGAGTGATCCACGCTCCCCGGCCGGACATCCGGCGGGCAGGATCAGGGATCAATCGGGCATTATCCTCGGGATCGACGACAATGCGCAGAAGCTGAGTATCCGGCTTCTGCTTCTTGGTGGCGATACACGTACGAATACGGATGTGCTGGGGTGAAGTTCCACCTCGGCGGCTATCCGTCATTCGTCTCCTCTCACCGTGCCGGCATTTACCGGCAACCAAAATCTTGAACCTCACAGTCGAGGTCCCCGGGGTTCATGGGGAACTCCGAGGCGCTTCGATGCTAATGCACGTGGGCCGCTGTCTAGTTTACGCTAAAGTCACCTGAAATTGAACTTGGGTATATTAACTCGACCAATTTTCCCCCGATATCCGCCTGCCCGGACACTATTCGACCCTTTCAGAACTTCACGCTGAGCCGGATTCCGGCGATTCTGCGCTGAGCGCCCCTGCCCCCCATCACAGCAGTCCCTTGGCGAGCTCGGCAGGAAACGCTGAAGCGGGCGGAACCTGAATCATTGATTCAGGTCCCGCCCGCTTCAGCAAGGTTGAGGGAGGCGATACTGCCATCCCTCCCCCTTCACCTTCTAGTCGGCGGCCGCATCGGAGTGGATATCGATTTTCCAACCAGTCAGTCGTGCGGCGAGGCGGGCATTCTGGCCCTCCTTGCCGATGGCCAGGGACAGCTGGTAGTCCGGCACGATCACCTTCGCGGTTTGTGCCTCCAGATCAGTGACCTCCACCTTGACCACCTTGGAGGGCGCCAAGGCATTGCCGACGAAGACAGCCGGGTCATCGGAATAGTCGATGATGTCGATCTTCTCGCCACCGAGCGCATTCATGATGTTGGAGACACGCTGGCCACGCGGGCCGATGCAGGCACCCTTGGCGTTCAGCCCGCGGGCACGGGCAGCGACAGCAACCTTGGAGCGGTGGCCAGCTTCCCGGGCGATGCCCACGATTTCGACGGAACCGTCAGCAACCTCGGGGACCTCCAGCTCGAAGAGGCCACGCACCAGCTCGGGGTGGGTGCGGGAAAGGTTGATCTGAATGTTGCGGGTGCCCCTGTTGACCTCGACGACGAAAGCCTTGACGCGGTCACCGTGGACCAACTTCTCGCCCGGGATCTGCTCGGCCGGCAGTAGGATACCGTCCTGGGAGTCCAGTTCGGTGCCGAGCTGGACAACGACCATGCCACGCTCATTGGCGCGCACATCACGTTGCACCAGTCCGGAGACGACCTTGCCCTCATAGGCGGTGTAGGCATCGAAGGCGCGGCCAGCCTCAGCTTCACGCATACGGGCGACGATGGCCTCACGCACAGCCTGGGCGCCAACACGGCCGAAGTTGCTGGGGGTGTCATCGTATTCGCTGTCCACCTCACCGTTCTCATCGAATTCGGTGACGATGACGTTGACGGAGCCGGTCTCGGCATCAATGTCTACACGGGACTTGGCGTTCACGTTGGCCAGGGCGCTGTCCCGGTACTCCAGGTAGGCGTGAAGCAGGGCGCCGGCGATGGTGCTCAGCAGATCCCTGACCGGAATCCCCTTCTCGGTCTCAATGGCCTTCAGTGCCTGCAAATCGATATTCACTTGTCTTCCTCTCCCCGTTCCAGGGCATCTTCATGGTTCAGTCCGGCGAGCTCAAGCTCCATAGCCGGTGGTTTAGCGAATTCAATTTCTACCACTGCGGAGTGGCTTTCCGTTAATTCAAGGTTGCGGATCACAGGCTGTTTCTTGTCCGTGCCGACCAGAATCACGGCAGTTTCGCTACTGTTGAGGGCGCCGATACGCCAGATCTGAGATGTACCTTCCTGCGTCACCTTGACCAGGCGGGTGCGGTTACGACGCCAGTGACGGGGTGCAGTGAAGGGCAGCTCAACGCCCGGGGTGGAGACCTCCAGGGTGTAGCCCGCGCCGAAGCTGTAGCGCCCCTCAGTCTCTGCGGCATCGAGAACTTCGGAGAGCTCCTGGGAAACCACCTCAAGCTCATCGAGACTGGGACGGGTGTCGGAGTCGAGACCGATCGAGACCACGGATTTCTTTCCGGCCCGGACCACCTTGATCGTTTCCACGTCCATCCGGTGAGATTCCGTGATGGGGGTGATGAGTTCTGTCAACTGCTCGACGCTGGGGAATGCCATACCCATCAGCCTATCCTGAGCCGCTAATGTGGTTGCACGTGAACCTCAAGCCCCTGATTTCGACCGCCCTGATCATCACTGCCGCAACGGCGCTGAGCGCCTGCTCGATGATGGACGTGCTGGGACCTCGACCCAACCAGGAACTTGAAACCCTCTATCTCCGCGCCGGTGAAGATGCGAGAATACTCGCAGATCAGGAGCCTGAGCTGGCAGATCTCCGCGCCTCCCAGGCGGATGCCCTACTCGCGGAGATCCAGCGTCTCTGCGGGATCAATGAGAGCGGAACAGTGCCCGTCTCCTGTGAAGTTGATGCTCCCGAAGCGCCGGAATCGGGCGACACCGAAACTGGTGGCCCAGGGGAGATCATCAATGCCGCCCTGCTGGACAATGTCCTGGCCACGGGAGAGGCTCCGGAAGAGTCCCGCGATCTGTTGACGGCCCAGGCCATTGATCTGGCCGCCGCGGACGGCGACACCTCCCTGCCGGATACCCCGATCCTCAGCTCTGAGATCGACCTCGCCGCTGCCCGGGGCCTGCTCGAGCAGGAGCTGGCTACCGAGTACGGGCTCGGTGTCGCCCTGGCCTTCGCCGATGCGGATACCCGCACGCTCATCGACGCCCTGCTCACCGCCCACCGGGAGCGCATCCTGGCACTGCAGCTGCTGCTTCAGGATAGTGGCGAGGTTCCCGAACCCCAGCCGGGCTATGAATTCGACGCGCTGCCGGAACCGGTCGACGCAGCCTCTGCCCGTGCATTCGCCAACACGATCGCCGCTGACACCCTGCTGCACTGGCAGGCGGCTGCAGCGGTCGCAGAGTCCGCGAACTGGCGCAGCTTCGCGGTGGAGGCCGCCGCGCACGCCGCTGCCACCCCCTCCCTGCTGGACTGAGCCTACTTCTTGGCCGCCGGCCCCTCCGCTGCGAGGCGTGTCTGCAGGTCCCCGATGAAGGAACGCATCGAGTCACCCACGCCTTCCAGATAGCGCACCACCGCATCCTGCTCCGCTGGGGACATGCTCTGGATGACCGCATCCGATTCACTGATCATCGGGAGGATCAGTTCCATGACTTCGGCCGCAGCCGAAGGGACGGGGCGGATCAGGGTTCGCCTTCGATCGTCCGGATGGAGCACCCGTTCCGCATGCTCCCGCCGCACCAGGCGATCGATCACGGTGGTGGTGGCCGCCGCGCTCAGATGAAGACGCCCGGTCAATTCGGTCGGTGTCATACTTCCCTGGTACATCAGAAGCTGCATGGCCTGCAGATCTGTGTCATTGGTGTTGAGGCAGCGGCGGGTATGGAATTCCACAGCATCATTGAGCACAAGAATCTGGCGGAGAAGGATTGATGCCTTGTGCATCTGGTTCTCCTTCGCCCACTTTCCCGGGGAATCTCCCACACCTCGCCCCTTTCCCTGTTTGAACTTATTGTACGATAATCGAAGTAAAGCGAAGATCCAACCATTCCTGCTGTATCGGTGCTTGACAGGTTCACACGGCTAACGCGGAAGCTGTTCAGATGCCCCCATGGTGAAAGGTAACTACATTGAACTCAACCATTATGCGCCGCTTCCGGTGGCTTACCCTATTGCTCCTCATAGTGGGTGGGCTGGTCATGGCGATCGGTTCCGCCACCCTCCCCAATAACCCCACCGGCATGCTGCCGGATGAAGCTGACTCCACCCAGGTATCCCAGATCCTGGCTGACAGTGATTCCGCCAATGGCAACGCCGCAGTCATCTTCTTCAAATCCGATAACGGCCCCCTTGACATGGCTGCCGTAGGCACCAAGGCCCAGGAACTCGGTGGGCCAGCCATCCCGAGTGAAGATGGCACCGCCGCGATCATCCCCCTGAACATTGACGCGGAATCCCTGTCCGGGAACAGCGATGAGGTTCAGGCCCTGCGCGGTGAAGCTCGGGCTGGTCTTCCCGAGGGGGTCACCGCCCAGGTCACCGGTCCCGCCGCCATCAGTGCAGACCTCGCCGGAGTCTTTGAGGGAGCGAACTTCCTGCTGCTCGGCGTCACCGGCCTCATTGTCGCGGTACTGCTGATCTTCACCTACCGCTCCCCCATCCTGTGGATCATTCCGCTCGCGGTCATCGGCATCGCCGACCGCGTGGCAGCCACCGCCTTCACCTGGGTCCTCGATGCCCTGGGCATGACCTGGAATGAGTCCACCGCAGGTATTCTCTCCGTGTTGGTCTTCGGCGCCGGCACCAACTACGCACTGCTGTTGATCTCCCGTTACCGGGATGAACTGCACCACACCCCCGACCGTTTCGAGGCCATGGCGAAGGCCTGGACCCCCACCGCCAAGACCGTGTTAGCCAGCGGTGTGACCGTGGTTCTCGGCGTCGCCTGCCTGATGCTGTCCAACACCGCCGCTAACCGTGGCCTCGGTGCAGCCACCATGATCGGTATCGTCATCGCCATGGCATTCGCCCTCTTCGCGCTGCCTGGGGCACTGGTCACCTTCGGCCGTTGGATCTTCTGGCCGCAGAAGCCGGAGGTCGGCACCAAGGTCGAGCACAAGTTCTGGGACCGGATCGGCAATGTGGTCCGCCAGAGCCCCCGCAAGGTGCTCGTCGGCTGCCTGGCGCTGCTCATCATCTGTGCGGCCGGCTACCCTTTCCTGAACATCGGCCTCAAGCAGGAGGACCAGTTCATCGACACCCCGGAGTCGATCACCGCGGCCGCTGAATTGACCGAGTCCTTCCCTGAGCAGAATGCCACCCCCGCGAAGGTCCTGACCCAGGATGCAGCGGAAGTCACCTCCCGCATGGAGCAGGCTGACATCACCTTCACTCCGGCTGATGAGGTCAATGGCTGGGCGGTATTCAATGTCACCGATGTCCCTGCGGCTGAGGATGAGACCGTTGAGCTGCGTGCGGTGCTTGAGGGTACCGAGACCCTGGTCGGCGGCTCCGACGCTGAACTGCTGGACACCAAGGACTTCGCCGCCTCAGACCGGATGATCATCTTCCCGTTGGTGCTGCTGGTCGTCTTCGTGGCCCTGGTCGGCCTGCTGCGCTCTTTCCTGGCACCGCTGATCATGGTCGGCACGGTGCTCCTGACCAATATCGCCGCCCTGGGTCTGGGCTGGTGGATCTCCACCGGGATCTTCGGCTTCGACACCTACGCCGACACCACCCCCCTCTACGCCTTCGTCTTCCTGGTTGCCCTGGGTATCGACTACTCCATCTTCCTGATCACCCGAACCCGTGAAGATGCCCGCAAGGTGGGCACCCGTGATGGTGTCCTCACCGCACTGTCCTCCACCGGCGGCGTGATCACCTCCGCTGGCATCCTGCTGGCCGCGGTTTTCGCCGCCCTGGGTGTGCTGCCCCTGGTGGCCCTCGCCCAGATCGGCATCGTCATCTTCATCGGTGTGCTGTTGGATACCTTGCTGGTCCGCACCCTGCTCATCCCCTCCCTGGTGCGTCTGCTGGGTGAGAAGTTCTGGTGGCCGACCACGCTCAAGCCCAGCCCCGAGAACACTGAGAACGCTGCCGACGACAGTGAAACACTCAGTGTCAAGGCTTAAAGTTCAACGTCCTTGATCAGTGAGGCTCCCCACCCCAGAGGCTGTGGTGGGGATCTTTTCTTTTTCCTCAGCCCTGGCAAGCTCAGGGTTCCGGGCATCATGGACAGCCCGGACCCCTTCACACGACTTTCCAGCCAACACTCCTCTGACCGGCACACCCATCCCCGAAATGAGTTGAGGGAGGGTGTCGGAGGATTCCTCCGGCACCCTCCCTCAGGGAGTTGCTCTCAGCACACTGTATTAGTTGCGCACCAGAGCGATGATCCGCTCCACGATCTCTGCGGCCGGAACCTCGAGGGTCTCCCCGCCACGCTGGCGCAATTCGATGACACCATCGCTGAAGCTGCGGCCGAGGATGGCTGCCAACGGCATGCCGAGCAGCTCGGCATCCTTGAACTTGACACCCGGGCTGACCTTGGGACGGTCGTCGATAAGCACCTCAATGCCGGCGGCATCCAGATCTGCGGCGAGCTTCTCGGCGGCCTCGCGGGCGATCTCATCCTTGTTGGCGATGACCACATGCACCGGGAAGGGAGCGACCTCAATCGGCCAGTTCAGTCCCTTCTCATCGTGATACTGCTCCGCCAGAGCGGCCACCAGGCGGGACACACCGACACCATAGGAACCCATGGTGGGCACGGCACGCTTGCCATTCTCATCCAGGATCTGGACATCGAAGGCCTCGGTGTACTTGCGGCCCAGCTGGAAGATATGGCCGATCTCAATGCCACGGGCCAGGGTCAGGGTGCCCAGGCCCTCCGGTGCCGGATCGCCCTCCTTGACCTCGGCGGCCTCGATGAAACCATCCGGGGTGAAGTCACGGCCGGTGACCAAGCCGACGACGTGGCGGTTCTTCTCATCGGCACCGGTGATCCAGGAAGTGCCGCTGACCACGCGCGGATCAGCCAGGACGCGGACACCATTCTTGGCCAGCCCGACCGGGCCGACATAACCCTTGACCAGGAAATCAGACTTGGCAAAGTCCTCCTCCGAGGCCAGCTCCACGGTGGCCGGCTCCAGGGAAGCCTCCAGACGCTTCATGTCGACCTCGCGGTCACCGGGCACCAGCACACCGGTCAGCTCCGGCTCGGCACCTGCCTCGGTGACCTTCACGACGATGCACTTGAGGGTGTCGGCGGCCATGACGGCACGACCCTCGACGGTGACACCGGCATCATTGGCCCAGTTCACCAGGGTTTCAATGGTCTCCGAATCGGGGGTCTCATGAACCACGGCATCGGGCTGGCCCTCGATGGGACGCTCCACACCGGGCTGGGTGACAACTGCCTCGACGTTGGCGGCGTACTCCCCCTCGGTGGAACGGACGAAAGTGTCCTCACCGGTCTCAGAGACAGCCAGGAACTCCTCGGAGGCGGAACCACCCATGGCACCGGAGGTGGCGGCACAGATGACATACTCCAGGCCCAGACGGTCGAAGATACGCTGGTAAGCAGCGCGGTGACGCTGGTAGGACTCCTCCAGGCCGGCGTCGGACATGTCGAAGGAGTAGGAGTCCTTCATGATGAACTCGCGTCCCCGCAGCACCCCGGCGCGGGGGCGTGCCTCATCGCGGTACTTGGTCTGGATCTGGTACAGGGTGACCGGAAAATCCTTGTAGGAGGAGTAGAGGTCCTTGACCACGGAGGTGAACATCTCCTCGTGGGTCGGGCCCAGCAGCATGTCCACACCACGGCGGTCCTGGAGGCGGAAGAGTTCTGCACCGTACTCATTCCAGCGGTTGGTGGTCTCATAGGGTTCACGGGGCAGCAGCGCCGGGAAGCTGAGCTCTTGTCCGCCCATCGCGTTCATTTCCTCGCGGACGACGGTCTCCACCTTGCGCAATACCTTCAGTCCCAGCGGCAGCCAGGTGTAGACACCTGGGGCAGCTCGGCGGACATAACCGGCTCGCACGAGCAGCTTGTGGCTCGGCACCTCTGCGTCGGCGGGATCTTCTCGCAGCGTACGCAGGAACATGGTGGACAGACGTGTGATCATAGTGTGTCAATATACCGCTTAACCTGCAGCATGACGCGGCAGGGGTCACTTAAATCCCGGGTCCCGATCAGAGGTGCTTTCTTGACCCCCCAACCCCGCCATAAGCAGGGGCCTCGGCTCTATCCGGACACCCCCGGATATTAGGGTCTAACTCATGCTGATCCTGCTTCCCCCCTCTGAGACCAAGGCCTTTGGTGGCGAACATCCTGCACTGGACTGGGAGAGTTTGAGCTTCCCGGCACTCAACTCCACCCGGGAGGCCATCGCCCGGGACCTCAGCCGGATGGATCCCGATGAGATGCAGAAAGCCCTGAAACTCAGCGCGAAGCTGCGTCAGGAAGTTGAAGCGAACCAGGAGTTCTTCAGCTCCCCCACCATGTCGGCGATCCACCGCTACACCGGGGTACTCTATGACGCGTTGGATGCTGCCACGCTTAATGATGCCGCCCTGGCCCGGCTTGCGATCGGCTCCGCACTCTTCGGTGTCGTCGGTGCCACCGATCCGATTCCCCATTACCGACTCTCCGCCAGCTCCAAGATCCCACAGGCTGATGGCACCATGCCGACGATGAAAGCGCGGTGGGGAAAAACCATCACCGAGGTGCTGGGTGAGGTGTCCGGGCTGATCGTGGATCTCCGCAGCAGTGGCTACCAGCAGCTGGGCAAGGTTCCTGGTGCGGTGACGGTGCGGGTGGAGGCGGTGCAGGATGATGGTTCCCGCAAGGTTGTCAGCCATTTCAACAAGTTCTACAAGGGACAACTGGCACGGTTGCTGGCCCAGGCTGAGAGTGAGCCGGAGGATGGCGCACAGGTCGCAGAGGTGGCCCGGGCGGCCGGAATGGAAATGGAGTTGGGTGAGGGCCTGGAATTGACCATGGTCGTCAGCAGTGCCACCACGGTGGGGGTCAAGGCCTAAGTTCCCTGGGATCATCCTGATTCCGGACAGTGGAGCTGCAGTCTCGCGGCTGGTGGTTCCCCCATCGCACCGACCCTTCATCGCCCTGGGTCTGTTGTTGGCGCGGTGGCCCGGGGGGGTCCCAGGGGGGCGCCCCGGAGACGTGGCGATGCCGCGGGAAGATCCCCTGGGCCTGCCCCCTGCTCTTTCCTGCCCCGTGGGAACCAGGGATCGGGAAAAGAGCCACAGGTTAGCTACAGTCCTGCCACCTCCCCGATGACATACACGGCTGGTGACTCGATGTTTTCCTTCTCGAAGGTTTCACCGAGTGTTTCCAGGTCGCAGCGGAAGGAGCGCTGTCCTTCGGTGGTTCCCTCCTGGATGACGGCGGCCGGGGTCCGTGGACTCAGACCGCCTTCGATCAGGGCCTGGGCGATGGCTGCAGCGTTCTTCACACCCATGATCACCGAGATGGTGCCGCCACTTTTGGCCAGGGCAGACCAGTTCACCAGGGACTTGGGGTGGCCCGGGGGCAGGTGTCCGGAGACCACGGTGAAGGAGTGGACGACACCACGGTTGGTGATGGGGATGCCTACTGCCGCCGGAACCGAGATAGCGCTGGTTACCCCGGGGACCACCTCGCAGGGGATGCCGGCGTCGCGACAGACCACCAGTTCTTCATGACCGCGGCCGAATACGAAGGGGTCCCCACCCTTGAGGCGGACCACCTTTTTTCCGGCTAATGCATGTTCGATGAGCAGTTCATTGGTTTTCTCCTGCGATACCTGGCGACTATAGGGCAGCTTCGCGACGTCGATGATCTCCTTGGTGGAGACATCACAGAGCTTCTCCAGCTCATCAGTGGGACCGAGGTGGTCGGTGAGGATGACATCAGCTTCCTGGAGGGCCCGCATGCCACGGACCGTGATCAGATCCCAGGCGCCGGGACCACCACCGACCAGGGTGACCCCGGGAAGGTCGTGGGTGGATGCGTGTGCTGCAGAGGAATTGGTGCTCATGGACACCCATACTAGACTGCTTGGTTCACTTTCCTTAAACTTTCCTCCCGCAGAAGTTCAGGAGACCCCGGTCACAAAGCCTGGTGTATATGCGACACTGGAGTCATGTCCGCTTCCGAAGGCAGTATCCACAACCTCCCGACCCTCTCGAACCATTTCGCCAGGGAGCTTCCAGAGCTCTCGATCCCCTGGCAGTCCGAGGACTTCCCCGCTCCTGAGATCGCGGTGCTCAATGAGGATCTTGCCCGGGATCTCGGGATCGACCCAGAGTGGTTGGGCACTGAGGAAGGCATGAACTTCCTGCTGGGCAAGAACCTTCCCGAGGGGGCGACACCGGTGGCGCAGGGTTATTCCGGCCATCAGTTCGGCGGTTTCTCCCCTCGGCTTGGCGACGGCCGTGCCCTGCTCCTCGGGGAGATCACCGGCCCTGAAGATGATATCTTCGATCTCCACCTGAAAGGTTCCGGCCCCACCCCATTCTCCCGCGGCGGGGATGGGCGGGGTGCTTTAGGCCCCATGCTGCGGGAGTATCTGATCAGTGAGGCGATGCATGCCCTCGGTGTTCCCACCACCCGTGCCCTGGCGGTGATCCGGACCGGTCGGCGGATTTCCCGGACCCGGGTGGTTGATGGTGCCCTCCTGGTGCGGGTGGCCGCCAGTCATCTTAGGGTCGGTTCCTTCCAATACGCCCGGCTGCTTGATGATGACCATCTGGAGATCACCAAAAAGCTCGCAGATTTCGCCATCAGGCGCCACCACCCGGAGCTCATGGACACCGAGAAGCCCTATTTCGAGCTCTTCCGCGCAGTTTCCCGGGAACAGGTCTGCCTGGTGGCCAGGTGGATGAGGCTGGGGTTCATTCACGGGGTGATGAATACCGACAACACCACGATCTCGGGGGAAACCATCGACTACGGCCCCTGCGCCTTCATGGACTTCTACAATCCGGGGACGGTGTTCAGCTCCATTGATCAGCAGGGCCGCTATGCCTACGGTAATCAGCCGGTGGTGCTGGGCTGGAACCTGGCCCGCTTCGCGGAGACCCTGTTGCCCCTTTTCGATCGGGAAGCTGATCAGGCGCTGACCCTGGCCCAGGATGAGATGGTGGGGCATAACCAACGCTATCGCGCTGCCTGGCGGGCAGAGATGAGCGAAGCGATCGGCCTGCCAGAACGTGGTGAGCAGTCGGCGATGGTGGAGCTGCTGGATGCGCTGGAGGTGATCCTGCACGAGGAGCAGCCTGATCTGACGGGTTTCCTGCGCACCCTGGCAGATTCCGCCGAGGATGGGTACAGCCCCCTTCTGGCTCTGGTCAAAGATCAGAACCGCTTGCGGGAGTGGTTGGGGCTCTGGCGGGAACTGGGACCGGATACCCAGATCATGCAGGAGAGCAACCCGGTCTATATTCCGCGCAACCACCTGGTGGAGGAGGCCCTGGTCGCCGCCACCGACAACGGGGATCTGAAGCCCTTCCATGAGCTGCTGGAAGTGGTCACCGATCCTTTCCTGCGCCGCCAGGGCAAGGAGCGTTTTGAACAGCCGGCACCGCCGGACTTCGGTGACTACGCCACCTTCTGCGGTACCTGAGCCCGCTCAGTACTCATCAATGATGATCTTGTGCTGGTTCAGCATCACCTCATAGCCACCGGGTTTCGCCATGAGTTCCCCCAGGTTCTCCGGGACGATCTGCCAGCTGACTCCCCAGCGGTCCTGACACCAGCCGCACTGCTCTGCCTCGGGGACATGGGAGAGCCCCTCCCAGAACCGGTCGATCTCAGCCTGATCAGTGGCATTGATCTGCAGGGAGACCCCTGCACTGAAGGTGAAGGGCTGCTCCACCGCGGAATCCATGGCGGCCAGCCACTGCCCGTAGAGCTGAAAATCGGAGAACATGATGGCCCTGGTGGTGGCGGGCCCCTGCGCTTCCGGATAGGTGACCCGGGTGCCCAGCCGGGAATCCGGCAAGAGGTTCAGATAGTGATCAGTGGCTTCGGCAGCCTGGTTCTGAGCTGCGCCACAGAACATCAGGCTGGGGATGAGGAAGGGTCGGTGTTCTCCTGCCGGGTCGGTGAGCATGAGCTGCCAGTTCACGCCGTACCTGTCCTGCACCCAGCCATAGTGTGTGCTGAAGGGGTACTCCCCCAGCTCCATGAGAACGGTGCCGTCCTCCTTGAGTTTCTCCCAGATCTGGTCGAGCTCGGCTCGGGCAGCGGAACGCTGGGAGGGGTCGAAGTTGAGGAAGAAGCTGATAGCGGGGTTCGGGGTGAACTCATCTCCGGCGTTGATGAGAACGAATTGGAAGCCTTCGATCTCGAGGGTGTTCACCAGTGTTTTCCCCGCGAATTCGACCTGAAAATCCAGGAGACCTTCCTCGGGGTATTTATCGGAACTCAGCAACCGGGTTCCGGGGAGGGTGTTGACGTAGAACTCAGCTGCTTCATCAGCAACCCGGTTGATCCAGATATTGGGGATGATTCTTTGCATAATCAGGCTCCCTGATCACGTGGATATAAGTTGTTCGCCTTTTACGCTACGCCCCCACCCTGCCCGGGTCGAGACCCCCAATTAGCGGGGCAGCGGATTTCTCTCAGGCCCCGATCGGGCGCAGTACCCGGCCACCAACCTGGATTCCGATCGTGGCAATGAGTGCCACCCCGGTCATCACCACCGCCATGGCCACCGGTTGAGTGAGCCCAGCTGCGGTAGGCCGGAGAAGTGCATGTTGATCGAGAGAGGTTCGGGCCGCAGAAACCAGGGTCAGCACACCCAGGACCACCGGCGGGATGAGCTGGGCGGACGATGACGTGCCCGAGGCCTTTGAAATTCCGGGAGAGGTGGCGCCAGACCTCGCTGCTGATTGTGGGAGTAAGTCACTTCC